>JAKAMX010000064.1 GCA_021812665.1 bacterium
CCACCAAAATACACAAAAAAGGTACTCCACCAAGCAGCGCGCTTTGACCCTGTCCAATCAGACACAAATAGATAGCACAACACACCCATGCAAAGGGCAAGAAATGGCGGAATAATTTGGAAATACCATACTGAGACCGGAATAGTGGTTACCCGAAAAAGAAGTGCTAAGAGGAGATCAAAACCAATATGATAATTTTGCAGACCTGCTCCAGCAAAAACCGGCATGTGCAATGTTCCTCTGGCAAGCGCGTTTGCGAGCGCTAAATGCCAAATACCATCATGACCATTTGCTCCCCAGAAACCAATTCCTCCAACAACCGGCAAGCCACTTTTCACCATGGTAATACTCCACGAGAGTGTTCCAAAAACAATAAGAAGCAGTAATCGTTTATCTTCCCAAAACTGTTTTAAAGCTTTTTTTAGCATCTTCAACCAGACTTACCCCAACGAGCGCAACCATGATTACTCCATATACTATTGCTCCAACCAAAGACAAAATGACAATGCTGTAGGCAGTCACGGGAAGAAACATTCTCAGGATAACCAATACGGCCGCCATTAAGAGTGTCCCAATAAGTGGCTTTCCAATTGAGTGATACAGCGAAAAGTTTACTTGCTTCTTGGCAATGAAAATCGCCACAACTGAAGATGAACCGACTAACGAATACCCTACTGCTGCTCCGTTTACACCAAACTTCGAAGAAAGAAATGGCATAAGAAGCCATGTCAGCGCAGTCCACATAATCATCAAGTAAAAGGTGATTCTAATTTTTCCTATCGCATTCAGTAAGTTGGTAAGCTGTGTGGTTGCCGCTGCAAACATAAAGTTAACAGACACAAAAGTGAGCGCAAAAAGTGCCGGTTGCCACTGATTGTATCGAGGAATTACAGAAACAATGTATGGAGCAACAATGGATAAACCAGCAAGAGATGGGAAAACAAGGAAGCAAATAAAAAATATAGATCGAGTTACGCTTCTTGCCAAGTGCTCAGGCTCATCTTGCATGCGAGAAAAAGCAGGGAATGTAACGCGCGTTACAGTATCCATAAAGAAGGTTAGTGGGTATCGGGCAAATTTTACAGCAGTTCCCCAATAGCCTATTCCAACTGGCCCTAAAATTCCTCCCAAAACAATAGTCATACCGTCATCCTTGAAGGCTGCCAAAAGCGTATTTATTTGGTATGGGATACCAAATTTAAATAAGTCTTTGAGTGTGGCTTTTGAGAAAGCAAAGCCAGGACGCCATGGCTGCAACCAATAAATTGCAACAACACCAATAATATCCCGGGCAATAACGGCTATGGTGAAACTTTTTATTCCATAGCCATTTACGGCAAGATACACCAAGAGTACATAATACAAAACTTGCTCGAGAATTTGAGGAAATGTGAGCTTAATAAAGTCCAATTTCCGTTCCAAAAGAATTGAAGGAATACTTTTAAACGAAGAAAGTAGAAATGAGAGCGCAAGTGCATAGAGAAGCCAAACCCCATCAGTTGTGAGTGAGAAATGTTGTTTGAAAAATGGTGTAAGAAGAAACACCACAACAAGCAAAGATACAATCAATAGCTCTTGAACAAAGAAGGTTGTTCGAAGATCAGTTTCTGTCGGATGTGTTTTCTTTTGAATAAGTGCCGCCGCGAGCCCGATATCTGAAAAGTAATTTAAAAAGTTAATGACTGAGTTGAGGATGATAAACACCCCAAGCTCGGCAGGCCCTAAATAAGCCCACAAAAACCCCGCAGCAACGACAGCTATAACTTGTAAAAAGAAAGTTCTACCCGTGAGCACCACAATTCCTCTCACCGATCGTGCCTTAACGTCTTCTATCCCAATTTCTATTTCACTCGGGTCGCGAACTTCCACTGATTCTTTATTTTGAGCTGATGCCACGTATAAATTGTACCATTTTTAAGGGGATTAGCTTGACGTATTTCATATTATAAGATATAATTTGTTATTGTTTTGAGTGTATTTAAAGGAGCTCACCTTGCCAATACTTGTTTTTCAGTTTGCCAAGCCTGTTGTTTTTCTTACTCACAATCCAGAAGAAGTCATTCTTCAGCTATTCGGTCTGCTGAAACAAAAAAATGCTTCCTACGCGATTGTGAACGACGGCGGAGCTTACCAGTTTATTATTGAGCAAAGCGATCCATTTATCATTGAAGCGCTTGGCTCAATGGCACGTTTAACCATCCCCGACCAATTTGTTGCAGAAATGATACAGGGCGGATACCAAATTGAAACAAACGTGCAAATGGTGAAAGACAACATGTTTCACTTTATTGAAGTTCCCGCTAGCCGGAGAGTTGCAGCCCTTATATACACTGCTGACCAAGGTTTTGCAGCAGGATTTGCGAGATTACACCCACCTACCAAACAAACATTGCATTAAAGAATGGGGCTCAACTGAGCCCCTTAACTGTACCCTTTTGCCTGGAGTTTAAACGATTTTGCGTATTTTCCATTTTTAGCGAGAAGCTCTTCATGACTTCCATCTTCAATAATTTTGCCCTTATCAAGAACAATAATTCTGTCGGCATTCCGCACTG
>JAKAMX010000065.1 GCA_021812665.1 bacterium
TGTCATGATGTGTTTTCCAAAAGGCTACATCAGTATCTATTCGAGTAAAAAGTCCTTGTTTGGTTGTGTCACTCACTCCATCTGTTTCAGAAAGACGAAGGCGCAAGGCTACTAAATAGGCTTTCATCACATCATCACGAGCAATGAGCATTTTTGCAGTTGCGTCTTGAGCCTTTGCCTGAGAAGCAAGCGTTTTTGCTTGAAAGTACTGAGAGCGAGCAAGTACATAGGTTGAATGAGCAACATTGTACTGGTCGGTTACAAATACATAATCTTTGTAAGCTTTATTAAAATCAAAAACTTCTGGAGTTGGACTTGGAGAAGCAGTTGCTGCTGCACTGCTCGCAGAAGGTGAGGCGTCTTGCGCATGAACAGAAACAATTCCCACAAGCAAAAAAACAACGGCACTTAGAATTGCAGTAATCCGTACATATCTCATATCTTATTGTATGACACTTATTTCAGAAATAGCAAAGGCCTCTGTCACACGGGACCAGAGGCCTACCACATATACCTACTCGCTCGGGGCGACAATCACCCAATAGTTGGCGGGAACAACCTGTTCCTTTTGAACTTGTGTTCCATTTTCCACTACGGTAATTCTAATTTTCAAGACCCCTCTTACCTTTGCTTGAACTTCATTGAGAAATTCAACATTGGGAAGCATAAATACTTCCATGTTTCCAAACGATGGTTGCTCCACATACCCCACGCCGGGGAGCATGTATTCAAGCTTCACGACCTGTTCGAAAACACAGGTTTGATGCAAAAGCACCTTAACCCACTTTCGCTTCTTGAACTTTTCAGCAACACCTTCTTTGGGACTCGACGTTTGTGATGCCGCGACCCCAACTGCTTCTCCGGCTGGAACCCATCCGGGCTTTCCGTTGTCATCAACGACCCGGACAATCGGGGTAGCTTCACCTCGCGAAATTTTTCGTCCAAGATTTGATAACCAACCACCGGCCGCTTTTGATATTCCATCGGCAGGCTCTTGGCCGTTCGCAAGCTCAACATAAATTTCCTGTGAGCGCACCGGATTTCCGGTACGTCTGTACACTGCCAATGCTGCATCTACGATCTGCTGTTCTGTAAACTTCATCTCAAGATACCTTTCTATCAGCGAGATATATATGTGCGGAGGCAATTATAGGGCTTATAGTGAGAGAAATCAATTTTTTTTGATATAATACGCTTTGTATTTTTTAGTCGGTACTTTTAAAGTCTAGGAGTAATAATGAATAGTCAAACGTGGCTTGATAACCTCGGAAACGCACTCCAACAGTGGATGAAAAACTCCCCAGAGCAAACCATTGATGGTCTTGCCGAAATACTGGGGGTAAGCAGGCGTGTTGTATTTCGTGTTATGAAGGGCGAATACATTATCGCTGAAAAATCGGACCCGAACTTCTATGCCAAGTTGTTTCGAATTACAGCACTTCCTGAAGCTGACCCGCGAGGTCTTCCTCCTGAAAAGAATGGAAGACTCCGCGCATGGAGTAATGAGCGGCTGGAGGCTTGGTGGAACATGTATTATCCACAAGATTACATCGCCAAATCAGCAGTCGATGAACACCCAAATCCATGGGTTGAGTTCTTTTATAAGGAACTTTTGGAGCTGAAAAGTGGTAACCCTGAAGCGAGGGAAACATTTTACAGACGAAATCATTCGACGTTGGGGGAGATTATCCAACTGTTGCAAGTTTTGAATCAACGAGAAGCTGAGCGCGAAGAAAGTTTGCGCCTTATGGAGGTACTTACTAAATGAAAACACTTACCCTGCAACTCAATGTTGCAAGCGCAGTACTCGCTCTCGGCCAAGGATATAAGTTTCTTGATGCCATTTGGGCCTACCCTGAAAACGCCCTCGATGCAGTTCAAGCGGTTCTTATGAACTATCCAAACGAAAACTATGTGCCGCAGGTTTGGATACGACTTACGCAAGATAAGCTCACCATTTGGGATAACGGCATTGGTATGAACCCCTACATGCATCCAAACGCAACAGAACGCGCGAAGGAATATGTGAGTGGGAATCTTACCAATATCGTTGATATATGGAATGACCCAATGATAGATCAGGGGTCGCGACATTCACTCGAATGGACCATACAATGTATAGCACTGTCTCCAAAGCTCGCAACGCTTTCGCCAACCATACGAGGAGAAAAAGGAACAGGAGCCAATGCATACCTGAGTATTGCAAATCGCGTCGACGTGTTTACCCGTCCGCACCCAGCACTTGCTCAAAAGGGGTACTATCCAACAAAACGGAAAGCACTTACCTATGCACTAACCCGACCAACAAAAACGGAATTGGAATCGGGAGTTATTAGTGCCATGATTGATGAATATGATGAGCCACTTAGCGATCCGTTCGGAAGACCGATGCCTCATGGCACCATCGTTGAGATTTCAGATTTTCATGCGGGAGTGCTGGAAAAGTTGAATGCCAAAGCTCTCGCCCGAATTGTATCTAAGGAAGCCGGTGATCAAGCAGAGCTCGTGCAAATTTGTTCAACACTTCCTTCGGAAAAGTCAGTCACC
>JAKAMX010000022.1 GCA_021812665.1 bacterium
ATGTGTGCCCCGCAAGCTGGGAACCAGGAGATAATACATTGCAGCCGGGACTTGATTTAGTGGGAAAAATTTAAATATGAAAAGCGCCCAAGTGGGCGCTTTTTGAAATGTGTACTACTCGCCATCTTCGTCTTGCTTGCGAAGGCTTTCGTACCAGTCGCTAATTTTTTCTGCATCATCGGTGTGCACCGTGAGTACTCCGACAAATCGATCTTCAAAAACAAGAAGTTGATGTGCAGAGCTGTCGATGCCAGCAGTGCTCAGGAACTCTGCAAACATCATTGAAAATGAAGTAACTTGCTGGAGCGGTGTTGCATGCTCTGTTCCTTTTTTTGAACTGCCCCCAAATTCGAGTTCGAGTCGTTCCATGTATCGCTCAACTTCTGAATCTGCTGAATTTCTCGGCGCATTGTCCTCTCGTACAAACGATGCGGTGATGACGATTTGCACCATTGGCTTGGGGTCAATATGTACGCGAAGCATCAGAACCTCCTTTGTAAGAGTGTGTTTTGTGGCGTAGGGGAACTATGTAGTAAATCTGTGAGAAGTATGCCAAAGGGGATATGTCGCGTCAAATAAAAAGAAAAATGGGAGGGAGAATCGGCCACGAATCACTAGGTATATTTCTTCGCTTTGCTCAAAATCTACCAAGTGTTCGCGACCCCGGCTCGGCGACCCGCCTTGCGGGTGCCCGCCTGCGCCCTTCGATTCTCCCTTCCTGCTCAGAAATACTAAAAAACCAGAGCGATGCTCTGGCCTTTAGTATTTTGTGCCGGGAGGGAGAATCGAACTCCCATGGATTGCTCCGCACGATTTTGAGTCGTGTGCGTCTACCAATTCCGCCATCCCGGCATTTCCTCACCATCGTACC
Organism: bacterium; assembly: GCA_021812665.1. Taxonomy (GTDB): domain Bacteria; phylum Patescibacteriota; class Minisyncoccia; order Phycocordibacterales; family UBA1550; genus UBA1550. Next base: position 872 of record JAKAMX010000022.1, read on the forward strand.
AGAAGTTGGTTAAAAATCAATCATATACTTTCACAATCATTCATGTGTGCGGTATAATATTCACATGACGAAACTTCGAGTTGGAGTAATGCGTGGTGGTCCCGGAAGCGAGTATCATGTTTCGCTCAAGACGGGCGGAAATGTTCTCACTGCGATTCCTCGTGATCGTTATGAGCCACACGACATACTCATAACCAATACGGGGGAGTGGAACATTGATGGAGTGCCAACTCATCCATCAAAATTGTCGCAGCATGTTGATGTCGTTTTCAATGCACTCCATGGTGAGTTCGGCGAAGATGGCAAAGTGCAAAACATTCTCGACTTTTTTGGTGTACCGTATACTGGTTCGGCAGTGATTCCTTCTGCCATCGGTATGAACAAAGACCTCGCAAAAAAATATTTTGTAAAGGCGGGGATCAAGGTACCACGAGGAGTCGTTGTTTCGCGAGGAGAAGAGATTGGTTCTGTTGCTCAAAAAGTTAAAAGTGAGATTGCTGCGCCATATGTTGTGAAGCCACTTGCTGGTGGATCGTCAATCGGACTTTCGCTTGCACGCTCTGACGAGGAGCTCATTGCTGCTATCGAGTATGCTCTTGGGTATGGTGGTGAGGCGCTAGTAGAGGAATATATTCGAGGCAGGGAAATCATGGTGGGTGTGATCAACGCAGCTGGTGGCGCCCACGCATATGTAACTGCGCCAATTGAAGTAATGATCCCTGAGGGTGTTTTGTATGATTATGATCAAAAATACAAAACACCGCTGCATCCCGTCGGTCGGGCTCGAATGCGTGACAGCGAACGCAAGGCGGTTGAAGAGGCAGCACTCCGAGCGCATGTTGCACTAGGAGCAAGGCATTATGCAAGCTATGATTTTATCCTTGCAGACGATGGGCCGTACCTGCTCGAGGTGAACACGCTTCCAGGGCTGACGAATACGTCGCTTTTGCCAAAATCCCTTGGTTTTTTCGGACTCACAATGCCGGAGTTCATTGATTACGTTATTACACTTGCATTACAAAAAAAATAAGGTAGAATAGCAGGGTTGATAGTTAAGGGCCCGTAGCTCAATTGGTAGAGCGCCTGTTTTGCACTCAGGAGGCAAGGAGTTCGAATCTCCTCGGGTCCACAAATTTAGGGCCGCAATGTGGTAACATTGCGGCCCTTTCAAATTTGTGAGACCCGAGGAGATTCGAAAGACGGAGGCGGGCACCCACGAAGTGGGTCGCCGAGTCGGGGTCGAGAGTACTTATGAGCGAAGCGAATTAGTAACTCGTGACCGCATCTCCTCATCGATGATACTTAGTAATTTGTGACCACACAATTAGCGAGCCCGCTCGTCGCTAGAATATTTTGCATTTTCAACCCATCCCTGATATTCTCATTGAAGAAATTTGACCAAACCTTTGGAGGCTCTCATGCAGAAAATCTTCGTTATTTGTCCTGTTCGCAATGTCGGCGAGCAAACAAAAAAGAGCATCCAGGACTATGTTGCCGCGCTTGAGAAGCGCGGCGCGCAAGTTCACTGGCCATCACGCGACACCAACCAGGACGATCCTGTCGGTATAAAAATCTGCCAACAGAACAGGGAAGCCATCTATGCGGCCGACGAAATTCACATCTGGTTTGATGCAAGCAGTCAGGGTTCGTTGTTTGACCTCGGTATGACGTTTGCGTTCCTCAAAAATTCGGAGAAAAGGATCGTGCTTATAAACCGGGACAAAATTCTCCCAACACCACATAAGAGTTTCCAAAACGTTATTTTGGAAATTGCCAAAGCGCCTTGAGGGGCGCTTTTTGTATTTGAGTTGCTTTATGCGAAAATATTTAAATGCAAAAAACTCGTTGTCTCTGGTCCTCAACCGACCCACTCATGATTGCGTATCATGATAAAGAGTGGGGCGTGCCGACACGTAATGACAAAAAGATCTTTGAATTTTTAATTCTCGAAAGCGCGCAAGCAGGATTGTCGTGGCGAACAATCCTTCACAAAAGAGAAAATTATAGAAAAGCATTTGCGAATTTTGATGTTGAGAAAGTTGCACGATTTACTGCGCGCGATGTAGAGCGCTTGCTCAAGAACGCGGGCATCATTCGCAATCGTGCAAAAATCGAAGCAGCAATAAATAACGCAAAAAAGTTTTTAGAAGTTCAAAAAGAATTTGGTAGCTTCTCGAAATATTGCTGGGCGTTTGTTGGAGGTGAGCCTATCCGCCACAAGATACGCAAACTGAGTGAATACCCAACGACTATCAAGGAGGGTGATGCTTTTGCTGCAGATCTCAAAAAGCGAGGATTTAAATTTTTAGGGCAGACGACGATTTATGCCCATATGCAGGCCACTGGGATGGTAAACGATCATATGGTCAACTGTTTCCGGCGCTAGTGGTTATTTGACACCACTATTAGCAGGTGGTATCGTGTGAGTCGGCAATTTGTTTATTTACGCATGCTTGCGAGATTATTCGCAACTATTACCAAGGAGGAATATTGATGGCCACCATGGTCGGGAAACAAATCTGCCTCTGGCGAGCAGAGCAAAAGCCAGGAGAGCACATCATTCGCGTGGTCAAGGAAGTCATCGTGACTATCGCGGAGGAGAAGATCGGGGTTCCCGGTCAGTACTCGCGAACACCTTCTCGTTTTGCCAGCTATTGTGGACTCGGCAACGACGGAAAGATCTACAAGAAGCACTGGGATGCGTGGCCCGAGTCATCTCAGGCCGGTGATTTTCTTTTCCAGTGGACACTGCGCGCTGACGGTGGTGGCAGAGGGCGCTCAGGGCCCTGGGTCCCTATCGAGGCCATCTATCTCTACAACAGTAAGGTTTCTCGCCAGATGGGGGAAATGGAGCATTTCACCATCGTCGATGTATTCGGCAATGAGATCAACCCGAAAGGGGACGTGGTCTATTGCGACATCCACGATCAGTATTCGTATGTCGGTACGGAGTGCGAACTCTGTCGTCACGAGCATGAATCGTCAATGAGCATATACATCGGAATTTAGCCACAACAAAACGACCGTGAAAACAGTCGTTTTTTTATTTTGGTTGACGTGATGTCAATACTTTGCTCCACTTATTGTAGGAGGTGGTTATGAACCCGCAGATCGTTTTGATAATCGGCCTCGTGATTCTTGCGGCCTGGTACCTGTTCCACTCGGGCGGGAAAACATGCTCGTCATGCGAGCATAACAAGAAGTGTCCATTCAAAGAGAAGAAATAAAATAGGGCGGCCGCAAAGACGGCCGCCCTATTTCTATAACCCAAAAGGGGCGTGGTATGATATATGCATGCTCGACATAACACTAAAAAAGTTTGGATACCCGGAACTACTTGTTAAAGAATATCAACACTGGTACCTGCTTTGCCGGTTCAAGCAAGTCACCCTTGGTTCGATGATTCTCATTTGCAAAGAGCAGACTGATGCGTTCTCAAAAATCTCAGATGCTGCCTTTGCTGAGCTTCCGGCTGCGATTCGTGAAATTGAAGTGAACACAAAAAAACTTTTTCAAAATGACAAAATAAATTATTTGATGCTCATGATGGTAGACCCTGAAGTTCATTTTCATGTAATCCCTCGTTACGCGAATGATAAAGAATTTGAAGGTATAACTTTCAAAGATAGTGAATGGCCGAAAAAAGCAGATATCGATGTGGTTAACGATATTGCTGCAGATGATTTGCAGCGTCTCGCAGTCATGATGCGCGAGAGTTTCAATAGGTAGTCAACTGATGAACAAGTCAGTTACTGAGATTTTAAGCAGGGGAGGCGTAGGCGTTTTGCTCACTGATACGCTTTATGGTGTGGTGGGCTCTGCGCTCGATAAAAAGGCGGTGCGAAGTATTTATAAAATTAAAGGACGTGACGAGAACAAGCCTTTTATTATTTTAATCTCGTCAATCAAGGATCTAGAATTATTCAATATCGCTATTGATAAAAAGATTGAAGCGCAGCTTAAAAAGTTTTGGCCTGGTCCAGTGAGCATCATCCTGCCTTGCTCTCACAAAAAGTTTGAATATTTGCATCGCGGAACAAACACGCTCGCATTTCGATTGCCGAAGAAACAAACTTTAATAAAAATATTAAAAATTACAGGACCACTTGTCGCACCGAGCGCAAATCCACAAGGGGCGATCCCTGCACGCAGCCTCAAAGAAGCAAAGGGGTACTTTGGCGATGCGGTAGATTTTTATGCAGCGGAAGGGAAATCAAAGGCAAAACCATCAAAAATAGTAAGAATATCATCGGGAAAGCTAGAAATACTTAGAAAATAGGCCTATTTTGACAAATTTCTTGACAATATATTCCTAGGATGATATGTTCCGGCCTGGAGTTCTTTAATGCTAAATAACGCATAGGCCTACGGGCGATATGCATGTTCACAACACCCCTTTTTACGAGGTGAATACCATGGCGAGCAATGCGCCTAATGAAATCGATCATACCTCAGTTTGTGTGCCCTATAAGGGTGGCAAACTTGAGGCTGGTCTCGAAACGACGGGTCTCCGTCAAGAAATAAAAAATGACTTACTCCGGTTGGGTCGTCGTTTCGCAATTATTCTGAAGAACTGTGGCCGGGCAATCGTCGGCAAGCCAAGCATCCTTTTGGTTGAGCGGTCTGCCCCCTTTGACCCTGTTGCTTTCGTTGGTAAGCAAGGCTGGTCTATCGCCACAAAAGAGACCAACGTTCACGCAGCTGCGCTGCGGACATTGTGTCCTGCACGCATACGCATCAAAAGCATGCTCAAATTTGGAGAGCAGGCTATCACTGGCGAAGAACGACTCAGGCGCGTTCGCGCCTCAGAGCGTATTCGTTTGGACGCAAACATGTTTCAAGCTCTTTGGGACAACCAACATCTCATTCCCGAGAATTGGAAAGAAGGAGTTGGTGGGAGCGATCGATACATCTACTTTGATGGCACCGTACTGCAAAGTCCCATTGGCGAACGGTACGTGCTGTGTTTGTACTGGTACAAAGGAGAATGGTGTAAGACATTCGATTGGCTTGGCAGGGAAAGCAGAGATTCGTATTCTGCGGTCCTGTGAGCAATCCAGATCCTTCGGGTTTTCTAAGGTCCTGCATCTAGTGTGCAGGACCTTTTTACGTGGTACCATAGAGTATATGACTCTATACGCTGCGCTCTTCGCTCTTGCAATAATGGGTATTAACGAGACGACGTATCTTATTCGAAAAAGGCTTGCTCAATCTGCTCCCGTCTGTCCAATCGGAGAGGATTGTGAAAAAGTTTTGACGAGCGAACACAGCAAGATTTTTGTGCTACCACTTGATTTGTGGGGCTTATTTTTTTACGGCGTCATTGCCCTGGCGTGCAGCTTGGCGGTAATTGGTGTTGGTGATGCAACGCGTTGGAGTATCGCCATAGAATCTGCAGTTGCGATCGGCGCACTGCTTTCTGTTTTCTTTACTTACCTTCAGTGGCGAATAATTCGTGCATGGTGTTTTTGGTGTCTAACTTCGGCATTTACGGTGTGGACAATGGGAGTTATTATTTTGCTCAGTAAAGTACTTTAATATTATGAAAAAATCATCATATCATTTTTTACGAGTTGGTTTGGCAATAACTTTCATTTGGATCGGCGTTCTCATCTTCCGTGATCCGATCGCATGGGGTAGCTATATAGAGCCGTGGGCGGTGGATCTATTACCAGTGTCGCTCGCGCAAGTAATGGTTGGCACCGCAGTGCTTGACGTTCTTGTTGGGCTTGGATTTCTTTTTAATTTTTACGTATGGGTTGCTGCACTCCTCGGATCAGTTCACCTCCTCGTTGTTATGACTGTAAGCGGGGTGACTGATATTACGATTCGCGACGCAGGGCTTCTGACGGGGGCCTTGGCACTCTTTATTGATTCTGTGCCAGAGGAGGTAGCGCGCAGGTTTCAAAAGCAATCAGATGCATCATTAATTCAATAAAATAAAATCATGAATAAAAAAATTTTGATTGGAATTGTTGTGATCCTCGCATTGGCTGGTGCGTATTTTTATCTAATGTCTTCTTCGCGATCTGGTGTCCCGGCGACAGTAGCCCCAGAAGCAACTGGAAAAAATATTGTTGTTTTGACGAACACTAGCTATTCACCAAATTCGCTAACAATCGCAAAAGGTACAACGGTGGTATTTAAGAACGAGAGCAACACACAAATGTGGACAGCATCTGCAATGCACCCGTCTCATACTGCTTATAGTGGAACAGCACTAAGTGATCATTGTCCTGATGTAAACAATGCATCTTTTGATGCATGCCGCGGGTATGAACCTGGCGAGTCATGGTCGTTTACGTTCAACAAAGTTGGTACATGGAAATATCATAACCACATGAATCCGAGCGCGTGGGGAAGTGTTACAGTGCAGTAGAGTGTATTTTACAAAGGGGGTCCAGTGTAGGCTTGCGGAGAGCCACCATAATTGGTACGCTAATTCTCGTTGGTACGCAAACGGGATGTGGTGTAACGGCTAACATACGCGATTCGGGTTCGCGTGACTCCGGGTTCGAATCCCGGCATCCCGACTTTTTGCTAGGTGCTGTATGGCTCATAGCAAATGGACGATTAGCTCAGCTGGTTAGAGCACTGCATTCACATTGCAGGGGTCGGAGGTTCGAATCCTCCATCGTCCACAACGACACGAAATCTGCCCTGCGGCAGATTTCGTGCTTTGTGGAGGCCACAGCGATGTTTCGTCATCAGACGAAACCGCGAGGCGGGGTCGCGAGCACTTATGTAGAATCTGAGCGAAGCGAGAGATTATACTTAGTGACTCGTGATACACAAAAATGCTAAGATCATTACATGGAAAAAATAACTAAATTCGATAAACTTGTGCGCGACAATATTCCTGAAGTATTGGAGAAGAAGGGAATTAAATCAGTCACTCGCCAGATCGAGGGGGAGGAGTATATGAAGCGACTTATCGAAAAACTTCGCGAGGAAGTTCAAGAGTTTGTTGACGACAACAACCAAGAGGAGCTCGCCGATATCTTTGAAGTGCTTGGAGCGATAATTGAAGAAAAAGGATTTACGCGAGAGGCTATTGAAGAGATCAGATTGAAAAAACTCAACGAGCGAGGAGGCTTTAAAAATAAAATAATTTTGGAGCAAACTGAAGAGTAGTCTTATGAATAGTGGTATTAAAATTCAAATTGCATGCCCCGATGACGCGCGAGGGATGCAAGAAGTCTACTATCGAACATGGCTCGCAACATACCCCAACGAACAAGTAGGCGTCACGATTGACGATATAGAAAGCAAGTATGCCGATAGATTTTCTGACGAAAAACTATTAAAGCGTCGTGGGCAATTAGCCAACCCTGCTCCGGGACACACATTTCTTGTTGCGAAAGATGGTGATGCGGTTGTGGGTTTATGCTATTTCATAAAAACAGCGGAGCAAAATCAACTTCAAGCGATATACATTCTTCCTGAATATCAAGGGCAAGGCGCTGGGAAGCTCTTTTGGCATGAGGCAGAAAAATACCTCGATTTTTCACGAGATATAATTGTGTCTGTTGCGACATACAATACCAGTGCGATTAGCTTTTATAATAAACTAGGATTTGTTGATACAGGTCTGCGACGCGAAGATGAGAAGTTCAAAATGAAAAGTGGCGTGATAATCCCTGAAATGGAGATGGTGCTAAAGCCCCATTCTTAAATTAGTGGTTCACACTTATTTTTTGTCGCGATCATTTTGAGCGCAAGCGGAATTTTTTTGAAGTCATCTTTGAGCACATCTCGCAGGGAGCCGTTGTAAAGCGCTGCGGCAGGGTGATAGAGGGGGAGAAAGTAGTGACACTTTGCAAACTTTTTTGCAGTAATAACTTTTCCGTGCGCATCAGAGATTTTTAATTCAGGAAAAAATTGGTTCATCGCATGGCGGCCAAGAAAAACAATGAGAGCTGGCTGAATAAAATCTATCTCTTCCTCGAGCCACTCCTTGCAGGCAGCAATCTCTTCAGGTAGCGGATCACGATTGTTCGGTGGGCGATATTTTACGATGTTAGTAATATAAATATCCTCGCGCCTCATTTTGATGCTTTCGAGTAATTCATTTAGAAATTTGCCCGCTGCTCCCACAAACGGTTTTCCGCCTTTGTCTTCTTGCGCACCTGGGGCTTCGCCGATAAACACGATTTGAGCGTTTGGATTACCGTCGCCGGGTACACCCTGGGTGGCGGTGGCACGAAGTGTGCAGGTGCATTTCTCTAGCCACTTGTTGTGAATTTTTTTGAGCTGATCTTCGCGCGTGTTCATATGAACATTGTACCACAGCATATTTTATGTCATGGTATACTGCTAGCTATGAAGAAATCTACTAAAAACACCTCCTGGGACAATGTTGCGCATTGGTACGACACACTGCTCGCAGGGAACGACACCTACCAAACGCGAGTTATTTTGCCTAACCTTCTTCGCGTAATGGCGGTCAAGAAAGGTGAACGCGTACTTGAGCTTGGCTGCGGGCAAGGTTTTTTCACGCAAGCATTTTACAAAGAGGGCGGGGAAGTCACAGGGGTCGATCTTGGCAAGGACCTCATCGCGATCGCAAAAAGGCAATCACCAAAGGAAATCAAATATTTTGCGCATAGCGCAGAAGATCTCTCGATGCTCGCCGATAAGTCTGCCGACAAGATCGCACTCGTTCTCTCGTTGCAAAATATCGAAGCGCCACACAAAGTTTTTAAAGAATGCGCTCGAGTCCTTGCCCCTGGCGGTCGTATATTTATCGTTCTAAACCATCCGGCTTTTAGAATTCCAAAATCAAGTTCGTGGGGATACGACGAAAGCACTAAAACGCAATACCGTCGCATTGATCGCTATATGTCGGAAGCAAAAGCAGATATAGAGATGAACCCAAGCAAAAAAGATGGACCTACGACAACATCTTTCCATCGACCACTACAGTATTATTTTAAATTGTTAAACAACAACGGATTTGCAGTCACGCGACTCGAAGAGTGGCTCTCGCATCGAGAAAGTGAAGTGGGACCCAGAAAGGCAGCAGAGGATCGAGCGAGAAGAGAAATTCCGTTGTTTATGCTTTTGGAAGTCGGCGCGTTGAAATAATTATTTATGAGAACGACGATATTGAGCATTTTGTTCGGCATACTTGCGTTCTTTGCAGCAAGCTATTTTTCGTATTCACATTTGTCGAATGTCATGCAGTCTGTCAACTCTGTTTTGACGACAAAATCAACTTCTCAGCAGGTTGATGTTCAGAGTCAGACAAGCCGAACGGGGTCCGCCGCTACAAAAGTTTCAGCGGTAACACAAAGCTCAAAGGTGATCGCACCAGGACCGCTTCGCGTTACGACGCAATCATCCGCAAAAAATCCGACACCGCTCTCCATGCAGGGAGTTATTCAATATACCAACGAAGCGCGCGCGCAGAACGGAGGACTTGCTGCTCTTACGGAAAATAAAACACTTGATCTTGATGCGCAAATTAAATTGCAGGACATGTTTACGAAACAATATTTTGAACATGTGTCGCCGTCGGGAACTGGGCCTGGGGATTTGGCGGATCGTGTAGGATACGCGTATGTGCTTGTTGGTGAAAATTTAGCGCTCGGAGATTTTTCAAGCGATCAGGATCTCGTGACTGCATGGATGAATAGTCCAGGCCACCGAGCGAATATTTTAAATACACACTATCAAGAAATCGGCGTAGCTGTTGGAAAGGGAATGTATGAGGGCAGGGAAACATGGCTTGCAGTGCAAAGTTTTGGCATGCCGCGATCTGCGTGTCCTTCAATTGACGAGCAATTAAAAATTCAAATTGATGCAAACAATACCGCAATTGTTTCGTTGCGCGCACAACTTGATGCAAAAAAGGCGCAAATAGATGTGACGCCGACCAGTGACCCAAACTACAATACGTATGTAAATGAATTTAATGCGCTTGTGCCCCAGTATAATAGTATTGTTGAAACCAACCGCGTTGATGTCGCAAACTACAATGCGCAAGTCAGCGCATTCAATGGTTGCGCCAGTGCAGCAAGCGCCACTGCGGCGACTCACTAGTTTCTAAACTCTGCATTTTTGATTTAATCCCAATAATCGGCTATTATGGGCGAGCCTTGGTGCTACGAGTTGGGTCACAAAGTCGGGGTGT
>JAKAMX010000023.1 GCA_021812665.1 bacterium
TTGGACCAGAAACTGGTTGGGTTCTTGTAGCGTGTGCCGATTGCCTTGATTTCGGTCTTATAGTACTGGCCGTAATATTCGGCCATGATTTTCAGTGTCGCCCACGTATTTTTGTGGACCGGCGTTGCATTCTGCGCTGCGGTGATAATGAATATCTGCCGTTTCGCAGAACGTGAAGGTTTCTTGCGTTCTCGAGCGTTTGACGTGGTCATGGCTACTCCTTGAAACACGTTGGTGCATCGTTGAGGTTGAACATAGGTACGATTTCATCAAGCTTAGCGATTTGTCGTATTCCTTTGAGGTTTATTTTCGAATGCTCTTTGGGCAATGTAGGAATTTTTGAGACGATATAAATCATCTTGTTTGAAAGTGCGGTGACTACAAACACAAACTCCTGATGTGCCAAGTAGGTGACCGTTGTTTCCATCGGCGTAAAAGCCATGGTTCCAATCCGGAACTTTTGCTTATAGCTGTGTGGTATGTATTTTAGGTCTCCGCGATGAAGATATGCTTTCGCAACATCCTCAGCATCTTTTTGAGAACTACAGTACACAACGATACCTACATACGGAACGCCTTCGGTAAATGATGCCTGGGCGCGAGCCATCATGGGTATCATAAAAAAAGCGAGCAAGAACATAAATGCCCTATACATGGGTACTCCTTTCTTGTAAAAGAACTGTTCCTCTTTCAGCCAACGAACTATTTCATTAGCTGGAAAAGAAGCTGGTTTACTCGTTGAAGAGCGGTAAACCAGCAGATGTTGTGTCATGCCTATGACTTCGGTTTATTGCGGATGCCGAGAAGCACATCCTGGTAAACCACCGGTTGCATGTAAAAGATGAGGTAGCAAGTTGAGCCTCGGATGCGGGATTCGTTTGGGGTTCCCGGTTCGACATACTCACGTACCGTTGCGAACTGACAACCGTGCCGTACATATATATCGATTATCTCGACATACATGATCGTCGGGTAGCCGACGGTGTAGCGAAGCTGCATGTTTGCAATCCCGCGCATATCGCAACGAATCCTGAGCTGTTTTGCTTCTTGCTCGGACGCGCATTTAATTGCGAGTGCTGAGTATGGCTTGCCGCCAACGTGCGAAAGCAGAGTCTGCTCTTTTCCGTTGAACGAATCATCGCCCATGGGCGCATCTCGAATATAGAGAAGAATTAGTTTTGCGGTACTCTGCGCTCGCAACCCTCGCTCGCTCATAGGGCCTCCTTTCTTTGGAAAAGAACGCATGGTTTGCTCAAAAAATTATTGAGAAAAACGCCGTTACTACGCTGATGGTACGCTCGTTGGATGGTGGTGTCAAGAAATTTTTTATCCGCCAAATCTATAAAAATTTGTTATCATATACTTTATGAATATTGTCCAGGAAGAATCCTTTGGCGTCGTGCCAGTTTACAAAAATTCCCGTGGAATTTATCAGTTTTGCGTCGTTCAGCTCGCAGCTGGACACTGGGGATTTCCAAAGGGGCACCGAGAGGGGGCTGAGACAGGAAGGCAGGCAGCACTACGTGAGCTTTTTGAGGAAACAGGGGTAAGCTCAATTGATATTCTGCCAAACACCTCCTTTTCAGAAGAGTACTCTTTTATTAAAGATGGGGTGCAGTATAACAAAAAAGTCACTTACTACCTTGGTGTAGTTGATCCGCTCAATATAAGAGACTTGCATATAGCGGGTGGAGAAATTATTGGTAAAGAATGGTTGCCATACGAGGACGTTATAAAAAAGCTTTCCTTTCCTGAGTCAAAAGAAATTGCACTAAAAGCGCATGATTACTTAGTGCGCAACATTTAGTAAACCGTATATTCTTTGGTAAACTTAAACACATGAAAAAGCTTTACATAATTATCGCAATATTAGCAGCAGGCCTCTTGCTTTTCTTTCTTATTCCTCAAAAAAGCAATGCGCCAACGAGAAGTGAGGCTCCCGCAGCTCCTGCACCACAAGCCGTATCGGGAGCAGTCACGCTCGCAGTTGGAGAAAAAGGTCAAGTTGGAGACCTCGGCATTTTACTCAAGGGGCCGATAGAGGACAGCCGTTGTCCTATTGGCGTGCAGTGCGTATGGGCAGGTGAAGTTCGCGCCTCCGTCCTACTTTCAAGTCCGACAAAATCAGAAACAATCAGCATTGCAAACAACAAGCCACCATATATTTTTGACGGACACCAGGTTACGCTCGTAACTATTTCTCCTTCGTCAAAAACGCCGAATCAAAAAATTTCTCAGTCACAATATCAAATTACATTTCAAGTTCAAACGGTGCAAAAATAGCAATCAAAACCTTGCATAAATAATAATTGTATGCTATGGTGCTCGGGTATTAAGCACAGGGGACAGAGTCGAGTTTCGCGGGTGGAATACGTAATTACAAAAGCAACAAATGACAGGAACAATTAAGACCCTTACGGATCGTGGATTTGGTTTCATTTCTCGCCCAGGCGAAGCAAAGGACCTCTTCTTCCATTCAAAGGATTTGGTTGGCGTTACTTTCGAGGATTTGAAGCAGGGTGATACACTCAGCTTTGATGTTGTTGATGGACAGAAAGGTCCAGCAGCAGTAAACGTTTCTCGCGTTTAAGCCACCTACAAAAAGCACCTGGCACTCTCTCGAGTGTCGGGTGTTTTTTTTATGTACTATAAAACCTTGATTTTTGGAGCTTTTTATGGTATTGTCAAAAAATGAAAAGAGATGGCGATCGTATAAAGGAAAGTGAAAGACGCATATCTATAGCTGAGTTTCTTGAGTCATTCAACAAAAATATGCCGAAGGGTTTTCCCCATGTCACGCCAGCTCTCCTAAAAAAGTTCCAAGAGGCGCACGCGGCACTCTTTAGGGACGGCAACGTCACTTGGTCACTCGATCAGCATCGCAAAAAACTCATTGATTGGCTTCCTCGCAACATCGAACACACAGAAAAATAGCGGACGACAGGAGTCGCGTTTGTGTGATACAATCGACTCGTGAATATCTCAAAAACAACATTTCAAGACTATCTTTTTTGTCCAAGAAATACGTGGCTCAAACTCCACAAGCCAGAACTTTTGGAAAAGTTTGAACTCTCAGAATTTGAAAAACATCTCGTTGAGCAAGGGAACGAAGTTGAGTCTTACGCACGCAATTTGTTCCCTGGTGGGGTTGAAGTTATCGAGCGTGATGAGCGCGGCTGTGAAGAAACGGTGCGCTTTATGGCTGCAAAAACTCCGACTATCTTTCAGGCAACATTTATTATCGATGGATTTATCGCGCGCAATGACGCCCTATCTTGGAATGCAGAAACAAACAAGTGGGATCTTTATGAAGTGAAAGGTACGAATGATATCAACGACAAGGGCAGTGACCACAACCACCTCGACGACCTTGCATTCCAAGCATCAGTGCTCAAGCGCTCGAATATCCCTGTCGGTAAATATTTTTTAGTCCATCTCAACAGAGAATATGTTCGTGAAAGTGATCTCGATTACAAAGAGCTATTTAAAGTAGAAGATAAAACTACTGAAATATTGGAACGTTTGTCGACCATTGAGAACCAGATGGAAACGGCAAAAATGTACCTCGCTTCTGAAAAGGAGCCGCGAAACGACGACTGTAAATGTATCTATCGCGGTAGAAGCGGGCACTGCACGACATTTCGTGAGTCTTATCCCGAAGTACCCACATACTCTATCCACGATCTTTCTCGTATTGGCGCAAGCAAAAGGAAACTCGAAGCACTTGTCGAGAGAAGAATTTATGAAATTGAAAATGTCCCTGAAGATATTGAGTTTTCAGATATTCAGAAAAATCAGATCGATGCGCATCGCCAGGGCAAAGCAATAATCGATATTGATGGTATTCGTGAAGAGCTAGAGAAACTTTCTTTCCCCCTATACTTTTTGGACTACGAAACATATGCGCCTGCTATCCCAACGTTTAACGGCTATGCACCTTATCAAAGAATTCCGTTTCAATTTTCACTCCACATATTATATGAACCCGACGGAGAACTTTCTCATATTGAATATTTACATACCGAAGCATCTGATCCTTCTTCTCAAGTAGCAAAAATCCTCGGTGACGTCATCGGCGAGCAGGGCACAGTCATTGCATGGAATAAATCGTTTGAAGCTGGCGTGAATAGGGAAATCGGCGAGCGCTTGCCGCAGTACAAAGTGGCAATGGAGCGCATTAATGCCATGCTCTATGATCTCATGGATGTTTTTAAAAAACAGTATTATGTGCATCCAAATTTCAAAGGGAGCACCTCCATCAAGAAGGTTCAGCCGACACTCTTTCCTGAGCTTTCATACAAAGATCTTGAGATCCATGAGGGCGGACAGGCTTCAAACGCATGGTGGCAGATGATCTCACCCGCAACCAGCACAGAAGAGAGTGACCAGATCGCACGCAACCTCAAGGAGTATTGTGGACGTGATACATACGCCATGGTCGTCGTGTGGCAAGAGCTTAAAAAGCTGATTTGATTCAATAACTTACAAGAACAATATGCGAAAATTTTTAGCAAGTTTTAGATGGGCAAGGCATGGTTTACAAACGGTATGGAGAGAAGAGGCAAACTTTCGTACCGAAATATTTTTAGGAGTTGCAATGCTTGCATTCGCATTCCTTTTTGATTTCTCTTTCATAGAGTGGGTCATTGTTATCGCCTGCATAACAATTGTTCTTGCTGCAGAAGTGGTGAATACCGTTATTGAAGACCTCTGCAATAAAATTGAACCGCACCACGATCCCGCGATCGGAAAAATTAAAGATATGGCAGCTGCTTTTGTGCTTCTCGCAGTCAGTGGAGCGGGTATCATGGGTGCGCTCCTTATCGCATCCCACTTTTTTGATCAATACTAGAGACCGATACTTTTCTTTAGTGTGGCAAGTTCTGTGTCTGTGATTGGACGATATCCGCCTTCCTTGAGGTCACCGAGTGTAACGTTCATGACTCGAATGCGCGTGAGCTCGAGAACCTGATATCCTTCTGCGGTACACATACGACGAATTTGGTGTCGTTTACCTTCGGTGAGTGTAATATTAAAAATCGTTTCGCCTGCGCGACGAGCTCGTGCGGGTTTTGTTTTATATCCTTCAATCATAATGCCACGCTCAAGATGACGAATAAACGCGTCACTAACCGGCTTATCTACTTTTACCAAATATTCTTTTTCGTGTGCGCGATCGGGTGAAAGGATGCGATCAGTTAAGCGACCGTCGTTCGTCAAAATGAGCAAGCCGCGTGATTCTTTATCAAGTCGGCCGAGAGGGAACAACCCACGAAGCGCTGGCGTAGCCATTTTGATATTTTCTCCCTCTTTTTGCGTATCAGTAGAAACACCGCGCGGTTTGTAATAAGCAATATAACGGTGTCGAAGTTCATCTTGCTTTGCAACCTTCGGAGACACAGCAACGACATCCTTTTCAGTAACCTTATCACCAATTTTCGCAATATTGCCGTTGATTGTCACAAGGCCTTTTTCTATGAGCTCATCTGCGCCTCGACGCGTAGAATAACCCTTGTGCGCAAGGTAGCGGTTTAATCGAACAGGAAATGTGAGAGATTCCATATAGGTCACGCAATTAAAGCACATTTTACGAAATTACGCAATCATGCTACAGTACCACAAATGAAACCAATTTCCTTTAAAATTGAGAAGAAAATACCTGATGCGCTCGGTCGCGCAGGTATTCTTCATACTCCTCACGGTGAAATCAAAACTCCTGCTTTTGTAACGGTTGGTACAAAAGCGACAGTCAAAGCGCTCACCCCAGAGCAGGTCAAAGATCTTGGCGCTCAGGTAGTGCTCGCGAACACATACCATCTCTATCTCGAACCAGGAGAGGATTTTATGCGAACTGGAGGTGGTTTAGGAAAAGTCATGAACTGGTCGGGACCCACGATGACAGACTCGGGTGGATTTCAAGTTTTTTCACTCGGCGCAGCATTTGGAGTTGGTGTGACAAAAATCGCAAAATCAGGAGATGATGAAGTGGTGATTGACGAGCGTGGTGAACCAGATGAAAGCGTGCATGAAAAACTTGCGTCGATTGACGAGGATGGTGTTACTTTCAAGTCATACAAAGACGGCAGTACTCATCGCTTTACACCAGAGCGATCAATGGAGATTCAGCACAATATCGGTGCAGATATTATGTTTGCGTTTGATGAATGTACTGCACCCAATGCGCCACGCGAGTATCAAATCGAAGCAATGAATCGAACGCATCGTTGGGCAAAACGAAGTCTCGATGCACATCATTCCAACAAGGAAGCAAGCTCAAAACAAGGACTCTTTGGCGTCGTTCAGGGTGGACGACATCGGGACTTGCGCGAGGAGAGTGCACGCACGCTCGCTGAAATGGATTTTGACGGTTATGGTATTGGGGGATCGTTTACCAAAGAAGACATGGGCGCAGCCGTCGGCTGGGTTGCCGCACGTTTGCCACAAGATAAACCACGCCACCTGCTCGGAATTGGTGAACCGGGAGATATTTTTGAAGGTGTTGAGAACGGGATGGACACGTTTGACTGTGTTGCTCCAACGCGCATGGGACGCAATGGCGCATTCTATACAACTGATGGGAGAAAAAATATTTGGAATGCTCAGTTTGTAAGAGATTTCACACCGCTTGATCCTGAGTGTGATTGTTATGCATGTAAAAATTACACACGCGCTTATATTGCACACTTGTTCCGTTCCACAGAGATGCTCGCAGGAACCCTCGTTTCAATCCACAACCTTCGATTCCTCGTGCGACTCGTAGACCAAATGCGCGAATCAATTTTCGACGGCACATTCAGAGAGCTCAAAGAAACTTTTATGAAGCGCTACTATAAATAATATGGCTGGTTTCAAACTAAAATCTGAGTGGCCCCCTGCAGGAGATCAGCCAAAGGCGATCGAGGCTCTTACTGTGGGACTCAAGAAGGGGATGCCTGCGCAGACCTTGCTTGGCGTAACTGGTTCAGGCAAGACATTCACGATGGCGAATGTCATTGCAAAGATTGACAAACCAACGCTCGTCATTGCTCACAATAAAACGCTCGCGGCTCAGCTTGCACAGGAGTACAAGGAGTTCTTTCCCGAGAACGAAGTGCACTACTTTGTGTCCTACTATGACTACTACCAACCAGAGGCGTATATGCCTATTACTGACACCTATATTGAGAAGGATGCACAGATTAACGAGGAGATCGATCGATTGCGACACGCATCAACGCAGGCCCTACTGACGCGTCGCGATGTTATTATCGTGGCCTCAGTGTCATGTATTTATGGTCTCGGATCGCCTGAAGAATACGAGAAAGAGAATTTGCAATTTAAGGTTGGCACAAAAATTGACCGAAAGGCATTGATGCAAAAACTTATTTCGATCCATTTTGAGCGTACCAATGCAGACCTCACTCCTGGTACATTTCGTTCCATCGGTTCACTCGTTGAGATCATGCCTGTCTCAGAGAAAATCATTTGGAGCATTACACTCGACGCAAAGGGAATTGCATCTATAAACAAAGTCGATCCCGTCTCTCAGAAAATCACGGACAAACCTAAAGAAATTTATATTTTCCCCGCAAAACACTTTATTACAAAAAAAGAAGAGCTCACGCGTGCGATCAAAGCAATTAAAGCCGAGCTTGCTGCACAGCTAAAGAAATTTGAGAAAGAGGGAAAGCTACTAGAAGCAGAGCGCTTGAAGCGCCGCACCACGTACGATCTCGCCATGCTTCGCGAAGTTGGTTATTGTAACGGCGTTGAAAACTATTCGCGTCATCTTTCGGGACGACCAGCAGGTTCCGCGCCCGACACACTACTTTCATATTTCCCAAAAACAAAAGGTGGCAAGCCCGACTTTCTAACCGTCATCGATGAGTCACACGTCACCATTCCGCAAATTGGTGGCATGTACGCTGGTGACCAATCTCGAAAAAAGACGCTTATTGAGTTCGGCTTTCGTCTGCCTTCTGCACAAGACAACAGGCCTCTTCGCTTCGAGGAATGGGAGGAACGCGTAGGACAAATGATATTCACCTCTGCAACGCCGGCTGATTATGAGCGCGAAAACAGCGTCCAGGTCGTTGAGCAGGTTATTCGACCTACCGGGCTCATTGACCCTGAAGTTTCAATTCGTCCGATTCATGAAAAAGGCTCATGCGCTGGGCAGATCCAGGATTTTATTTCTGAAACTAAAAAAGCGATTGAGAAAGGTGGACGTGTCATTGCAACAACGCTCACCAAAAAAATGGCAGAGGATTTGTCTGAATATTTGAAAGGCGAGGGGATAAAAGCTGAGTATTTACACAGTGATGTAAAAACAATTGAACGCATTCAGATTCTCACAGAGTTCCGCAAGGGCAATTTCGACTGTCTCGTTGGTGTGAACCTTCTTCGCGAAGGGCTCGACCTGCCGGAAGTATCACTTATCGGTATTCTTGATGCTGACAAAGAAGGATTTTTGCGTTCTGAAACAGCGCTTATTCAAACAATTGGTCGCGCCGCACGTAACGTTGCAGGACGCGTTATTTTGTACGCAGAAACAATTACAGGCAGTATCGAGCGTGCGGTTTCCGAAACCAACCGTCGTCGCGCTGTTCAAAAGGCATACAATATAAAACACGGCATTACTCCAAAGACGATCATTAAACATATCAAGGACATTACCGAACATCTCGAGACAGATCACATGAAAGCAGTGAAGCTCAACTTGGATATTGATACTGAAGTGTTTGCTAAAAACCCACAAAAACTTATTAAGCTAAAGCAAAAAGAAATGGCGAAGGCGGTAAAAGAACTTGATTTTGAAACAGCTGCTATCTTGCGCGACGAAATCAAGGCGCTTGAGAATAAACAATAATATTTACTATTCCAGTATTTTGTGGTAAAAACATTGCAGGCTCTTTATAAGGAGAAGTGCGATGAGCAGAACCGTTTTAGACAACGAGATGGACAAGCTCAGATTCGAGCTGGTGTTACAAGGGTATGCGCATGAAGACATCGCGAGATTGCGCAGTTATCTCTGTGATCTTCGTCATGTCATGCTCGGACTCGCAGCGATGAGGATCTCGCCGCGAGCACTGCCTTGTCAGACTGATTTGGGTGAGTGGACCCCAATGTCGGTCCTGACCTATCAGGACATCAAGCTGCTCGCCAGCTATGCAAAAGATCCCGCTTCAGCGGACGTCGAATTTCTGTACGCGATTTTTGCCACAACGGAAGCATCGAGAATCCTCGATGTCATGATCGACCTCTACTCGATCAAATCAGGAATCATGCAGCAGGATTTTACCGGAGCGCACGAAGAGAAGTATGTAACCGAAGCGAAAGCGTTCCTCAATTTTTTCAAAGGATCGCTTCCTGATGTAACCTACTGCGAGTATTAGGAGGCATCTATGCCGACGCTTGAACCGATCGAACTCACTATTGATGGCGATCTCCTCGTTGAGAGCCATCACGGTACCCGCAACGAGAATTCAGTTCTCGAATCCTGGGTTGGCAACCACAAAGGCTGTGGTAATGCCATGCATCGCCATCATTCGAACGACAAGTTCGATTGCATCGTGTGCACCGGCTGCTATTTACGCATCAGTTTCCCCGTATCAGTCAGAACATACGGCGAGCTGCGCAAGTGCCTCACCGTCCTGTTCAACAACCTTCGCGCAAACCGTGGAAACCCATGGCGCGCCTGATCAATCTAACCCTCAGCCGCAAACGCGCCCGAGGGTTTTCTTTTGTCCTTGCGGATTGACAAAAAGGTGCTATGCCTGCCCCCTACACCAATTCTGGCATCGCCTCCGGCAGGTATCTTGCGTTGTTACAAATGTTAATGCATAATGCCAGGATTGGTGTGGGGGCTAGCCCCTACATACCCCCTAGAGGCCAGACCTCCGGGGCGTTTGGCGTTGAAAATAAAGGATATTATGGAAAAACCACACAAAAAACACGATTTAGACTCCGTCGGATCATCAAAAATTGTCGTCAAAGGAGCACGAACTCACAACTTGAAAAATATTTCGGTTGAGATCCCTCGCTACAAAATCAATGTATTCACCGGGCTTTCTGGTTCTGGAAAATCATCTCTTGCGTTTGACACAATCTTTGCCGAAGGCCAGCGTCGCTACGTTGAGTCTCTTTCTGCGTACGCACGTCAATTTTTGAACCAAATGCAAAAGCCAGACGTCGACGAGATCACCGGCCTTTCTCCTGCAATTTCCATTGACCAAAAATCTCATTCTTCAAACCCTCGATCTACTGTTGCAACAATCACAGAAGTATACGACTATCTTCGTGTGCTCTTTGCTCGTATCGGAAAACCACACTGTCTTATTTGCGGAGAGGAGATCAAGCGACTCGGAAATGAAGAAATTCTAAATTTCATCATGGAAGAGGTAAGTGGTCCGACTGGTAAAGGTGCAACATCAATTCGCATCTTTGCTCCACTCGTGCGCGGAAGAAAAGGTGAGTACTACCAACTTTTGTACGACCTACTCGGCAAAGGATACCTCATGGTGCGCGTTGATGGCGTGATGAAAAATTTGCGCGAGCAAATCGTACTTTCAAAAACAAAAAGTCACGAGATCGATGTGCTCGTTGATGAAATTCTAATCGCTGACTTCAAAGGCAAAAACTCAAAGGGGCTCGAGCGACTTCGCGAAGCAACAGAGCGCGCCCTTGGTGAATCGGAAAGCCTCGTTCGTTTCGTGTTTTCAAAAGGTACAGCTGACATTAAAGACACGATAATGTCCAACCGCTTTGCTTGTCCAAACGATGGCTTCTCATATCCTGAAATTGAGCCACGTTTGTTTTCATTCAACTCACCATACGGTGCATGTCCTGCATGTAATGGTCTTGGTACAAAGCATTTCTTTGGCACGGAAGCCTGTCCAGATTGTCAGGGAGCACGTCTGCGTAAAGAGGCTTTGCAGGTTTTTGTATCAGGCAAAAACATCGTAGACATTTCTCGTATGTCTATCAAAGAGGC
>JAKAMX010000066.1 GCA_021812665.1 bacterium
ACGCGCTTGCCGAGTGCTTCTACGACACCTTTGTTGTGTGTTGTGAGCACTACCGTCGTTCCCATATCATTGATCTTCTTTAAAATTTGGATGATTTCGTATGTGCTCACCGGATCAAGGTTGCCCGTAGGCTCATCCGCGATAATGAGATCGGGATGATTTACGATTGCGCGGGCAATTGCAACGCGCTGAAGTTCTCCACCAGAAAGTTGGCGTGGGAAATTCCACATTTTTGGTGAAAGATCAACGAGTTCAAGGACCTGAGGAACATCAGATGCGATCTCCTCATCGCTTTTTCCTGATATCTCCAAAGCAAATGCAATGTTCTCATATGCAGTCTTGCGAGGGAGTAAACGAAAATCCTGGAAAATAACGCCGATGCGACGACGTAGCTCTGGCATATCTTTTGGACGTACCTTTTGAATATCGATTGAATCGAAAGAAACACCGCCGCTTGTTGGGCGCTCTTCCCCGAGGAGCATTTTCATGAGAGTGGTTTTCCCCGCCCCCGAATGCCCGACGATAGAGATAAATTCACCCGGCTTAACCGAAAGTGTTACGCCATCAAGCGCAACGGTTCCGTCGGGGTATATTTTTGAGACGTTGTCGAAATAAATCATTGCTAAATTATACCTTAAAACATTTTGCATTCAAAATATCTTTATATATAGGCCTTTAAATGCAACGTTTAGCTATACATCTGTGACTAAAGGGTAGCAGAAACTCCCTATCGTTAGAGATCACGCCGACCCACAAGATACCAAGCTAGAGCTCCTTTTCTGCCTCAATAAACAAATCAATATCTCCATCTTCCAAAACCGCATCGACGTTGCTTGTTTCTACGCCTGTGCGGTGATCTTTTACCATTTTGTACGGGTGAAGTACGTATGAGCGAATTTGATTGCCCCACTCTATCTCTGTTGTCTTGCTTACATACAATCCCTGCTCAGAAGCCTTGCGCTCATCATCCTGCCTTTTGAACAATTTACCTTTAAGAATTTGCTCTGCTTTTTGACGATTTTGTTCTTGCGAGCGTTCTGTCTCAACATGCACTGCAAGTCCTGTGGGAATATGGACTACGCGTACGGCTGTTTCCCTCTTGTTCACATTTTGACCACCAGGACCAGACGAGCGGCTGAATTCAATCCGGAGATCCTTTTCTGGGATGACAATATCGTCATCACCCTGTGCCTTGAAGTCGGGGATCACTTCCACCATTGAAAATGAAGTGTGTCGAAGTTGCTTTGCGTTAAATGGCGAAATGCGAACAAGTCGGTGGACACCAGACTCATTTTTCAGAATACCGTACGCGTTCTTCCCATGAATTTCGAGGGTAATATTTCGATATCCCTCATGTTCATTCTTGTTTTCATGGAGGACACGAGCTTCAAAAGCTTGCTTCTCAAAATATTTGAGATACATATGCAAAAGCATTGCAGAAAAATCTTCTGAGTCATCACCACCTGCGCCAGAAAAAATTGTCATCACCGCATCACCGCGGTCATAGCGACCAACGCCCGCAACTTTTCCCTTAAGCTCTGCGATCTCTTTTATTATTGCCTGAGCGCGAGTTTTGTCAGCCCAAAAATCTGGCGCTGTCATCAGAGCCTCCATTTCCGCAACCTTCGCAAGCATTTTCTCCTTGTCCATACAGAGCCAAGTATACCAGAAATTACTTGAGTTCCTTCTCTATATCTTTAATCTCCTTCCTTATATATAACTCTGCATCAGAAAGATCTTTTCTCAGTTGTTTTATTATTCGCTCCTCCTCTATTGTTAGTCGGCGTTCTCCACTTATTTTTTCAAGCATAATGACCTGCTCACGGACATTTTCCTTCATTAAATCAAAAGCCTTGTGAAGCGCTGAGTCAGTCTCATAGACCTCTTTGCGAAGACGTTTTTTAAGTTTTGAATTTCTGATCCACATACCAAGAGACAGCAAAGATAAAAGAAGCAAGGTAATAGGTGGGACCAATACCGTAAGTAGTTTTGTGATCTTGACATACATGAGCAACCACGACGATGGAGGTGCATCTATAACAAATGGCTTTGAGACAAGTGTTGAATTCCCTGCTCTATCAAATACCTCAACTGAAAGTATCCTTTTCCCTTGGTCCTGCCAAGGAAGCACAAATGGATTATTCTTTATTGTATCAGCTGCTACCGTAGTCACTGGACCATTTTCTACCCATATTTTATAGTAGTCTATTCCCGAAAGAGCGTCCGTGGCGCTAATAATAACGGAAGGGCTAGGATTGTCAGTTTCATCACCCCCAACAAAAGAAATGCTTGGGACCAATGGTGGCGTCGTATCAATTTGGAATCGAAAATGTGCCGTATCTCCCCATCCATTGGCGTCCTTAAAACGAAGATGGAAATACCATACCCCATCAGGCGTACCTAAAGACTCAGCAGAATCATTACTTGAAAGATAGTTTTTCGTTGGAATAGTATCAGGCAAGTTATCTATAGAATGGCGCACACCGACTACACCCTTTGGAACAGTCCATGTAAACTGCGCATCTTTTA
>JAKAMX010000024.1 GCA_021812665.1 bacterium
GGGATGGCGGAATTGGTAGACGCACACGACTCAAAATCGTGCGGAGCAATCCATGGGAGTTCGATTCTCCCTCCCGGCACATGAGCGTAGCGAATGGCGGAGAGCAAGACACCTGCATGTCTTGAGTGGAGAATCGAAAGGCGCAGGTTTATCGAGCATAGCGAGATACCGAGCCGGGGTCGAGAGTACTTAGTCCGCGCAGGATGTATTCATCCGAGCAGATTTAGTAACTCGTGACCGACTCCCTCCCGGCGCCATTAAAATACCCAGGCCATGCGTCTGGGTATTTTAATTTGACGCGGCATATCCCCTTTGGCATACTTCTCACAGATTTGCTACACAGTTCCCCTGCGCCACAAAACCTACTTTTTCAAAGGAGATTCTCATGCTTCGCGTACATATTGACCCTAAGCCAATGGTACAAATTGTCATCACCGCATCGTTTATACGAGACGATGATGCACCCAGGAATTCAACAGATCCCGAAGTCGAGCGGTATGTGGAGCAACTCGAACTTGAGTTTGGAGGCAGATCAAAAAAGCAAACTGAGAACGCAACACCGCTCCAGCAAGTTACTTCATTTTCAATAATGTTTGCAGAGTTTCTAAGCCTTGCTGGCATCGACAGCTCAGCACATCAACTTCTTGTTTTTGAAGACCGATTCGTCGGAGTACTCACGGTACGCACCGATGATGCAGAAAAAATTAGTGATTGGTACGAAAGCCTTCGCAAACAAGACGAAGATGGCGAATAGTAGACATTTCAAAAGGGACGGCTACAAGCCGTCCCTTTTTTTTAAATTTTTCCGACAAGATCGAGGCCTGGCTTTAATGTATCATCACCCGGTTCCCAACTTGCAGGACACACATTGCCACCGTGTTCACGTACAAATTTTGCGGCCTGCAATTTGCGAAGCAGTTCTTTTGCGCTTCGCCCGACGCTATTATCATTAACTTCAACAATTCGCAAAATGCCATCCGGATCAATCACAAAAGTTCCACGGAGAGAAAGTCCTTCTTCTGGAATATACGTACCAAAAATATGACAGAGCTCATGGCGCGAATCGGAAAGCATGGGAAATTTAACTTTCTTAATTGCGTCCGAAGTATCGTGCCATGCTTTGTGCACAAATACAGTATCTGTCGATACCGAAAGAACCTCGGCTCCCAATTTTTGAAACTCCGCGTAGTGCTCTGCCATTTCCTCAAGTTCTGTCGGGCAAACAAAAGTGAAATCTGCTGGATAGAAAAATACAATAAGCCACTTCCCTAAATAGTGAGAGAGTCGAACTTTTTCGATCGCATCATTATGGTACGCATCAGCCTCTGCGTCTGGGATCTTGTGTCCCACTGTCGCAAACACCATTTCTTCCATCTCTTCATTTTCACAGCACTCGTCATGCATATTTGTATGTTTCATATTGAGGTGTAGTATAACAAAATGCTTAATAAGCCAAAAATCATCGCTATAGTTGGCCCAACCTCCGGAGGAAAGACTGGTGTGGCAGTTGAAATTGCTCGCAAAATAGGTGGCGAGATCATTTCCACCGACTCACGCCAAATTTATCGGGGTCTTGATATTGGCTCGGGAAAAGTAACAAAAAAGGAAATGCGCGGGGTGCGCCACCACTTGCTCGATGTGGCAAGTTCGCAACGCACACTTTCGGTCGCACAGTATAAAAAGCTCGCAGATCGAGCAGTGCGCGATGTTATGAAGCGCGGCAAATTACCAATCCTTTGTGGTGGAACAGGGCTGTATGTTGACGCAATCCTAAACGATCAGACATTTCCCGAAGTCCCACCGAATTTGTCACTGCGAAAAACGCTTACAAAATTTTCGACTGCACAACTTTTTGAAAAATTAAAAAAACTCGATCCAGTACGAGCTGCAAATATCGACAACAAAAATCCGCACCGACTCATCCGTGCCATCGAGATCGCTACGGCACTTGGCAGCGTTCCTGCGCTTGCACCCGCCGCGTCAAAATATGATGCACTCATCATCGGTCTCAACCTACCGCGTGAGGAGCTTCAGCAACGCGTACACACGCGGCTCATTGCACGTCTTCGTAAAGGCATGATCGCCGAAGCAAAACATCTTCACGAAAACAGACTATCATGGAAACGAATGGAGGCACTTGGACTCGACTACCGTTACCTTGCACAATTTTTACAAAACAAAATTTCAAAAGAGCAAATGATGTACGCTATCGAGCACGAAAGCTGGCTCTATGCAAAGCGACAAATGGTATGGTTTAAACGTAATAAAAGTATCCATTGGTTTAGATACGACGAGCCGGACAAGATACTCACGACAGTACAAGGTTTTATAAAAAGGTAAAAGGGCGATTACTCGCCCTTTTGATTAGGTGCTATTTAACGAATCCATACCAGCGCAGCAAAGCGTCGGTCGCGGGTTTTCGTCGCCGGAATGCAACAAAGCAATCCATAAAGAGACGAGATCCGCCTTTCGAAAGAACTTTCTCATGAAGACGTTTGCCGAGCTCCCAGTCAATTTTGCCATCAACAAGGAATGCCTCGAACACATCAACCGCGAGAATTTTCGAGCACGGGTAGCCAAAATAGCCAGCTTCCACTCCGTCACCTCCAAAAATATGGAGGAAGGACTCGGGAGCCCACGGATATTCCATCATAAAAATTGGGCGATGGTCATCCTGAATCTCTCGATAGAGCGTGTGGGCGAAATCTGTTTTTCCGGGCGTGTATTCAATGTGCAACCGAAAATCAAATAGCGCTCGCATCGCAAGCCATGTTGCCGAAAGCCCATAGCCGAATGTTTTTGCCGCTCGCAGTCTCCGATATATCTTGTATGGAAGTTTTTCGCCGGTTTCCACGTGTCCCGAAAGCAAATCGAGTCCTTCGCGTTCCCAGCAGAAACTTTCCATGAACTGACTTGGAAGCTCAACTGCGTCATCGAGAACCAGCGCGAGACCAGAAGTCTCAAGTTCTTTAACTTCAGTAAGCAGAAGGTGGAGATTGTGACCGAATTCGTGCAACAGCGTTTCCACTTCAGTCATCGTAAGCAACGACGGCAACCCGTTTGCAGGAGGAATGAAATTGCAGTTGAGATAACCAACCGGCAACTGAATAGAGCCATCAGAAAGTTCTCGACGGTTCACTGCAGTTTGCATCCATGCACTGCCCCGCTTTTGACCAGGCCGTTCATACAAGTCGGTATACATACCTGCAATCAGTGCCCCGTCCGAGTTATAAACCTCGAACAACTTCGCATCGGAATGCCACAGCTCCACGTCAGTACGCTGCTTGAATGTAATGCCATACAGCCGGTTTGCGATTGCAAGCATGCCCTCGAAAACAGTTGGGAGCGGAAAATATTTACGAAGTTCCTCTTGCGAGATACCTCGTTTTTCAGCTTTCACTTGTTCCAAGTAATAATTGATGTCCCACGGCTCGAGATGATCGAGACTGTCATGCTGTTTCGCGTATGCGAGAAGTTGTTTGTGTTCCCGAAGCGCAGCTGGCCTCGCGGCGCTATAGAGCTCGTTCAGGAAACGTCTGACTTTTGTGGTACTCTCGGCCATTTTGTACGCGAGCGAGAGTTCTGCGTAGTTCGAGTGACCAAGAATATGCGCCAACTCGTATCGCAGAGCAAGCTCATTTTCAATGACCGGAGTGTTGTTCAGCTTTATGTCGTCGCCGAGTTTTTTTGCAGCTCGTGAAATCCAAGCCCGGTAGAAGGTACGACGAAGATTACGATTTTTCGCTGTCTCGAGAACCGTCATGAGCGTCGCGTCCCCCAAGGTGAACAGGTAGCCATCTTGGCCTTTCTCGCTCGCAGCCTTGCCGGCTGCTTCAATTTGGGCTTCCGAAATACCCGCAAGGATCTTCTTGTTGGGGACAAGTTTCTCCCACGCGCCAGCTGCGTCCAATACGTTGTTTGCAAATTGCGTTTCGAGCTGAGCAAGTTTCGCATTGTTCTTTTTGAATTTTTTCTTCTTGTCCGCAGGAAGTTCCACGCCCGCAAGACGTGCCCCTTCGAGCACCGCCTTGATAGCGAACGCTTGTTCCTTTGTGACTCGAGAACGTCGCCTGCCATCAGCGAGGTATTTGTATGCACGAAACACCCGCTTGCTCTGAGAAAGCTCTGTTTCAAACTGCACGATTTTATCCCAGCACCGATTGACGACTTTACGAGTCGCCTCTCGGACTTTTGGGTCCTGCGAGGTCTGCACATTGCTCAGGTGATCAATGGGCGACCAAAACTGGTGACGCTCGTCAGCCATCTCATCGAGAAGCATGACGAAGTTTTTCCACGTATAAGGTGGCCCTTTTTTCAACCGTGCTGCTAGCCGAGCTCGATGGCTCTCCAGCAGTGTATCAAGCTCCTTCTCCGCACCCATGATATCGATCGATTGCCAGGGGTAGATCAACAGGCTAGACACAAACACCTCCAATTTTTTGAAAGTTTAAATGAACGATTGGCAGGAGCCACGATTGACCCCCGCCTTCCTATTTCTATATATAAGCCTATAGCAAACAGGAGTGTTGTCAAAATTGACAACACTCCTGTTTGGTGTCTTTACGCTGCGGGTCCACGAGGATTCGGTCACGAGTTACTAAGTCTGCTCAGGTAAATACACCCTGCGCGGACTAAGTACTCTCGACCCTGGCTCGGCGACCCAGCGAATACGCTGTGTGCCCGCCTGCGCCTTTCGAATCCTCGTGAATCGCGCGATGACAACAAAGCCAGATACTATACAGTATCTGGCTTTGTCATTGCGGGTCCACGAGGATTCGAACCTCGGTCAACGGTTTTGGAGACCGCTATTCTACCACTGAACTATAGACCCAATTTTATGCTTAGCCTTACCTCGGCGAGTATAGCAAAAAGGAAAGCAAAAAGGAATTGTTTTTTATACTAAAAAATCCGCCATTGGCGGATTTTTTGAATTATTTTTTAACCTCCTTGTGCACTGTGTGTTTTCGGCAGAATTTGCAGAATTTATCGAGCTCGATTTTACGCTCAACAAGCTTCTTGTTCTTGCGTGTCCAGTAATTCACGTGTTTGCAGGTCTTGCAACCGAGTTTTATAAGTTGATCTTGTGACATATTCGTAAATAGGGGCACCGCGCCCGTAATGAGAGGAGTCTACTATAAACGGACCAAAAACGCAAATATTACATACAATGAGGCGCTTTCCTTAATAAAAAAAGGGGCTTGTGTGCCCCTGCATTTATTCGTCAAACTGTGCTCGAGCTCCTGGTGGAAGCTTCGCACGTATCTCTTCGAGTACACGTCTCGCGTTGATCCGAATTTGGTCAACAGAATCGTACGGTCGAATCACAATGACGCCGATACAGCGCTTCCTTGCATCGTTGTCCGCGACATGACTGAAATGCTTCGCTGCGCCTCGATCCGAGCTTTTGATCTGCAGAAATAATTTCCCTGCTTTTGTGACCACAACAGCATCAATCTTGCTTCGATCTTCCTCGCCGCCGGGGGTTGTAAGGTACACGTTGCACACCCATGAAGGCATAGGAATTTGCGAATCTTGCGTAGTTACCGCATCCAAGAACCTTCTTTCAGTAGATCTTCCGGCCCTGTGAGCGCGTTCATTGCTGACTGCTCTCAGGATTCGCTGCAACCGCTTCTTCACAAGGTACCTCCTTTCATATAACTGACGAGAAATATAACCCAACCAATCATTTCTGTCAATACAACAAAAAAGGCCGCGGATTTGATCCGCGGCCCAAGACGACTAAGCACGCCTCGCCACCTGGCGACGACAATTTAGGCAAAATTCAACCCCTGAGGTTACCTCACGCTCTTCTATTCCCTGGCACGCCCTGCACCGAAAGACTTGCATTTGCTTTCCGCACACGATTGATTCTGGGCAACAGGTCGTTACCGTTTTACTTTCTGTACTACACGGAACCTGAACAAAGTATGCTCTTCCGAGTTTCTCCCAGTGAGGTTTGTGGCACCAACATTTTGGCCCCACTTGCTGGTCCCGCATTTTGTTTTTCCTCTCTGCGGTTGATGTAAAACTGCTCACAAACAAACTCCTTTCTTGAACAATGCAACACCGGTTGCGTCCGAGAGCGAATGTACCATGGCAAAATTGATGAGTCAAATTCGAACCCTTCCCTACGCTACAAAACTGAAAGCCCGCCGACTCGAATGAGCTGGAAGTAGTTTTGAGAAGGATGCTCGGCCAAGAACATTTTTGTCGCCGACGCTCCAAAATATTTCTCGGCCCTGTTCGTGCGACCCGTTTTTCTAAACGGGTGCCCGCACTCACTTTCGAATCCTTCCCTACGCTACAAAACTGAAAGCCCGCCGACTCGAATGAGTCGGCGGGCTAGTTTTGTGCGTAGGGAAGGATTCGAACCTTCGAAGCCCAAGGGCGACAGATTTACAGTCTGTTGTGATTGACCACTCCACCACCTACGCAAACAGGCGCTTTGTAGCGCCTGTTTACTTTACCATGATTTTTTTTAAATACAAATTACACAGTAGTCTTTGTTCGAGCGCGCGTCTTAGCAGGCGTCTTTTTTTCTACCTTAATCGCGATTTCTCCTTTTTCCATACCAACCGAAACTTTGCCACCCTTGAGTACTCCCTGTGAGATCATAAGTGACGCAACGGGAGTGAGGATCTTGCTCTGAATCAGCCGCTTGAGTGGTCGAGCGCCATAATGCGAGTCGTATCCTTTTTCTCCGAGGTAAACCAAAACATCTGGCGAAACATTGAGCTGGATCTCTTTTTCTGCAAGACGTTTTTTGATGATCTCAATCTGAAGACCGACGATCTTTTGAATAACCTCCGGTGACAAAATGTCAAAGATGACAATTTCATCGAGACGATTCAAAAATTCCGGACGGAAGAAATCTTTGAGTGAGCCCATAACGCGTTCTTTTGCGTCTGCATAGTTCGCCTTATCGCTTGAGTGAGCATTAAATCCGATCGCTTGCATTTTATCGATATGCTCTGAACCGATATTCGACGTCAGAATAATCACCGTGTTTTTGAAATTGACCACGCGCCCCTTTGAGTCAGTGAGGTGGCCACTATCCAAAACCTGCAGAAGGATGTTGAATACTTCTGGGTGCGCTTTTTCGATTTCATCAAACAACAACACTGAGTATGGGCGATGGCGCACCGTCTCGGTCAAGTTGCCACTTTCCTCGTGACCAACATATCCTGGTGGCGAACCAATGATCTTTGAGACTGAGTGCTTTTCCATGTACTCAGACATATCTACGCGGATCAGCGCTTTTTCATCGTTGAACATAAATTCAGCGAGTGCCTTTGACAACTCGGTCTTTCCTACACCCGTAGGACCCAAGAACAAGAACGATCCAATAGGACGGTTGGGGTCTGCAATACCCGCACGAGAACGCTTTACTGCATCAGAAATTTTCTGAATAGCATCACGTTGACCAACAACGCGCTTTTCTAGCTCGCTCTCGATATGAGCAAGCTTATCAGCCTCTTCCTCAAGCATTTTTGTTACCGGGATGCCCGTCCATCGCGCAACGACAAGCGCAATATCCTGCTCGCTCACATCTTCTTTTAAAATACGACGCATCGACTGTAGTTTTTTCAAACGAACAGTTTTTGTTGCCAGGTCCTTTTCGAGTATTGGAATGCGGCCATAACGAATCTCCGCCGCAAGCGCGAGGTCCGCCTTCATTTCTGCAGTTTCAGCTTCAAGGCGACTTGATTCGAGTTCTTTTTTGATTGCTCGGATATCTACGACTAGTTCTTTTTCGTTCTTCCACTTGAGCTCGATCTCGCGAGTCTTTTCTCGCAAATCTGCAATTTCTTTATCTATTTTTTTAGTACGAGCTTTTGCGTTCTTTCCTGTTTCACTATCCAATGTCGCCTCCTTTTTGAGGGCTTCTTTTTCTATCTCGAGGCGCATAATGCGTCGGTGCGCATCTTCGAGCACTGGTGGCTTATTTTCAAGCGAAATACGAAGTGATGAGGCAGCCTCGTCAATGAGGTCAACAGCTTTGTCGGGAAGGAAACGGTCTGCAATGTAGCGACTGCTCAAATTGACCGCAGCGATGATTGCGTCATCAGTAATACGAACTCCATGGAAAAGTTCGTACTTTTCTTTAAGCCCACGCAAAATAGCGATCGCATCTTCGAGCGATGGCTCGTTGACGTGCACTGGCTGGAATCGTCTCGTAAGAGCAGGGTCCTTTTCAATATGTTTTTGATATTCACGAAGTGTTGTTGCTCCAATAGCGCGTAGTTCTCCACGGGCAAGAGCGGGCTTTAGCATATTTGATGCATCCATTGAACCCTCAGCAGCGCCAGCTCCGACAATCGTGTGAATCTCGTCGATAAAAAGAATGATCTTGCCCTCTGCGCGCTCGATCTCTTTCATAATCTTCTTCAGGCGATCTTCGAATTCACCGCGGTACTTTGTACCAGCAATGAGAGCTCCTAAATCGAGGGAAACAAGGTCTTTCCCCTTAAGCGATTCTGGTACATCTCCTTTTGCCATGCGAATTGCGAGTCCCTCAACCACAGCCGTTTTTCCTACTCCCGCTTCTCCAATAAGTATCGGATTATTTTTCGTACGACGTGACAATATCTGAATAATACGTCCGATTTCATTATCGCGACCAATCACCGGATCAAGTTTATCAGCACTCGCAAGCGCAGTGAGATTGCGTGTGTATTTATAGACTGACTTTAATTTTTTTGATGGAGTTGCGTCAGTAATATTTTGTGTGCGGAACTCTTCGAGGACTTTTGCGACTGCATCACGCTCGACGTGGTAGCGCATCAAAAATTCGCGCGCCTGCCCCGCAACATCAAAAATCGCGAGGAATAGATGCTCACAGGAAACTTGCTCATCTTTCATGGTCTGCGCGATACGCGGAGCAATTTCGCCAAGAATTTGGCCGAGTTCCTGGGTGAGATACAACTGGAAAGATGCCTCTGCTACGTTCTGTGCAGCATTTGGTTCGATAACATCAAGAATCTCCTCCGCAAGCGCGATAGAGTCCACATCTAGTCGATCGAGTATCGAAACGACGATGCTTTCCTCATCGAGCACAAGCGCAGTCAAAAGGTGCATAGGACTCACGTGGTTTTGACCACGCTCCACAGCAAGCTCGTGAGCACGACGAATTACATCGCGCGCCTTTGTGGTGAAATTGTT
Organism: bacterium; assembly: GCA_021812665.1. Lineage (GTDB taxonomy): Bacteria > Patescibacteriota > Minisyncoccia > Phycocordibacterales > UBA1550 > UBA1550. The sequence continues at coordinate 9,163 of JAKAMX010000024.1, forward strand.
GAATGGAGGCATCATGATTTGTGTTTAAAATTAATTAGAGCTGCATAATACAAGGGCCTATGGATATTGTCAAACACGCCAATTCTTCAAATAAAGTGGAGTAAAAACTGTTCACAAACAGAACTTCAAACTAGTTTGTTTTCGGAGCAGCAGGCTTTGTTGCGGCATCGAGAATGCGCTTTGCCTCTGCCGCGGGAACTCCTACTTGCGTTCCTGCAACTTCGTTGATACTGAGGAATCCTACAACTTCCCCATTGAGATTGATGATCGGCGCACCGTTGGATGAAGCGCCGGGGCGGACCGACATACCGATGTTGCTTACAACCTTAGTTTCTGTCTTTTTGTCCTTATCAACAACGCTTCGTGTTTCGAGGTTATTAACAAATCCATTCAAAATAGTTTTTGCATCCCACCCTCCGATAGCGATGGCCGTCTGTCCAAGCTTTAGTCTGTCAGCATCGCCGAGCGTCACAGGCACAAAAGCTACGGTTGTTGTTGCAGTGCCTGTAGGAACAAGTTTCCCGAGGCCAAGGTAATTATTGTTCTCATTTGAAACAACTTGGAGCGCAAATGGAACGCCGTTGATAGATGTGGTCAAGACGCCTTCACCAAAATTGCTAGTGTCTGTTATGACCAATCCGTCAGCAGAAACAATTGTTCCCACGCCGGCAGAATGAGACGCTCCTGCCTGATCGATTACTTTGAAAGCGACCGTGCTCTTAATATTGCGATCTATCGCAGCGATCGTGAGGTCCTCTGTAGTTGGAGGAGTTGTTGGTGTGGAAATCGTTCCTGCAGGTACAGAAGCAATCTTTTCAATAGTGCGCTCAACGACTTTTGTGAGGGTTTGTGTTGCTGGTTCTGGGGACTGCTGCATCAAAGTCACCACCACAATACCCGTTGCCATAGACGCAACCATGCTTGTGAACAGTGTGAGTAGAACTATTTGTGATTTCGTAAGGTGCTCCATAATCTATATATAGTACCGTGTTAATTAGACCCCTGCAAACCCCTACACCAATTCCTGCATTGTTCTGCTTTTACGCAGGAAGGTCTTTCAAAGCTATAGTACTTATTTATCAGATTGTTAATCAATTGCTAAATAACAGAACAAAAGCTATGCAGGGATTGGTGTGGGGGCAAATCGTGAACTTACGACACCCCAATCAATCGCTTTCCAAAAAGCATTGATATAGTCTGCGCGCTTAATTCCATAGTCGAGCATAAACGCATGCTCGAAAACATCCATGACTAAAAGTATTTTTGAACCAGCGAGATGCCCCACATCGTGCTCGTTGATCCACTGATTGAAGAGCCGCCCTCCTGCCACGTCCTGGTACAGCACCACCCACCCGATCCCCCGCATGGCGCCCGTGGCCTGGAAGTCGGCCGCGCACTTCTCCACGCTCCCGAACTCGGCGGCCACCGCCTTCCCGAGCCGGCCGGCGGGGTCCAGGGGAGCCCTGCCGCCGAGGTTCTCGAAGTAGAACTCGTGC
>JAKAMX010000025.1 GCA_021812665.1 bacterium
AGTTGGGTGACCGCACTATCGCGTACAATCCGATTGGGAAAGATTCAAAAAATAAATCATCGCGTTTCGGAGCAGATATTGTCCTTTCGTCTCTTCGTCATCCGGACTTCAACGGTGCAGACCAATGTTCGTATGGAGATCGAGAGCCATTTGTAATCACTGGTCCTGGTGAATACGAAGTGGGCGGCATCTTTATCAAGGGGTTCGGTGTGCCAACAACCTACGAAAAGGAAAAGAAGATTAACACCGTGTACTCGATGGTGTTTGAGGGTATCAATCTTTGCCTGCTTGGTTCTCTGCCATCACCAGACTCACTTTCAAATGAAGTGAAAGAAGGTCTCGGTGAGATCGATGTTCTCTTTGCTCCTGTCGGTGGCGGCGAGACACTTACTCCCGGAGGTGCGTACAAGCTCACGCTTGCGCTCGAAGCAAAAGTGGTGATCCCAATGGATTATGATGGCGATAAGAAAATTATCGATGCATTGGTAAAAGAAAGTGGAGAAAATGCAGAGACTCTCGATAAGTTCACGTTCAAGAAAAAAGATCTCGAAGGAAAGGAGGGCGAGGTAGTGGTTCTTAATGTTGCATAGTCTTTTCAAAGACCGACATTATTTAAAATAAATTTTATGCTCGAAAAATTACGAGCGAAACCAGATCATATAAAGAAAGGCATTTCACTCGCGTTTACCATCGTGGTGTTCACTGGTATCGTGCTTGTCTGGATGTCTTCATGGGATGCGCAACAGCAAGAAGACACGGTTCGTGAAAAAACAGTGAGTCCCTTGAGTGGCTTTTCAGCAATGATCGATGGGCTTACGCTCTCGATCAAAGATGCGTTGTCGGGAACTCCTTCGTTTGTGGAAACGAATGGACGATCAGGAACCACGACCCAAGCTACTTCGACGGGGAATTTTGATGTCTCCGGAGTTGTGATCATTGATCAATCCACGACGACCACAAAAAGCACCCAACAATAAGGATTTTGGGCGGTTTATGCCACTTTTGATTTGGTTATTTTATGATATAATAGCGAATATATGGCACGAAAAAACGATGAGAAAAAGGTACCAGAAAGCGCTCCAGTGGAGCGCATTAGCATTGTGCCAAGTAACATTTCTAAAGAAGTACGTGACTCGTATCTCGACTATGCGATGTCAGTCATTACATCACGTGCCCTTCCTGATGTGCGCGATGGTTTAAAGCCTGTGCATCGTCGCATCCTTTTTTCAATGTATGAAAAGGGGCTCACAGCCTCGGCAAAGTTCCGTAAATCTGCAACCGTAGTCGGAGACGTGCTCGGAAGTTATCACCCGCATGGAGATTCTTCTGTGTATGAAGCAATGGTCAAGATGGCGCAAGATTTTTCATTCCGCTATCCACTCGTTATCGGTCAGGGAAACTTTGGTTCGATCGACGGTGACTCGGCTGCTGCGTACCGTTACACCGAGGCAAAAATGTCTCGTATCTCGGGTGAGTTACTCGCAGATATCGATCGCGACACGGTGGATTTTCGTCCAAACTACGACGGTTCGCGCAAAGAGCCAACCGTACTTCCTGCGGCGCTACCAAACCTCCTTTTGAATGGTACGCTCGGTATCGCGGTCGGTATGGCGACGAACCTTCCGCCACACAACCTTAGTGAGCTCGTTGATGCCACGACACACCTTGCTGACAATCCCGATGCGACGTCTGAAGAGCTTTTGAAATTTGTGAAAGGTCCCGATTTTCCAACGGGTGGCGTTATTTTTGGCGAGAAAGATATTCGTCACGCATACTCATCTGGACGCGGCCCCGTGGTTGTTCGCGGAGAAGCAGAAATCATCGACGAGAAAAATGCGAGCCAGATCATCATTACTTCGCTTCCATATCGTGTAAACAAGGCAAACCTTATTGTGAAGATTGCAGATCTCGTTCGCGAGAAAAAACTCGAAGGCATCAAGGGTCTTCGCGATGAGTCTACAAAAGATATTCGCATTGCTATCGATCTCAAGAGTGGTGCGCACCCACAAGCAGTTCTCAACTATTTGTATAAACACACAGAACTCGAGTCTACGTTCCACTTCAACATGGTCGCGCTGGTGGACGGGGTGCCCCAAACGCTATCACTCAAAGGCATCCTCTCGAATTTCATTGGACACCGCCAGATTGTTGTTCGTCGTCGTACGGCATACGATCTCCGAAAAGCGGAAGAACGTGAGCATATTTTGCTCGGACTCAAGAAAGCGCTCGACCACATCGATCGCGTCATCACGGTTATCCGTGGATCAAAGGACACCCCGACTGCGCACGCAAACTTGATGAAGGAATTCAAGTTTTCTGAGCTGCAAGCATCGGCAATTTTGGAAATGAAATTGCAGAAGTTGGCCGGCCTCGAGCGCAAGAACGTCGAACTAGAGCTCAAAGAGAAACAAGATTTCATCAAAGAGTGCAAGGAGCTTTTGGCAAGCGAAAAGAAAATTCTCGGCGTTATCAAGAGCGAGTTGGGGGTAATGAAAGAAAAATACGGTGACGATCGCAAAACGCGCGTGGTGCGTCATGGTGCAACATCGATCTCGCTTGAGGACATGATTCCTGACGAAGAATCGATGCTTGTGTACACCAAGGGTGGCTATATCAAGCGCACCAATCCAAATGAATATCGCAAGCAAAACCGCGGCGGTATGGGTGTTATCGATTTGAATACAAAAGATGAGGACTTTATCACTTTGTTCCTCACGGCAAGCACACACAACGATATGTTGTTCTTCTCTGACAAGGGCAAGGCATATCAAATCAAAATGTACGACATTCCAGAAGGAAAGCGCGCAACACGTGGAAAGTCGATCATGAACTTTATTGCGCTTTCTGCAGAGGAAAAAGTCACTTCAATTCTTTCGATGCCAAAGGCGCTCAAGGATTCAAAGCTCTCACTCTTTATGGTGACAAAGCAGGGTACAGTCAAAAAAGTTTCAGCAGATAGTTTCAAGGATGTTCGTCGCAACGGCATCATTGCAATCAAGCTCGAAACAGGTGACGAGCTTCTTGCCTCACTCTTTACTGAAAAGGGCGACGATATCATTTTGACGACCGCAAAGGGTCAAGCTATTCGATTTAAAGAATCTGACGCTCGGGAAATGGGTCGTTCTGCTGGTGGCGTTCGTGGTATCAAGCTACGCAAAGGTGACTACGTTGTTGGTGCCGATGTGGTAAAGAAAGATGGAGAGAAGCCAGAACTCCTTGTCATGAGCGAGAATGGCTATGGCAAGAAAACTACCATCAAAGAATACAAAGTTCAAAAGCGCGGTGGTTCTGGTATCAAGACCGCAAAAGTAACTGCGAAGATCGGACAGCTTATGGTTGCAAAGGTGGTGACACCTGCATATGAAGAGCTCGTTGCAATCTCAAAGAAAAGCCAGGTGATTCGTATCGACATGAAAGATGTACCGACACTCAAGCGAGACACTCAAGGAGTTCGCATCATGAAACTGCACGAAGGCGACAGTATCGCATCGTTATCTTGTCTCTAACAAAAAGCCGCCCAAAAGGCGGCTTTTTGTTTGCATGGATAGGGCGTGCGGGGTACAATAGAAGAATATTTATGCATCTTCCAAATTTTACAAAACCAGAATTAAACATTGGCGCACTGGGGCTTCGCGAAGGTGATGTTGTTGCTGACCTTGGATCGGGAACCGGAGCGTACACGATGCTCCTTGCTGAGAAAGTTGGGAAATCAGGACGGGTGTATGCGGTAGAAATTCAGCAAGATTTTTTTACTAATATTAAAAATGCTGCCGCAGAGCGAGGACTTAAAAACGTCGAAGTGATCTGGGGAGATATCGAGCGACTCGGGGGCACCAAAATAAAGGATGCAGTAGCGGATGCGGTGGTTGTTTCAAACGTGCTTTTCCAAGCAGAGGACAAGGCTGGTATTTTGCGAGAAGCTCGACGCATCTTGAAAGACGGTGGAAAACTTTTGCTTATTGATTGGAGTAGCTCATTCAACAATCTGGGGCCAACAAAAAATATGATCGTGCCTGCTGAAGTGGCGCGTGCTCTCTGTGAAAAGGAAGGTTTTGCGTTCAAAAGGGAAGTAACCGCCGGGGATCATCACTATGGTTTTGTAATGGTGAAGTCATAATAATTATGGAGAAACAAAATATTTTTCAAATTGTAGTTATTGGCGTTTTTGCTGTTTTGATCCTTCTCGGGTTTCTTGCGTTCTCTGGACGACTCCCGCTACCAACAGGGGATGAAGATGTTAACTATGGGACCGTGACTGTTTGGGGAACACTTCCAAAAGCAGCGATGAACCAACTTATCGGAGATTTACTTGCTCAAGACACTCATGTGCGGGTAACCTACACGGAGAAAAAGAAGGAAACATTTGAAAATGATTTTGTTGAAGCGCTTGCGCGTGGCAACGGGCCCGATCTCATTTTAGTATCTCAAGATAATATTCCGACCGCGCTCGACAAGCTCGCGCTTGTCCCATACACCACAATGAGTCAGGGCGAATTTAAAAATTCGTTTCTTCAGGAAAGCTCCATGTTTCTCCGCGATCAGGGGATCGTTGCGTTACCAATAACAATAGACCCAATCGTCATGTATTGGAACCGTGATATTTTTAGCAATGCGCTGGTGCCACAGCCACCAACTTCGTGGTCACAGTTCTATGATCTTGTTCCTCGTATCACTACAAAGGATGCTACGGGTAATATTACGCAAAGTCTCGTCGCTCTCGGAGAATACAACAACATATCCCACGCAAAGGAGATTATTTCGTTTCTCATGATGCAGGCGGGAAGTCCTATTGTCACATTTCAAAATGGCTCTCCTACGGCAGCTCTCTTTGGCGCAAATGTTTCGGGAGAAAATCCAGTGATGGCGGCAATTCGTTTTTATACCGAATTTTCAAAACCTGGAAAGGACGCGTACTCATGGAATCGTTCTCTCCCGCAATCGCGCACCATGTTTGAATCTGGTAACCTTGCTCTCTACTTTGGCTACGCAAGTGAATACAAAGATATAGCGGCGAAGAACCCACATCTCAACTTTGATGTCATGATGGTGCCACAAACAGGATCAGGTTCATCGGGTAGTACGAACACATCACGGCTCACGTACGGACAAATGCAGGGGGTTGCACTCGTGCGCATGAGCAAAAACCAGCAAGGTGCGCTTTACGTGGCGCGCATGCTCTCAAGCAAAGAGGCCGTGGGGGCGCTTTCAAAAATACTTGGATTGCCACCAGCACGTCTTGACCTCATTTCTGCGATGCCCGACGATGCGACACAAACGGTATTTTATAATTCTGCTTTGATTTCGCGCGGGTGGTATGATCCATCACCAACCGGCTCAAGTATGGTATTTTCAAATATGATCGATGATATAACTTCGGGAAGGTCGCTCATTTCTCAAGCGCTCAGTGATGCAAACAGTAGCCTCGGCAAACTATTGGTGCCATCATCAAGAAAATAAAATTATGAAAATATTTACACAAAAAAAAGTAACTGCAGCGCTCTCATTTTTGCTGCTCGTATTGCCACTCATAAGCAGGGGGGCGGGCATCGTTCCCGACTGTGGCGCAGATTGCGGGTTCAGAGACCTTATGCAACTTGCGAATAATATCATTCACTTTCTATTTTACGATGTAGCAATTCCGCTCACAGTCCTTGTTTTTGTTTACTCTGGCGGGAAGCTCGTTTTGAACCAAGACAAAGAAGGTGCATGGAAAGAGGCCAAAGGAAGTTTTGAAAATATTGGATGGGGTTTTGCATACATGCTTGGCTCCTATGTTCTCATCAAAACAGTAATCTACTTTTTCCTCAATACCGATGCGGGGTTTTATACATTCCTCGTCCAGTAAAGTCGTTGTCAGGCAAGAATAAAAAAGAGTATAATGAACACTATGAAAAAAACATTTGCGACAATCGCCGCCACCACGCTATTGCTACTTCCTGTCATTGTTTTTGTTCAAGGATACACCGTAGCGCATGCGCAAGCTCCAGGGCAAAGCACGGCACTCCAGAATCCAATAAAATACAACAATTTCACTGACTTTGTTGGAGGGGTAACGAAAGCAGCAGTTCAGGTGCTCATGCCATTTGTCGTGCTCTCATTTATTTATACTGGTTTTCTTTTTGTGAAGGCGCAAGGCAAACCAGCAGATCTCGATAAAGCAAAAAAAACACTCTGGTATAGCATGATCGGCGCATTTATTTTGTTTGGCGCGTGGGCATTTGCATCCATTATCAGCAAAACAGTAACCAGCATTACGCAATAAATACCATGGATTTCAAAGGACTCGTTAACGATTACATTATTCCAAACTTTATTACGCCAATAATTAGTCTTATTCTCGCGGCTGCAATTGTCTTTTTTCTCTGGAATATTTTTCAGGTTATCAAAAATGCTGACAATGAAAAAGAGCTTGAGAAATTCAAGAGTAAGGCATTTTCAGGGATTATTGCTATCGCAGTGATGGTTTCAATGTGGGGTCTTGTAAACTTTGTAACCAAGTCTGCAAAGCTTGATACTACGCCGATCAACATTCCACAGCTCTCCAACTAGCTGGCCATTTGTGTCTATATCAAAAGGCCCCATCGGGGCCTTTTGTATTTTGAGAAAACACGCTCTGGATATACACACAACGACTATACAAACTATATGCTGGAGGGTATAATTGATACGTACGATTCGGTAGCGGTCGTAAATAGGTCATTACAACGAACAAGGAGCAGAGAGATGAGGAAACTCGTTTACGACGTCCGAGTCGAAGTTGTAATTGAGGGGTAGCTATGGTCGCATAGACCCTTTATTAATAGTTTATTTATTAATATGAAAAAAATTATCGCATTGGGTGTTGCTTTTTCACCGGCAATCGCTTTCGCACAGATTGCAGCAGGCGTAGGTGATTCAAGCAAACTTCTTAACTGGATGTCAGACGCACTAAATGTTGCATCAGGTCTTCTTCTTGCAGCAGCAGTTGTGTTCTTCCTCTACAACGCATTCAAATTTGTTTCATCAGGAGGAGATGAAGAAGGTAAGAGTAAGGCTCGCAAGGGTCTTATCCAGGGCATCATCGGTATCGCAGTGATGGTTTCAGTTTGGGGTTTGGTAAATTTCTTCACGAGATCAGCAGGTCTCTCAAACCAGGCATTGCCACCACCAGCTCTTCCAGCGTTCTAGCTATATTTTCAATCCTTCGTCATGGATATAATGCAAAAAATTAACGATGCTCTTTTGACACCACTTATTGTGCTGCTTTTTGCGCTCGCAACTGTTTACTTTCTGTATGGAGTTTTTCAGTTCATTCAGAATCAAAACAGCGGCTCATCGGCGGATCTTGAAGCAGGTAAACAGCACATGGTGTGGGGCATCATAGGTATTGCAATCATGGTAAGTGTGTATGGAATACTTCATTTCATACAAAATACCGCGTCCGGACTTGGGAAATAGTTACAAGACGAAAGCCAAAGAGCAGAAGAAAGCCCCGCTTGTCGAAAGACAAGCGGGGCTTTTGTTTTACAATTGCAAATCATCGACGATTCGGTTCGTACCAGATGGTCACGCTCACTGGTGTTCGTGTCATTGTTCTAAATTGTAACTCGGTGCCACCACCATAGAGACTTCTTTGCCTACACATGACGAATGCGAGCCCGTCGATGCGGGACACATGGTGTCCGGGTGGAATGAATTCCGTCGCTGTCGTGTTGGGGTAGATCACCACTACTTTGCTCTGAATTTTTGAAGCGTAGTAGTTTGGACGATATTGGTATCTCGACTCAGGTACTACCGGCTCAGGCCTGGGCGGCTCGGGCTTCACCACTGGAGCTGGTGTCGAAGGAGTCACTTTGGGCGTTGGGGCTGGAATTGCTTGCTCAAGGCTCTTTTCCGACTGCTTCGGTTTGACAACGGCAGGTGTTTTGACGATTGGATGAGGTGCGACTACCGGTTTTGCTGGTGGTTGCACACTGACTGGCCGAGGAGGAGCAAGCCGTTCTACATACGTTGGTCGTACGCGATGTTCTCCACAACAAAGTGCGAGGAATACAGTAGAAAAGAATGTGATAGCGAGTATGGTTGGGTACACGGCTGCAATAGGTTTGCCATCGGCACCTTTGATATCGCGCCCTCGGTAGAGAATCGTGAAGTGACAGGCTTGTAGTACCCAAAAAATCAGCTGCTTGTTCCAGATGAATGACCAGAGTTCATTGAAGTACCAGTAGATGATGGTGTTCAGTGTGAACCAAAACAGGGTAGGTAGAACCCACCATGTTCCGAGGTTGATGGCGCCTAAGATTCCTGGCGTTGTGTTTGTTGCGCCCCGCTTCGTGTTTAACACAAAGAGAAACACTGCAAGGCCAATGAGTGCAAGGGTCATCGCAATGATTGCGTTCATCGCGCACCGCCTTTAGTGATAGGAAGGATCGGGACGGGCGGCACATTGAGACCACTGAACATCGAGATGTTGGCAGTTCTAAGCATCTCGAGCTCCTTGAGGCGCATCGAGTTGTCGCAGAGCTCCTTGGCGGCTTCATTGTTTGCACGCATCGCTGCGGCCTCAGCTTCGGCTTCGATCTTTTTGACCTCAGCTGCTCCGCCCGCTTTCATGATCGCCGCATCAGCTTCCGCTCGAATTTTGGTGAGCAGAGTGAGTAGGTTCTCAGTTGTCGCATCGGCGGGGGAGTAATTGAGCACCTGAATTTGGTGAATGGTTACACCCCAAGTGTCTGTAATATTTTTTGTGAGGTCGTTGACTTTACAAAGGACGGTGCTCAGTTTGGAGACCGATGCCTCGTTTGCCTTTGGTGCTTTGTGCACGAAATCGTACACAGAAAGCCACGAGAATTCTATGCGTACCCAACCTTCCAAATATTTGTTGATGCTGTCGAGAAAGTCGTTGATTCTGATCAGCGCTTTGGCCGGATTGGTTACTTGCTGGGAAACGGAGAGCTTGATCTTGAGGCGCATGCCTCCTTCAAGCAGAATATCGTTTAAACAAAGTTCGCGAACTTCTTCCGTCACACGGATTTTGTTGCCGCTGACCGTGCAGACACCCGGGATACCAACCCACACAATCCCCCGAAAAGGAAAGAGTGTGTTGAGTATGTATGTCCGTAACGAACCTGGCTCAGTGCTTCTCGATGAATCCCTGGTGATGTTGTACTCATCCAGAACATCGTAACCTGCGCCTGATTGTTTGTAGGCAAACTTGTACCCAGTGAAGGCCAAAAGCACTTTGTGAAATGTTTTGTAGCGCATGACGAGCACGGCGTACCCTTCTTCGAGGATTGTCCAGAAGTTTCCACTCAGGGCGCACTGGAACGCGATAAACTGGGGGATATACCACCAGATCACGCCGAGCGCGATGTTGGTCCAAACGTTGAATTCAAACATGGTAGCCTCCTTGGGCGATGTACTAGCTGTTTGTGATTGATTTGCAGTTGTTAGAGAGCAAGAACTTCCGGATAAATGTATACCACTTTTTTACGAAATGTCAAAACCCCCACGCCAATACTCACATCGTGTCTTACCGTATGCGACGCTGATAGCATAAAGTATGATTGTGTCTCCCATCGACATATAAAAGTATACGAAAGAAACACTTGAGACAATGTGAGTATTGGCGTAGGGGATAAACAAAAACCCCGCGCACCTTTTGGTGCGCGGGGTAGGGAACAACAGTAAATCACTTTTCGTTCGGGATCAGGGTGATGGTCACCTCGACCGCTTTGGAGTTCTTCGATACGAAGGTCATGTCGACCGACTTATCAGCCAGCTCTTCTTTGGTCTCGATGAACGCAGCCTGTTGCCAGGCACCTTGCGCGACGTAGTATCCCTCAGGGATGTTGACTTCGCGCACATCCTTGCTGCTCACCGGATAGACCATGACGGTCACATCGATCGGAGGCAGCGCGACCGGTTCGGCGGCTTTCGTTGGTTGCGCAGCCTTGGTCGCTTGGGCTCGATGAGCCTGAGTGACTGGCGCGTGTTGAGACGTACGAGCGACGGTGGTCGCTTGCCCAACTGAACGAGAAGCGTAGGAACGTTCCTCTTGGTGATCTCCACCGATGTACGCTGCTCCGATGAACAGGAACATCACGATCCCGATGACACTGGGATACATCGGCTGAACCTTCGTCCCGCTGGCGCTCAGGATGTTGTTTGAGCGATAGAGAATCACCAGATGACTCACTTGGATTGCCAGGAAAAGGATCATCTTGCAGGTGAGCGCTTGCCACAGCGGGTTGAAGTAGTACCAGATCGTCCAATTGAGGACAATCCAGCACGCCATGGGAGCAACCCACCACATCAAGAAATCACCGCTCTTCCATTTGATGGTATTGAACTTACTCCAAATGCTTGGCGAGGGGCTTGTGCCTCCCGCCTGCTTTGGAGTTCTGCTCCTTTTTACGAGAGCAGGGATCCCCAACGCACCAGCGATGAGGATGATGAGTAGCACAGGGATGTACCACACGGTATCCTCCTAGGGTTTGTTGGGTTGAATGGGTATGACCGCAGGGATCTGCAGGCCACTCCCGATGAGCGTGACGTTGGCGCCAGCTTCACGGATCGTGTCGAGCTCCTTGATGCGGAGACCGTTGGGGCCCATCTTTTCTGCCGCTACGTTGAGCGCGGT
>JAKAMX010000026.1 GCA_021812665.1 bacterium
AGGTGTATTTTTAGGATTAAAAAGAATTTCGCGTTGCCACCCTTGGCAGAAAAACCATATTGATCCCCTTCTCTAGGGGTTAGGTGTGGGCTAGTATTTAATACATATTTAAGCTACTATTGCGCAATGAACACAGGCATATTTTCAACAATTTTTTATAAACCACTATATAACACCCTTATTTTGAGCCTGTCGGCGGTTCCAGGCGCAAACGTCGGGGTAGCAATAGTGTTTTTAACCCTCTTGGTGAGAACAGCGCTCCTCCCACTCTCCCATAAATCAGTTGTTTCGCAGGCAAAAATGCGAGCGATCGCACCAGAACTCGAGGGTATTAAAGAAAAGTTTAAAGAAGACAAACAAGAACAGGCGAAAAAAACAATGGATTTGTACAAACAGCACGGGATCAATCCGTTTTCTGGGTGTATTGTTGTTTTTGTGCAGCTACCTGTATTATTCGCACTCTACTTCGTGTTTTCAAAAGGGCTCCACACTTTGAATACCGACACCCTATATTCGTTCGTACATATGCCCGCTGTTGTTGGGATGAATTTCCTTTGGGTAAACCTTGCTGAGAAAAGTGTTGTTTTTGCTGCTATTGCCGCGATCGCTCAATATTTTCAAATCAAACTTTCTCTCCCCCCTGCCCCACCAAAAGCCGAGGGCGCCCCACAATCTTTCAAAGATGATTTTGCCAGAAGCTTCAACATACAAATGCGCTTCATGCTCCCCCTTATTGTTTTTGGTGTTTCCTACTCTATCTCTGCTGCGGTGGCTCTCTATTGGACAACCAGCAACTTATTCTCAATTGGTCACGAGCTCTACGTAAAAAGAAAAGCACTTGCGATAAAGGCATAGCAACACTAAAAAGAAAAGGTCCGACCTTAGAATTCATAGGGTCGGACCTTTTCTTTTTAACACAACTATTTAATCTTTTGCATGTCAGACGGTATGACAGATGGAAGCACTGTGGGTGTTGGCGTGGTTGTTGGAGTTGTTGTGGTTGTGTTGGTTGTTGGGTTTGGGGCAATCTCAGTGAGGCGATACACCCAAGGGTTGCCAGTGTCTTTGTTTATAAAAAGCAGATAACTATCGTCTGAAGAAAGAGTGAGGTTTGTCATGTCGAGACCCGGAGCACCATAGGTTCCTGGATCCATAATTTTTGTAGCGGTGTGAGTTAGTGAGTTGACTTGCCACAATGAATCAATAAAACCAAAAACTCCTTGATACCATTTATCTGGATAATCTGCTTGTGGCAATGATTGGGGAACCGCACAAAAAGCTGTGTTTTTATCCTTAAGCGACCACACACACTTGTCTGCGATGGTTTGGATAGGTAGTGGGTACTTGGTGTTTTTTGTGACGTCGAATAACGACACTTGTGGAACTTTATTCACTGTCTCTGAGTAAAGAACAAACGAACCGTCGCTGTTTGTTGATGTGGTGAGACCGTTTACCTCCCCCAAAACTCTCGATACTGCTTTAGTTTTTGGATTAAGAAAGAAAAGATACCCAGGGACATTAGCAGAAGGTTTGGTGTTTAGTGTTATGAGATTTTTGCTTGGGTATTGAGGAAGCCACTCGGTAAATTCAGAGTTAAAAATTTCCGACTCCTTCCTGTCTTTAAAATCAGTGTTGTACCCAACAACAGGACCCCCGGTTTCTTTCAAGAAGAAGAAGTTGTCACTCATATCCGCTGCGGCTGAGGCAAAAGAAATATAATCAGGGAGGAAAATTTCCTCTGTTTTTAAAAATGAATTTTGTTGATCTGGGGTTGTGGTGCCTACTGGTAGCGATGTTGCTCCTATTGTTAGGTTTAATAAGTGCGTTTTGATTAGGCCATCATTTTTATTATCGAGGAATCGGAAAATAACACTATTCCCATTATTTCCCCAGATGGCTTCTGCTACTTGTGGGTGTGTTTCATTTGAAATACGTGATTCAACGAAAGTATCCACTGGTGTTTCAAAAATATTTCCCAACCCTTTTTCCATATATCGAGTTCGAACCGCCAACGTCTTACCTTTTCCTGTTTCGTAAAAACCAACCCCTGCAACCGGAAGGTTGTGCAACTCATAAAGGCGTGGCAATGGCGCGCCAGAACCAGGCTTGAAACCATTGTTCATCGAAGGCGCCCCACCACCACTTACTCCCCCACCAGACGACGAGATACCACCGCTTGATCCTGGGAATGTTGGTGTTGGAACAGAAACAATGGGCACGGTTTTTTTTGATAAAAACCAATACACACCTCCAACAACGGTGAAGATAAGGACAACAGCAGATATTATAAGTAAAGTTCGACGGTTCATGTTTTTTTAATTCAAACACACGTGCCAATGGGGGAGGTTTGAACGACCACTATAATTTGGAGCATCTTCTGCTACGTACGTCCCTCCACCCGGGCCTGAGAGGGCGTAATGTGCGTCGGTTCTATACCCACAGCCACCACCTGTTGTTGGGCCGGAGGAATTTTTTTTAATATAGTTATCCAGAGCGCTGTTGTGTCCCATATCGACAGTCGAAATACCCGGTCCATGGGTCGTGTGCCCGTTTTCTGTCCCTCCAGAAACTTTTACAGTACAGTTGCATGCGGTGGCTAAAGCACGAATGCCCTTAATAGCGTTGTCTGGTAGTTGGTATACACTTGTGCACCCACTTGGGTGAGGGTCGTTTGTTGTACAGTTTGGGTTATTTATGTAAACCACGGCGTTCCCGCCCAGCGCCGCAGTGAGCAAACCTCGTTCGTATGAATCGCTGGGCCAACTACTACCACTAACACCGCCGGGTGTTGTTGATGCATTTAGGTAGTCAGTGTTTAAAGGGCTCAAACCAATAGGCGGCAAATCTAATTTAAAATTAACCAAATCGGGGTTGATTGAATTTAGAATGAGGTATGAAGTCAAAACCAAAGCAAGTCCTGTTAAGGCGCTTATCATCTTCTCTTTTGCTTCGTTTTTTGCGCTCGGAGAAATACCTTTGGCAATATATTGAACGCCCGCGAGGATACCCATGAGAACAGCAAGCCCCGCACCCAAAGCGATGACAAGTTTGATGATCCCAGAGAGATAGGTCGACATCGTGTATACCGCAAGCTCGGAAGCATTCGGACCGATCGGTAGCTTTGCGAGAGGGACATACTGACCAGTAGATGCATCAAGTGCCCCTCCTGCCTCTGCATGAACAATGAGTGCTCCCCCAAAAACGATGGCCAGTAAACTACTAATTGAAATTATTGTTTTTCTCATGAATTAAATTAAAATAACGGGGCGTTGGTTGAACTCTCCCCACCTCCAAAATGAAGGAGTAGTGTCTGTGTCGCCTTCTGGTATGTCTCCTGGATGTTTGACATAGCGAGCGACACAATTGAATCCCCCGACGATCCTGTATCGTTGCGCAGGGTGATGGTGTGTTTATTGTTGTTTATACCAGTTCCATTTAGTGACCAATTATAATCCAATATTTGGTCCTCAGACTCTTCGTTTGAAAAATAATATGGCTCTGCACTCAGAGACAGTTCTTTTTTTGAGAGATTGTAGTCAGAGCTAAGCGCGTGGTTGTAGAGAATACCCAGTAGCGGGTCGCTCTCATAGAAAAGGATCATTGGCTGACTTAGTGTTAAACTTATTCGAGATTCTGTTTTGGCAGAGTCATCTACAGTAGACGCAAGAACACTAACTTTTTTGTTTTCCAGGGGTTTTGGTCCCCAAAACGTGAATGAATTTTTCCCGTATCCAGAAACCCCCTCCACAGTTGTGCCATCCATTTTCCAGACATATGCAAGGTTACCAGCGCTCAACGCATTCCCTTTCGAGTTATTGTCGGGGAGAGCAACAACCTTAACGCGCGCGCCAGGAGCGAGAAGTGCTTTGCCTCGATAGAATGGAGGTGTGTATGTCGTTGCTTGCCAGAGGGTTGTGACACCAAGAGGTCTCCAAGAGAGGGTTCGTGTAATACTCTGGCCGCTGTTGGTATATATAGAAATATTGAGCCGTGTCGTCTCTCCCCCAGCGCCATTTTGGAAACTAAATTTTCGTTGGCCGGTTCCATTTGAGGCTATTTTCCCATTGAGTGTCCAGCGAATCGATGCTTTATCGAGGTCGGTTGAATAACTCTCGATCGTTACGGTGATTTGTTGATAAGGACCTGGATTTTGGGGGCTTGTTTTGATGTCCAAATCGTTTGACGCAGGAGTAGATTCGCTGGTCATCGAGGACAACGTTGTCTCGGTCAATTGTTGCAGCTGACTGCGAATCTTGTCAAAAATAGAGTTCTGTATACTACTTACTATCTCAGCAGCAGTTTTCTTTGTGGTGGTTGCAACAACCGTGGTTGTGGTTGTTGCGGTAGGTTGTGGCGGTGTTGAAGTCGCTGTGTCAGAAGCTGTCTGTGCAAAAACAAAAACTGGCGCAAGAAAAACACCCCCTATGACGAAACCAAGTTTCAGTGAGCGTACAAAATGCATGTGGTTACATTATAACGCGAAATGTTGAGTGGCGCTATGGCTTGCGAACCGTTTCTTTTGCTCCTTCAGCTTCTGCGAGCGCAGCCTTGGCTTTTTTAATAGCAAGAATCTGTGCTGGGTCTGATGTAATAATTTGGTCCTCTGTATACGAAGCGATCGTTCGAATCGCAACATGCTTTAATCCGGCAAAAAAGATACCCTCCCCTACCCCTGATTCCAAAAGAAGATATTTTTCCTCGTCGGTGAGGTTGAATGCTTTTTGAACAGCGTCTACTGCTGTTGGGGACTGTTTAAGCAAAAACTGGATCGAAGAGTTGGTAATGATCGGTAGGCCGTATGGGGATTTCAAGAAATCGTTTACGTCCTGCGTAATCGTAGAAATACCAAGGTAGTACTTTCGGCCTCGTTTTGCGAGCGCATATAGGAACGATGCGGTGTCTTCTGACTTCATCATCCACCATGCTTCATCCACCACTAGGATACGCTTGCGGAGGTTTCGACGAACAGCGTTCCAAATATAGTGTGTCACTAGATACATCGCCACCGGCTTGAGATCGTCCTCCATGTCGCGAACAGAAAAGACAATAAACTTTCTGTTGATGTCTACGTTCGACGCTTGGTTAATAAAGCCTGCCCACGATCCTTTTGTATACTTTGTGAGTTTTGTGAGGATCGCCTCTGCGCCATCCATACCCCCGAGCACGAGTTCAAAATCTGAGAGGAGCGGTGGTTCGATAGCGGTAAAATCAGAATCAGGAGTAATATCTTTGAGCGCGTATGTTTCAGAGATGGCGCGATCAACAATAGCATCTTCTTCTGGGGTAAGGCCACCAAGCATGAGCCTAAAGAGTCCAACAAGGTTCACGATGTTCGTGCGGAGAATGTCTCCTGGAGCCTCATCTTCGCGAGGAACAGGAAGATCGAATGGATTGATGTGGTGCTCGGAGTTGAGAGAAATATTGAAATAGCGCCCCCCTACTGCTTCTGCCATTGATTCATATTCACGTTCAGGGTCGATAACAATAACATCCGTATCAAACATCAGGTTACGCAAAATCTCCAACTTTGTCGCATAGGATTTTCCGGACCCAGATTTTGCAAAGGTAACAGAGTTGAAGTTTTCTAGTGAAAAACGATCAAACAAAACGAGAGATGAGTTGTGACGATTGATGCCATAGAGGATTCCACGATCCGAAGTAAGGTCAAAAGAAACAAATGGGAAGAAGCTCGAGAGTGGTTCCGAATTGATTTTCTGGGTTACCGTGATCTTATCGTCGTTTACTGGCAAAATACTTTGAAATGCTTCAACCTGCTGAAAAAGCGCGGGGCGAATATAAATAAGACGTGATTCGAGCATTGACTTGATCTCTGCCTCGACGTGCCCAAGCTCCTCCTCAGAGTCAGCATACAAAGAGACATACAAACCAACGTCAAACATTTTTTCTTGTGCTTGCTGGAGACGGTCACGGAGCGCTTCGAGATCGCGGTACGCTCCTTCAAGCATTGGGTCGCGAACAAAACCTTTACTTTCACGAATACTGATTTGGCTCTGTACTTCGGCAACCTTCTTCTCAAACTTTTTCATTATTGCCGCAGTATCCACTGGGTGAATATAGATTGAAATATCAAATACCTTGTCCAGGTTAATGAGTGGCGAAAGCCAATTGTCGGTGACGGTGCTTGGGTATGAGGTGATGAAAAACGAGCGAACAACCTTTTCGCCGAGGACCAGACTCTTTGATTCTACTTTTACCGCAGAAGGAGCGATGATATCGTTTAGGTTGAGGGCGGTTTCATGATAGAGCTCCTGCGGAAGAACCGGTATCGTATTCTGATCCGAAGGGGTGACCTTTCCTTGTTTTTTTAGAAAATCAAACATAATTATTATTTAACACCTACGCTTTTTTCAGCTTCACCTGGGTTAAACAAACGATAGTAAAGCTCCGTTAGCTCCTCTGTTCCCAGCGGAACAACACGCACACCTGTACGCGCAAGTCCTTGTTTAATTATACCAACACGCTGCTCAAGCTGAGATCTCGCCTCTTCAAATGCCTCAACAGCACTCTGTGATGGCGCAGTGCTTTTGACTTCCTTTTTGCCAAAAAGACTGAAAACCCCAGAAGTTTGCTCGGTGTTTGTAACCGATTTTGGTGGCGCGTAGGGAACAACAACAATAAAAAGTTTGTTCATGATGTTTGAGGATTGGGTAATTTTTTCAATAAAACCCATGTATTCATGAATTTGAATCTTGAGAAGTTCGTTGAGTTCTTCATGAAGACGCTCTTCAAGGATTTTGAGGTACGGTCGAACATCGAGACGGCGCGACTGAATAAAAATCTGAGTAGAAAACTCAAGCGAGTTCAAAAAACTTTGAAATTGGCTCAAGACAGCAACCTGCTCATCTTCTGATTTAAGCGCGAGGTTGATTGAAGAAGCCATCAAAAGAACGCGGAGTGTTCCATCTTTTAGAATAACAACACCATCGCGAATTTCTTTGATGGGAACGAAATCTTGTGCTGCTTTTGATTTAACCGCCATGATCTAGTATTAAAATTATTTATTTTCACCGACCTTTATTGGATCTTGTTTGCCCGTGTGAAGTCCGAATGATGCATTTGAGAGTTTACCAAAAGCGACTGGGTCCAAGGTGGTAGTGGTTTGTGTAGGGATAAACTGTTCCTCCTTCCCTACCGCCTGCTCCTTGGTCGTTTTTTTCCAGGTATAAAGCTTGCTACCAAAAAAATAATTGAACGCAGCTTCCATCACTCCTATAAAAGGCTTTCCTAATTTTTCTTTTGGATAAAATGCGAGTGCCCACGTGAGAACTCCTAACCCAAAAATAATCGGAAGCGAAATAAAAATCCAAGGGATGAGGCGATAAACGAGATATCCTCCTGCGCAACCACCCACAACATAGATCGCTTGCTTGAGTGTCAAAGGCCCAAACAATTTATCTTCGATCTCAATATATTGAGGGATGTGAAACTGCATACATATAGTATACCGTCAAACGAGGGGTGGTACAAACAAAAACAAAACAAAATTCTTTAGCGCGGGGGTTTATTCGATCGGTTCGCGGTATGGATCGGCATGACGCGAGGGGGCGGTTTGTAGTGTTGCTGCAACAGGTGGTACAAACGCGGGAACCGGCTGCGAAGCTGCTAGTTCTGCTGGCGATGATACTGCTTGAGGAGCTTGAGACAAAACGATATTTTCTGCTGTTGGGCGCGCAGAGGTGAATACTTGTCTCATTTTTTCTTCAAAAGGATGCACCGCCTGCCCATTGTCGTCAGCTGTTCGCGGAGACATTATTGGTTCAAATGTTTGAGGCATTGGAGCAATAAAATCTGGAACCATTGTTGATTGTGGGGGCGCGGGGGTAGGCGCAGGTGGAATCGTCGCTTTTTCAACTGGAATCTGTGCTACTGGGGGGATTTCAAGCGAAGCAACCTTCGGAGGAATAGGTGGAATGAGGTGCTCTGGTTCAGGCGCGAACGGTAGGTTTTCGGGTGTGCCTTGTGGGGCGATGACAGATGGAATTTGGGCAACTTCTGGATGCGCAGGGATCTCCGCCGAAAGTGGCTCTGCGTTCCCTGTCGAGTTTTCTGCCACTTCGCTTTCAAAAAACGCGAGCAGCGCGGGGCGAACAGATGAAAAAACTTTTTCTTCTGTTGCGGTGACGATCGCTTCAAGCAAGGTGCCTTCGAGAAGCAATTCTTCTTGAATGTGTGAAGTAAAATCATCTGGGTGCTCGAGTCCGGCGAGAACCAATGTCACTTCCCTCTTATAATCAATAATCTGCTCAGAGTTTAAATTATAAAGTGACCCAATATCCTCGAGGTCCTGATTCCAGTTTGAGGTAGCAAGAAACGTTACCACCTCTGATGGAAGTTTCAGCAACTGCTCCTCAAATATTTTTTGCGTCTCGTTGTCCATATTTTTTCTGGCTATGGGTTCATTATTTTAGCGGTGAATGCTGGAGAAGCGGTTCGTGTTGCTGATGCTGTTTGTGCAGCAACATTTGCAGTCGCTGTAGCTATAGTCGCTTGAGCTTTAGTTAGAGACTTTTCATAGTTTCTCGCTGCTTTCTGGAACATCTTGTCAATTTCTTTTTCAGCATCTTTTTCTTCTTCTGTTTTTTCGACCTTCCTTGTTTCTTTACGGATTTTTTCAGCCCTTTCTCTGTTGCGTGCGGACCCTAATACTGGACGTCCAAACATATCCTTATGGACGTTTTCTTTTATTTGTGCGTAGCTCTCACGTCGATCGCCCTCCTTTTTGATTAATTCTGCATACTCCTTCTTTGCAACGGCAATAGCATCATCTTTTTGAGCCAGATTTTTTGCATGTTTATCCGAGTAGTCTTTTTCTGCCTGGAGAGCAACACCTTTTTGAGCACCGTGTTCTTTAAGTGCAGTGGTGACACCAGCGGATGCTGTTGATAGTTGTGTGCGCAAGAGTTGCTCTCTATTTGTGTCACCGGCTTTTTCTGCTGCCTTGATCTGTGCCAAAATGTCTTGCTCTGTTTTCTTTGCCTCTGCGAGCTTCTCTGTTGCTTCAGCGAGTTTTTTAGTAGCGGCAACAAAGGTTTCACCCTCCGGAGACTTGCGAGCCTCTTTTTCTGCTGCTGCTTTTGCTTGAGCTGCTTCGTTAATCTTCGCGCGAGCTCTTTCTTCTACAGATGCTGGGGTTTCAAGTAAAGCTGCCATCCTCTTGTCTTTTGCCTCTTGATCTGCCCTCCAGTCCTTTGTTTGGCTGGTGTATGTCATCTTGTTGCCCGCGCCGAGACCCAAACCTTTGCCTATGCCGCCACCAAGGTTGCGTGGATCAAATGTTGCATTTTGCATCTTATCTGAGGCAAGGAGCATGGTCTTTGACCATCCGCGGCGCAAAGCGCTACTGCTAGTTGCCCCTTCTTGTAATGTTCCTTTTGCAATTGATGCGGCACCAATTTTACCTGCGGCAAGCGCTGCACCACCCGTTGCAACAGCAACACCGAGACCAAGCGCTTTGGAAGTGTACTCCGATGCGACTGCGCCAAACTTACCGCTCATACTCTTTGCCATATCGAGCGCCTCTTTGAGCGCGAGATAAATAAGCACTGACATGATTATTGGAAGAACAAGTTTATCAAAAATGAAATTTGCGGCGCTCGATGATGTGCCTATTACGCCATTCAAAATACCTCCGCCCGCAGAAACTCCTTGCATGACGAAATAAACCATAAACAAAAAGACAGGCGCCATGAATGATTGATTGAGCAGTGTGCTCCACCACCAATTAAAGATGTTTCCTTTCGGTAGTGTCATTGAGATCAACGCAAATGGAGAGATGATCATAAGGAACCAAAATGCAACGATGCGGCCCGTGAACACCATCATCGCCTGGAAAAACACCCACGCAACTGCAATGCTTACCACCGCTGCAACAATGAAAATAATCAATGCGTCCATTGGCTCCGTTAGCGCTCTTGCCCCTGCGGCGCCGATGAATGCTTGCGGTTGGAATTGTGCAGCAATGCCAGTGGCGATGCCCCGCTGTCCAACATCTGTTTTGGTCTCTATTTCATTTACCGATGGTGCACCCATGCTGCTATACACACCCACAGCGAGAACGTTGCCGGCGTCAATCACGACTTTTGCAAAAAAGAGACTGAAGTTTATTACGAGCGCAATAAGGACTACATTGATAACTGTTTTTCGCCAGTTCCCCGACCCCAACATGGTCTGTATCCCCGTAAAAAGAAGGATAAAGATAAAGATCATGTTGGAGAAGTTTCGTAT
>JAKAMX010000027.1 GCA_021812665.1 bacterium
TGCGTTTTTTGGTTGGTATACATTTCACGGATTTGCCAAGTGGTGTGAACAACAACATCCGGATTTTTTGCCGCAACTACCGCCTGCCACGTGTTATCTGAGGTGTTTGCATTGATCCATGTAATTTTTGGATTTTCTGCCAAAAGCGCTGGCTCTGGCTCCATATCGAGACAAATTATTTCTTTAACCTCTCTCCTCTTTGAGAATTGGTCAGCGAGCATTGCGCCCACATAGCCTGCCCCACCAGTAATAAAGATGGTTATCTCAGTTTTTGCTTGCATAGGATCCTATTGTAACACGTTTAAAGCATCAAAAAAGCCCCCAGCGTTGCGGAGGCCTGTTAAACTTAATTTGGCAACTAATTTATATTTTTACTTAGGGCATCCCGATGGAGGGGTACTACTGGAAAGCGGAAGCTTCATTTTACATCGTCGCTCACACTCGTCGCATTCATGCATCATCATCCCCTTTCCTCCTGAGGCGACGATACCAGTTGAGAACCAGCACGCTCGTCGGGTAGGCGTAAGATCAG
This sequence comes from bacterium, assembly GCA_021812665.1. Taxonomy (GTDB): domain Bacteria; phylum Patescibacteriota; class Minisyncoccia; order Phycocordibacterales; family UBA1550; genus UBA1550. The sequence continues at coordinate 533 of JAKAMX010000027.1, forward strand.
TACCGCTATCGCTTTCGCGGTGCCCACGATCCATAAAAATTCTCCGAAAATAGTTGGCTCCACGGGATTGTGGTTTGCCGGTGCATTTATTGAAATTCAAGGAACTTTCTTATCTTTACAATGTCACAAGTAAAAACCAAAGTCAATATTTAAAAGAAAAGCCCCGCGCGTAAGCATAGGGCTTTGGGCCAACCATCCCTACTGGATAGCCGGATTGTAGCGAGAAAAAACTCGATGACCGCGATGAAGCGACTGTCGCGAAGAACAGGCAGGAACGGCAGCGATGAGCCAGCCACCACGACACCACGAGACGAACACGACACGACGTACGTCGTCCATGTCCCTCACGTAGAAGATGTTTCCGATTTGCCCACCCTTGCCATCTTCGATCAGGAGCGCACCCTTTCCGCCATTCGGCTGCAACGTGATCAGATGGAAGATCTGCGAAAGTCGCGTTTCAGCGTTCTGATACCCTCCGAGTTTCTCCATGATGGACTCATCTTTTGAGTCAAGCTGGAGAGTTTGGTAGCCCAGCGCAGACCGGAGAATTGGTTCCTCGATCTTCCCGATGCCACTCAGAAACCAGTCATTGAAATTCTTGCTGACTCCCGAGATACGCGCATTCAAGCGAGCATTGAACCCGGGGACAAAGTGATTGTTGGCCACAAAAGCTTCTGCTCCGGGAACGACAACCACCTCTGGTGGGGTTAAAACACTTGCCTGGTACGATCCAAGACACATCTACGATGCTCCTTATAAAATGGCCAAAAGCTCCACGGAATTGTGGCTTACTTTGGCGGTTGGGTTTCTTCTCTCAAAGAACAAGCTGAGCTATAGCCTCGCACACATGCATGGCTCCGTCAAGACACTATATCCCCTTTCTCATTATTAAAACTTTGATTGTTTTGAGTGCAATAATAAGGTCGAGAATGAACGAGCGATTCTTTAAATAATACAGATCGTATGCGAGACGGAGGCGCGTTTCCTCGACCGATTGCGGTGGCAGATCTTGACGAAGTTGTGCCCAGCCAGAAAGTCCAGGTTTGATGAGATTTCGAACAGTGTAGTACGAAAGTTCTTGCGCTAATCTCTTTCCCAAATCAACAATATCAGGACGTGGCCCAATGAGAGAGATATCTCCGCGGACAACGTTCCAGAGCTGCGGCAACTCATCGATGCGTGAACGACGTAAAAACCTTCCAACGCGCGTTACGCGTTCATCTTCATGTTTCAACCAAACACCACCGTCACTCCCCTTCATGCTGCGGAATTTCCAGAGCTTGATGATGCGATTACCCTCCCCAATCCTGTCCTGAACAATGAAAATTGGACCGCGATCATCAATTTTGATCGCCAACATTACAAATGGATAGACCAAAAGTGACAGCAACCCCAAAAAGCCTCCGATAAAAACATCCATACCCCTCTTTAGGGTGTCGTAAATAGTGTGAGACGAAAATGATATGTTTTCGAGAAACCAGCTGTAGCCCACCAGCGAAAGCGGTACGCGATCAAATACCTCTTCATATACTTTGTGCATATCAAGAAAACGCACGTTTGAGAAAATGAGGTTGTAGAGCGAAGGCAAGATCTTTGCAGAGCCTTCATGCTTGAGATCGATCACGATCGAGGTAACCGATTCGCTGTATACCTTCTCCACAACTTCCTCTCGAAACGCGATTCCCGATAGATGGTCGAGATCAACTGAAGAAATAAACACGAGGTTGTATCGTTCATTTCCGTTCACCTCTTCCCGGAGCTCCTTCATCTCATTCCCTGCGCCAATGAGTATTGCTCGCTCACGATGACGAAAACCAAAACGAGGAACGAGAACCATACGCCACATTACGACAAAGAGGAACGAGATCACCAAATGAATAAGTAGTATCGTTTTGGGGGTGATACCAAAAAACGGAACGAGATAGAAAAAGAGTACGGCAAGAAGACTATTTGCTATCTGTGTACTAAAAATAAGCGAAGGCAGCTTCCCCTTAAAAACCAACGTATGTTTTTCATAGAGTCCAGCGATGAAGAAAACAAGTGCCCAGAGCAAAAAAAGAGTGGCAAAAGGCGGAATATGGATCTTGAGAAGCTCCCACGAAGGAGTCTGCCCATAGCGAACGAAAAGCGCCAGAAAAAGGGCCGAAGAGAAGGCCAGAAGGTCTCCGGCAAATAAGATAATAGGTTCGCGCCTATTCAAACTAGTCATTTTTCACAATCCTAGCACAATTGGGGTATAATTTCATCATTGCTATGAAAAATGATTCAGCTAGTCCGAAGACGAAGGTTCTGTTTATTATTACGAAATCAAACTGGGGCAATGCGTCGACATTGTCATGTCTCATTAGAAACCCACGGTTTCTAACGGCTTCGCCTTTTTCCTTCACAGGGAAACAGGTGTTTCCCCGACTCCCTTCCCCGCACCGCCCCAATTAATATGAAAGAACTTGAACCGAAAACAAAAGTATTGTTCGTCATTACCAAGTCCAATTGGGGAGGTGCGCAAAAATACGTATTTGAAATAGCCAACGGTCTCGATCGCAAAATTTTTGAGCCAGTAGTCGCACTCGGCGGGGACGGCGAGTTAGCTACAAAGCTCCGCAGTTCAAAAATTCGCATCATTAGTCTTCCCTCCCTCGGGCGCGACATAAACCCCCTACGCGACGCTGCTTCTTTCCGAGACATACTCCGCATTGTGCGCGAAGAACGCCCAGACGTTGTTCATCTAAACAGTTCGAAGATCGGCATCTTGGGTTCACTTGCCGCAAGAATCGTCGGCGTGCCAAAGATCATCTTTACTGCCCACGGATGGGCGTTTAACGAAGAGCGTTCTCTTCTTTCGCGCATGGCAATAAAACTTTTATATTTCATTACTATCGCGCTTTGTGACACAACCATCGCCGTATCAAAGGCTGTCGCGAACGATGCGCCTGCGTGGGGCATTCGATCAAAAATCGTTATGATTCATCCTCCTCTATCTGATGAAACGAAACAATTAGACAAACCCTCAGCGCGAGAGCACCTCGCCAAAAGCGCACCTTCTCTTCGTGGGGAAAATCGTTTATGGGTTGGTATTGTCGCTGAGCTTCATAAAAACAAAGGCATTACCTACGCAATTGAGGCAATGCGAGACACCGACCTACAAAAAAACGTCGTTCTGGTTATTGTCGGCGCCGGCGAGGAAAAGAATGTTCTCGAAAACCAGGTTCGCGCATCAGGACTCGAGCAGTCAGTGTTTTTCCTCGGTTTTCACCAGGACGCTGCTCAATTTATGCAAGCATTCGATATCTTCTTGCTTCCTTCGATCACCGAGGCATTTGGATATGTTCTCCTGGAGGCGGGTTTCGCAGGACTGCCAGTAGTTGCGTCGAGTGTTGGCGGCATCCCCGAAATAATTGATGACGGAAAAACAGGAATACTCATAAGCCCGAGACGGCATACACTTATTCGCGACATGGTAAACCATCTTGCAGAGTCCCCGACACTTCGGAGCTCCCTGGGTGCGGCACTGCAAGCAAAAGTGGCCCGCAGTTTTTCGCCAGAGAAAATTATTGTGCAGACAGCAAAGCTTTACAAACAAAGCTGATACATTATACTTAATTAAATGCAAGGAATTGAATTTGATCTTAATAACGGAAATGGGATGCAACCAGTGCCCCATCCTACAAAAAAAGGATTTTCGCCATTTCTTTCTTTGTTAAAGAAGTTTGGTATCGATGATCCTGCGGTCGCCAACATTGTTCTCGTTTGTTTTTCAGCCGTGCTTTTCGGTGTGGCTTTATTTATTTATGCCGGAGGATCTAGTAGCACCCCACAGCCTACTCAGGAACAAAAATCTGCACAGCTACGCCTGCTTTCAGAAATGCAGAACCCAGCAAACTAATGAATACTCAAGAAAATAAAAAATTACACGCATCGGCAACAAAAGGATTTACTCTCATCGAGCTCCTCGTTGTTATTGCGATCATTGCGATACTTGCAACTACGGTGATTGCAACGCTTGGTGCCGCACGTGCAAAAAACCGTGACGCTGTCCGTTACAGCGATATGATCCAGCTTCGCACCGCAATTAACCGTTATTTCACCGAAAACGGTTCGTATCCAAACACAGGGAACGTGTGGTACTCATCTGAAGCTGGTGATGTTTTTGGCAACAACTCTGGCAACTGGATTCCTGGCCTTGTTGCTGCAAAAATGATACCAGGTTTGCCGGGAGACCCTCTTCCTGGACTAAGCACCAATCCAAACTGCACCGCCGCAGGATACAAGCGTGACTTCCTTTACAAATCAGACGCAACGGGAACCCACTTTAAATTACTCGCAAACTGCTCTCTCGAGGGCAACTACCCAGCAGCAACAAACCAGTGGTACGATGTGACTCGTCCAACATGGGCGATCCAAACTACAGACAACGCCACAGTAACATCTGCTTGGTAATTAGACTCCGAGAAATTCGTTGGAAAGAACGCTTCGGTGAGCAGGCCGAGCGCTCTTTTTCATACTTACAAGCAGGCCGAGCGCTATGAATTCTATGAGCAAGTGAGAACCCCCATAGCTCATGAACGGCACCGGGACCCCGGTGACCGGCAAGAGTCCAATAGCCATGCCAATGTTCACGAAGAAGTTTGCAATAATAAATATGGCGACCCCAGATCCGTAAAGCATCTCAAAATTTGTTGCACCCACGAGAGCTATCGAAACTATTCGCCAAATGAGAATAGCGAAAAGTCCAAAAAGAATAATAACGCCAACAAACCCCCACTCCTCTGCAAACGCCGAAAAGATAAAGTCAGTCTGATATTCCGGAAGAAATTTAAGACGCGACTGCGTGCCATATCCTACCCCCTTACCCAATACTTGTCCTGAACCCACTGCGATCGTTGACTGATATGCGTTGTAACCAGTGCCATGAATATCTGAAAGTGGATTTGCAAATGTGAGAATACGATTTTTTTGATACGGGCGCAAAACACCAACCCAAAGGCCCGCAAACGCTATCGCTCCTACGATAAATACCACCATGAGGTGTTTTTTCGATACTCCAGAAACGAGCACCATTCCGAACCAAATTAAAAAGATTGTAATGGCGGACCCAAATGCTGGCTGAAGCAACACAAGAACAAACGGAATAAATGTGTATACGCCAGAAACAATGATGTGTCGAAAATGCGCGATCTCTACATGACGAAGCAAAAAATATTTTGAAAGTATCAAAACCAAAATGAGTTTCATTGCGTCAGCTGGTTGAAATGCAAAGAGTCCAACCCGAAACCAGCTTTGAGCACCTCTTGAAATATGCCCTACCCCAAAGAGGATCACGAGCAAAAAAACCATGATACTAAAAAGCGTTACGAGAACATTGGTTCGCTTGAGAACATCAGTATCAACTCGCGCCGCCAGAAAAAATGCACCGACCGCAATCGCAAAAGAGAGCAACTGCTTTTGAAAGAAGAGATTGCTACCCGTAAAGGCATTCATAGTGATCAACCCAAAAATAACGATAGTTGAGGCAGTCAGAAGAAGCACCCAGTCAGTGGATGCTTCGCGAGAGAACACTTCGCCGACGAGCTTAACGATTTTCATATGAGCTTATCAGAACCGAACTATAATCTTATTCTGCAAAAATTGCACGCGGAGTGACTACAATGTCGGTAATAAAGCCTTCCTCTTTGCAGACAGTTTCAGATATTCTTTTATAGGCATCTGCCAAGTATGCTGCTGTGGGGGCTTTGAAATAATGACTCTGATCGGTTGCAATTCTTCCCGCAAGGAACGCTTCGTTGATATCAGAGCCAAGGCCAATCGCATAAACTTCCATTCCCGAAGACTGAGCTACGCGCGCGACCTGAGCAGCATACTCTTCTGGATAGGTTTTGTTTTTAGGATTTGCTGGATCAAGCGGCCTATTTGCAATGCCATCTGTGAGCGCAACAACGACCATCTTTGCACCTTTTGTGTAATTGCCACTCTGAAGCTCTACGACAGCAGCGCGAAGTGCCTCTCCGAGATCAGTATACTGAAGTGTTCCCTTCTCAACCTGAATCTTTTCAATGCTGTTTTTCACCGCATCGTGATCTATGGAAAGCGGTTGGTCAATGGGATTCGTAGCCGTTGTCCCAAAAGAAACCAGGCCGATCTTGTCGTCTTGACTCGCAACGTCAACGTATGCCTCAGCCGCCGCTTTTGCGCTTATTAATTTTTGATTTACGCTCATGCTACCAGATCGATCAAACACAAGCATTGTATCAACCGGCGTTGTGCAGACGCCACCACCGGTATGTTTACTAAAACGTGTCGGCCAGGTAAAGAACGTATCTTGTGTCCCGCCAGCGGTCACAGTATCCACTGATGTTCGAGATAGAGCGACAGGGTGACGAAGTGCATCATAAACAATGGCGCTTACTGTCAAGTTGTCTGCTGAGTCAACCGAATCGTTATTCACCAGCGTCACATCAAACCGTGGAGTGGTGTCGACATTTATAAGTTTTTGATTCTTTGAAGTGATCGCGCTTGCTCCGGATTTTCCGCGCGTCCAGTGAGCGAGATCATCCTGGTTAAATATGATTTCAACGCGATCGGGGTTACCCACAACATTGACGTGCGGTTCAAAGATCACCATTCCTGAGCCAGGCGCGATTTCTGTAGTCCCCTGCTTTTGTGTAAGTACACGGCCTGAGTTATCGAGAACACGAAAATTGTATCGCGCATTTTTAACGCCAGAGTTTTGGTTTGGATTTTCAACATACGCCCCAAGGTCGTACGATGACGCAGAAAGAAAAAAGGCTTTTGTCCAAACAACATTCAAAGGTTTTATGTCAACCAAACAAGACGCAGAACATGGCCCTCCGCAATCTACACCAGTCTCTGTGCCGTTTTGCTTTGAGTCAAAACATGTTGGTGCCGGATGCGTAACCTGGTATACCGGATAAATCGCAAGGAGTATTATTACGAGCGAAAAAACAGTTGCATATAGTATCTTTCTTTTTTTTGCCCATTCCATATTTGACATAATAGCAAAATTTAGCGCGCGGAAACAGTTGCTAATGAGAGCATGTCAATGATTTTATTTTTGTTCGAGTAAGAATTCCCACATAACCAGTGTATCCAATACTGTATGCCTGCTGAAACGCTTTTGCCGCCTCGAGCGTTAGCCGACCAAAGTAACCAGTTGCATCTGCGTTTAAAAAGCCAGCTGCTTTCAAGAAATTTTGGAGCGATGTAACTTCGCCACTTGTGGTTGCGTCAGTTAGTTGTGTATGTAGATTGTTTTGCAAATCCAAACATGGATACTGAATTATCTGACTGCCGCTGCTCGTTGTTGTGGCGGTCGTTGTGCCGAGCGCGGAAGTACACATTTGTCCTGTTGCAGGATCAAACAGAAGTCCGTTCGCGCATGCATCAGTAGAAAGCGTTGATGTCGCAGTACTGCTTGCGTAAGGTGTAGTATCTGTGATTAGCGTAAAGTACCCACCAGTATTCGAGACGACACGCCCGTCAGATTGTGTGGAAATTGCTATTTTATATTTGCCACTCGCCAAGAACGAGTCATACTGCCACAGGTATTGGTGATTGTTAGGTGTACTTGCTGCAATATTTTTCACAACTGCTCCTGCCGTATCGAGTAAATCTATTTTTATTGGAGTAGTTGTCGCTAGGCCATTTGTAGCCCACGCAATTCGCGCAATAGAAGATCTGCCACCTTTGTTCACAATAACCTCTCCGCCAATTGGAAAAATTGGGTTGATATTTGGCTGATTTGTTCCTGTGGCAACAAATTTATATCCAAAATAGTTACTTTCACCCGAAGGGCTCCCCACTGTTAGCAAATAAGACCCCGGGTTAACAGTCTTCATAAAAGCATTACTCAAATTAAAAGTGATACGAGAGTCGTCCTGCACAATCACGTATGGAGGGGTAATGATAGAGACAAGCTGCCTCCACAATGGCGTGCGAACCGTTATCGCAGTTGCGTTTGAAAAATTTTGCCCGTAGATTGTTCCAGGATCATTTGGACCACCCTGTGATGGATCCACGCCCCCTACTCTTGGCGGCGGAAGTGACGGCACAAGCATAAAAGGCACCGAGTTGCTGAATCCCAAAGGAGTAACGATTTTGATTTGGTACAAACCCGGTGGTACGTTCACACTAAAAAGAGTCGAGATATTAAATGTAACACTCTTACCATCACGACCAACAGTGAGCTGAGGCGCGGTTATGCTTATAATATTCTTACCATCTTGATAAAAAGTTACCGCCGATGTACTTGCGAGGTTCGCACCAGTTATCATGCTTCTTGTATTTCCTGTACCTTGTGCTGGCCCTACGTAGTTAATTGAGGGGGCTAAAGCTGGTGCTGGGCAACTTTGAATCATTCCGCAAGATGTTAATGGAACATAGTCAGGTCCTGGAATATACGCGCAGCCATTCGTGGCTTGTGGATAATCACACATATCCGCAGTAATTTCAGCAAGGGTTTTGTTGATAGGCAGAAAATAAAAGGTTACAAAAACAAATACAGAAGAAAATCTAATTAAATTAGCCCTATTCATATTTCACATGATAACAGAGTTAGGAGTATAGAAAAAGCGCGACGACCAATTGGTCGTCGCGCTTTTTCAAAGATTGAATACTTTAACCTGGCGGCAAGCTACTTTCCCCAATAAAGAGTATCATCGCCTCAAGAGAGCTTAACTGCTGAGTTCGGAATGAGATCAGGTGTTTCCTCTCCGATGAACCACCAGATTAAAAAATTCAATCTTGTTCAAAAGAACATGTGTTATATACCTCATTCTCTTTACAGAGAATGGAGGGAGCGTGTGGACTCGAACCACAGTCATCCAAAGCATTCGCTTCGGCACCCCGCCCGGCGCCCCCATATATGCGGTACACAAAACTATAGGTAAAAAGTAGTAATCAAACAATGATTGTGATTTTCAAATTCCCAATAGGAATCGGCGTATTAGTACTCCTCGGCTGAAACGATTACTCGTCTTACACCTAGAGCCTATCAACGTGATCATCTCTCACGAGCCTCAAACGATTTCTGATCTTGGGGTTGGCTTCCCTCTTAGATGCTTTCAGAGGTTATCCATTCCCGACATAGCTACACTGCGGTGCCCTTGGCAGGACAGCAGTCACACCAGAGGTCAGTTCACTCCGGTCCTCTCGTACTAGGAGCAAATCCCCTCAAAAATCAACGCCTGCAGTAGATAGGAGACCAACCTGTCTCACGACGGTTTGAACCCAGCTCGCGTATCTTTTTAATTGGCGAACAGCCAAACCCTTGGAAGCTTCTCCACCTCCAGGATAAGATGAGCCGACATCGAGGTGCCGAACTCCGCCGTCGATATGAACTCTTGGGCGGAACTAGCCTGTTATCCCCAGAGTAGCTTTTATCCGTTAATCTTCAGCCGCGTCTAAAACGTGCTGTCGGTTCACTATGCTCTGCTTTCGCACCTGCTCGACATGCCCGTCTTGCAGTTAAGCCCTCTTTTGCCATTACGCTATCGGCACGGTTTCCATTCGCGCCTAGAGGACCTTAATAGACTCCTCCGTTACTTTTTAGGAGGAGAGCGCCCCACTCAAACTACCTGCCAGATACTGTCACCGTACGTTTTTGCCGTACAGATTAGAACATGCCCCAAGTAAGGATGGTATTTCACTGACGGATCCACAACCCCCGAAAAGGTTGC
>JAKAMX010000028.1 GCA_021812665.1 bacterium
GATCTTATTCGCGATGGAGACGAATTGCCTTAAACGCTGCAGTAAATTGATATAGGTATTTGTTTAGGTGTAGTGGGAATTTCTTGAGATCTTCCGCAGTTGGGTTAGGTCGCGAAAATCCAATACGGTGAACTAAAACATTTCCAATCTTTTCGGTCTTTGGCAACGCGCTGTCTAGTCGCAGGCAGACCATGTGGAACTCAATATCTTTTGAGTCTATGCGGTCTGTTATTTCCTTGATCGCGACCTCTGCCCCCCCAACAGTGTTTGGGTAATACGTCAGCGAAAAAATGAGAATTTTTTTCATAAAAACCTTTTCACGAAAACACCATTATTTTTTGAGTTGTTTCAAAAAATCTTTTATATATTCTTCGAGAGATTGTGTCTCCTTCCAGCCGATTGACTCCATCGCTGCGGTGTCCACAAGCGAAGAAGGTCTGCTTGTTTTACGCTCCGGCAACATGACAATTTCACCACCAAAAAGTTTTGCCACTTCTAGGATTGTAAAACTCTTCGACGAGCTGATTCCATATCCATCACCGTGACCTTTTTCTGCTGCGAGAATGAGGCCATCCACTGTGTCTGATACATGTGTGTATGTGCGTCGCTGAGTGCCCGGCATGCGCACCTCGAGCGGCTCGCCTGCGAGCATTTTTTGTTTAAAAATTTCAATTACCGTACCGTACTTCCCCGCGCGCTCGCGTGGTCCATATACGTTATAAAAATATACTGTCGCATATTTGAGACCATACCATTCACCATAATTACGAACGAGATCAGTGTTGGTAGCTTTTGCCCATGTGTATGGTGACAAATCTTTCCCTTCTATTCCATCTGCCCGCGCCCCTGCAAATTTTGTTGAGGAGCCAGCGTACACAAGCTTGCAGTCCGGATGCTTCCTGAGAAATTCCAGCACTGCGCAGGTACCAAGGATATTGAGATCCCACACAACCTCCGGCTCCTCCATGCTTTGTGCGACGCGTGAGTACTCACCAAGATGGTACAAAATATCAGGTGACTCCGTGATGAGTTTTGAAATATCTCTGGTGTGACCATTGATATAGGTAACGCCCTCAATATGGTTTTCTTCCGAGCCAGTGAAATAATTATCCAGAGATATCACCTTGTTGTTTGGATCCTTGACGAGGCGCTCAATGAGGTTTGCCCCGATAAAACCTGCCCCTCCGGTCACTAGAATTATTTTTTTGCCGTCTTTTGACATGTTTTTCATCATACCAGGTTAGGAGGAAATTATATAGACCCGCCCGTAAAACCTATGGTTAATCGTCGTTTTCCTCAATTATTTCAAAGTCGCTTGCGACCAACTGCCCATTTTCAGCCTTTTTCCGGGTCATGCGAATAGCTAGCGCGCCCAGCGCACCCAGCAGTGCTATTCCGCTATACCACATCCAGAGCGATGAACTCTCGGCTGCCGGTAGTTGGCCTGTTTCGTTCTCACTCAAAGCCGCGAGAGCATTTGCGCTTTGCGATTCAGAGCGCAGTCGTGATTTTTGGGAAAGTGCGACCGAATTTGAAGTTGACTGCGTACTGTTTTCCGAAATTTTTTGAGCACCCGCAGTTGTTGTTCCAGCAAGAGGTACGGCAGTGCCATTTGGAAAGTTGAGTGCCGCGGTCGTCGTCGCTGCCACTACGAGTCCAGAAACCTCCGAAGCGATGGTGAGAATTTTATGCGCATTAATGAAAGTATTTTTAGGGAGCACGAATGTTTTTCCAGACTCAACAACCTGCCACCCAGAAAGATCGAGCTCGTCATTCCCAAAATTCTCAATAGCGACAAATGATCGCGTAGCATCCCCTCCTGTGCGTAGAGTAAGCGACGGGGCTACCGCCATGATTCGAACTCTGTCTGATGCAGAGAAAAATCCTGACGCCGCATCGAGCACAGCGGTATATTCTCCTGGATAATAATAAATGTGCGAGACCGTCGCACCCTCTGCGGTGGCACCGTCGCCAAACGCCCATGTCATTCGTGCATTTTCAATCGGTTCTTTCTTTAGTCCCCACACACGACCCGTGAGTGTTACTGGAGCACCAACTGAAACTATTTTTGTTTGTGGTCCTGCGTCCGCAAAAATCTGAGGGTCTGCAGGAAAAGTCGAAAGATTTGCTGATGACGACGTAACCGTAGATGAGGTTACGTTGGTTGCGGTTGTATTTGTACTGTCGCCAACGGCAGGAGCATCGCCGTTTCCAGGAGTTGGTTGAGCACTCTTCCAAACACCACCGATCTTTTGTAGCGAGTTCCCATCTCCTGTTGCGCCCATATCTGGCGAGTAAGTAACCGTATCGGACACAGAACCGTCGGGCATTTTGAAGGCAATCGTCTCGCCCGTATTTTTAAGCGAGAACGAGCTATCGACGACCGTACCAGAATATCCTGGGTGGTCACCCAGAAATGTTTGCGGGCTGTCCGCAATAATTGCATATGCACCAGGAGCGAGTATGGGACTACCAGACGCAGACGCAAGCTCATGGTTGTTGCCGCCTTCAATAAATCTACACGGTGATTTTGATTTACACTGTGAAAGGTCTACCGGGTCGGCACCTTGATTAAGAATTTCAACCCACTCGTGTCCTGTATCCCCTCCTTGGGGGTCATACATAATTTCTGTAAAAACAATTTGCGCAAATGTAACTTTGGCAAGCGCAACAAAAACGAAAATTGGTAGAACGAGTAGAAATCTTTTTTGCATTTTTCTATTCGTCTCCTCGCAATAGTGCTGTTAATACATCTTCGGGGACTTCTTTTATTTTTGGAATTTCCAAAGGAACTTTTGGTTCGAGCTCTTTTGGTATTTCAAATAGTGTTTTTGCAACCATCGGCTGCTCAGGCATTTTTTGTTCGTCATTCTTTTCTTGTTCCTCGTGAACAACTACGTTGTGGGACCTCTCACTCGGTCGTGCATGCTCATTGTGGTGCGTAGACTTAGCATTGGTATTTTTTTGTGCTGTTCGCTCAGGCTCAGGACTTTTCTTGTGTTCTTTCAGCACATCTGCAAGCGCAGCTTTGAGTCCGCTCAAGTGGTGCTGCATTGGCGCTTTGCTTTTTTCGAACGGTGAAGGAACATTCCTGTGTTTTGCAGGCGCTGTATTTGAAGCTGACACAGGAGCAGGCGTTGGCGCCGGGCGCGTTGGGGCCGTCTCTCGTGATGCTGGCTTTGAGATATTTTTAAAAGCCTCGGCAAATGGTTTTCCAGATTTCTGTGCTGGCTGTGATGACCTTCCTGTATTTTGTGGCACGGCAACTTCTTGTTCGTCTTCATTCTCAAGCGCATGATGGCGCTCGCGCTCAAAGAGCATATTGTTTCGATGTGGAGGAGCAGAAAGCGAACGTGGTGGATAGGGTGTGCGCACAGCAGCTTGTGACGGCCCTGATGCTGCCGTACGAGCCTCAGAGGACTCTGGCTGTTTTGTTTCTGCATTGTTCACAGATCCATACCATTCAATAATCGCTTTCTCGACTTCTTCGCGGGCATGACCGTAGAGCTCACGCGATGACGCGATAACCTCATCGCGGATGGATTTCTCGGGAAGCGCGATTGGTGGCATTGATACTGCAGAAAACGGATGCGATGCAACGCCGTCGATCATGAGCTTCAAGTAAATCTGAAACATACCGAGGCTTACCATATCTTCAGCGGTAAATACCGGTGCATACTCTTTCTCCAGCGCTTCGGCATCAGGAGCACCAACACGAAACATTATTTGCGTACCAACGTTGCCAAACACTGCATCGGCGACTTTTTCATCCATCTGCTTTATGTACTGGTGCGCCACCACAAGCGCAAGTTTATATTTGCGTGCCTCTGACAAAATGTCTGCAAAGGACTCGTTTGCGAATGACTGGAATTCATCCACATACATATAGAAATTCGGAAGTCGCTTGAGCTCTCCTTCTGCAAGATCCGCACGCGACATTGCAGCGAGATAGATCTTTGTAATGATCATACCGCCCAACAAGTTTGCGTTTCCTTCACCTAATTGTCCTTTTGAAAGGTTTACGATGAGGATCTTTCGCTCGTCCATCATCTGACGAATGTCGAAGCTTGATTTTGGTTGACCGATGATATTGCGAATGAGCGGATTTGAGGTGAACTGACCGAGTTTGTTTTGGATACCAGGTACCGCCTCTTTTGTATAGTTCTCGCTATATTTTGCAAACTCGTCGGTCCAATAACTTTTAACTGATGGATCTTTGATATTGTCGACAACCTTTTTTCGGTAATCCTTATCAGTAAGCATACGGCTCACACCAAGAAGCGTTGAACCTGGATACTCAAGAAGCGCTAAAAGCGAGTTCATGAGAATGTACTCCATACGGGCAGACCACGTCTCTGGTCCCCAAATCTTTTTGAATGCGCTCATGAGACCGTTGGCCACGAGGTGTCGCTTGTCCGCTCCAACATTTTCCATAACATTGAACGAAACCGGATGGTCGACATCGAACGGCGCAAAATAGACAACGTCTTTTAACCGCTCACGAGGAATATAGTCAAGCAAAAGTGCTGCTGATTTTCCGTGCGGATCGATAAACGCAAAACCCTCGCCGTTTTTGATATCCTGCACGACCATGTTTTCAATGAGCGTCGACTTTCCCATACCGGTCTTTCCGATAATGTACATGTGTCGCGTGCGATCGTCCGCCTTGATACCAAACGGTACACGCTTGTTGCGGCGATCTGTTTCTGCAAAATAGGTAATACGATTTTTATCGTAGAGATACATCAGATACAGTATAGCAAAAAAGAAAACAGGTGCGAGCTCTTTACTCGCACCTGTTTTCTTTTTTATGCCTTTTCTAACGCGGCGGGTGTGTATTTATTTCCAGGGTCCCACAACATCCAACTATTGAGCCCTGCGTCGTAGGTTGCCTTGATCTGCGCGCGAACTTCCGCTGGCCCATAGTGTCCGCCGTAGTTGAAGTCCTGGAGCCATGGGCGAAGTTTGTTTTTATCGTATGCAGTTTTTGTGTAATGAGCAGGAGTCGAGGTACCGATACGCTGTGCGCCGAGCGTCAACACAGGTGTTGTCGTTGCCTCTGCGCGAAGAACTCCACGAGACATTACAAATTTGATGAGTTCATACGGAACAGTATTTGGATTTTTCCATCCATTGAAGTGTGGTGGGTAATGCGACGGATATACCATTGGCGCAACATAATCAAAATGAGCGAGCGCTGTTTCGAGAACCTGACCAATATTGAGATCGTCGGTGTTTGTAGTAGTCATACCGAAAAGGTCAACAGAAATAACGGCACCAGACGGCTTCACTTCTTTTTCTAGATATGCAAAAAACTGCTCAAGCGCAAGAGTCTTTGGTGTTTTCTTTGTCCACGGAAATGCAATGTCCTTCATATTTCCATCCGAAGGGAAACGAACATAGTCAAAATTTATTTCATCAAATCCCTGTGCATAAGTATCTCGAGCGAGCTCTGCAATATATTCCCAGTATGGCTTTGCACTCACATCGATAAACGAGAGTCCTTTACGATCCTTCCATACACCACCATCGCTCGCGCGCTTTACTGCAAGCTCTGGGTGCGCCTTTGTATAATACGGATCTTGGAAAACAGTGACGCGCCCAATTACATAAATATTTTTCTCGTGCAACTCGGCAACAAATTTTGCCATATCCTTCACGCGGCAACCGGTGCCGGTTACTTGTGGAAGCTTTGGATCGGTCGATATGTATGAAATAGTTCCAGAAAAATCTTTTACATCAATGACAACCGCATTGAGCTCTGTGGTCGCTATCATATTCATCAACTTTGTTCTCCATGACGGCACGCTTGCAACACAGGCAGTCATATAAATCGCTTTAAGTGGATTGGGGGTTTTGAGATGCGTAACAGGTATACCAGAGAGAGTATTTGTTGTCGTGGAAAGTTGTGTCGCCTGACTCGCAGAAACATTTACTGCAGCAACCTGTGCTTCTCCTCCCTGCTTATACGCAACTGAAAAAAGTGTAGGAAGAAAAAGGTAGGCCGCCGCAGCAACACCCACAACACCCACTACGCCAAAAATAATATATTTTTTTTCAGCTTTCATTAAAATTACTGCGCACGGGCCTCCTCACTTTCCCCAACATCCAGAGCGTGTTCCGCATCATCTATCAGCTTCTTGCAGTTGCTACAATATACAACAGACGAAAGGTACGCGAGCACCGCAATGCCCAAGCCACTCAACACAAGAAGCGTAGTTCGCATCCATCCCGGGAAGCCTCCGAGGGCCACAAAAATAACGAAAATACTAAGGAAAATGATTGCAGTGTGTTTTGTCATAGCGCTAGTGTATCCTATCCACTAAACGCCTGCAACAATCACCACAAACTCCCCCCGAACACGGTCTGGATTGCTTGAAAAATGAGCACGCGCCTCTGAAATCGTTCCGCGCACGAACTCCTCGTAAATCTTGGTGAGCTCACGTGCAACAACAACTTGTCGGTCAGGGCCGCAAAATTTCTCCAAGGATTCGAGCGCTTTTTCGATGCGATGTGTAGACTCGTAAAACACCATCACGCGCGGAGAAACTGCGATTTCTTTAAAGAGGGTCTCTCTTCCTTTTTTGTGCGGAAGGAATCCAAGAAATGTAAACTCAGCAACAGAAATGCCTGCAGCAGACAATGCAGTAATGAGAGCCGATGGTCCCGGGATCGGCACGATGGAAACTTCATCCCCAAATCGCTCTCGCACCTGCGCGACAAGCTGCACGCCAGGATCCGAGATGCATGGCGTGCCTGCATCTGACACGAGCGCAAGATTCTTCCCTTCCTTCAATAGCTCTAATATCTTATCAACCTTAGAAAGTTTTGATTGCGCGTGATAACTCATTTTGGGAGTATCAATTTCGTATTTAGAAAGCAGTCGTCCTGTTACGCGTGTGTCCTCGCACAAAACAAGATCAACTTCCTTGAGCACACGCAAAGCGCGGAGTGTGATGTCCTCGAGATTTCCAATCGGCGTACCTATTACATACAGTGTTGCCATAGATTATTTGATCAGCGCCTCCCCTACTTTATAAATATCGCCGGCGCCCATAGTGACAATGATATCATTTTCCGTGATCGACTTACTCAAAAATTCATTGAGTGCGCCGGTGTCAGCGAAAGTACTTGTCTGCGGTCGGCGTTCGCGAATAGCCGCAGCCAAACTATCGCTTGTGATAGTAGGATCTACTTCTTCACGAGCTGCATAAATTGGCGCAACGAGGACTTCATCTGCATCCGAAAAACTCTCAACAAAATCATCAAATAAAAGTTTGGTGCGCGAGTAGAGGTGCGGCTGGAATACGACGCGGATATTGCCCGTTGGATATTTTGCACGAAAGCCCTGGAGTGTTGCGCGAATCTCGGTCGGGTGATGCGCATAGTCATCATACACAAGCGCGCCCTCCACCGTTTTGCCTTTGTGCTCCATGCGACGCCAGGTGCCCTCAAATTTTAGTATTCCGCATATCGCACTCTGCTCGTCGACGCCCAAAATCCGCGAGACGGCAAGAGCAGCTTTTGCATTTGAGATATTGTGATTGCCAGAAACATTGAGCGACACTTCTAACCTCTCTTTTGTATAGTTAACAATTTTTGCCTTTGCATTTGCAAGCACCGGCGCGACGCGCTCATCATCTGGATTGCACACAATTGCTCCGCGCGCAGGAACTTTTGCAACGATTTCCGCAAATGCAGTCTGGATACCCTCAATACTTCCGTAGTAATCGAGGTGGTCGTTGTCGATATTGGTAATTACGAGAATCTCAGGTGAAAGACTCAAGAAAGATCTTTTGTACTCACATGCTTCGACCACAAAAAGATTGCTAGAGCCTGGGATAAAATTGGAGCCAGACTTTTTTAGCAAACTTCCCACCACAACAGTCGGATCCAGCCTTGCTTCAATAAAAACTTCCGCGACCATTGCGGTGGTTGTCGTTTTGCCATGCGTGCC
The DNA here is from genome assembly GCA_021812665.1 of bacterium. GTDB lineage: Bacteria > Patescibacteriota > Minisyncoccia > Phycocordibacterales > UBA1550 > UBA1550. The sequence continues at coordinate 7,958 of JAKAMX010000028.1, forward strand.
TGAAATGGCAATAGTTCGCATACCGCGTGAGATCATTCCGAGCGCCTCCGGATACGTGTATGTTGGGATCTGCAGCTCACGCGCCTTTATGAGCTCTGGGTTGTCGTTCGTAATCGCAGGAGAATAGATCACGACGTCAGTATCTGGCGCAAGATTTTTTGCATCGTGCCCAAAGAAAATTTGTACACCCTCATGCTCTAGTTTTTCAGTGACTAAAGATGGCCCGCGGTCTGATCCTCGAACAACAACACCGCGCAAAAGCATCATCCGCGCAAGCGCCGATACACCGATGCCCCCGATACCGACAAAATGAGCAGATTTAATTGTATCGAGGAATTCTTTATTCATTATTTTATTTTTTTAACAGCCGCAAGAAACTGATCGCCACGATCGAATTCATTTTTAAATACACCGAAACTTGCAGCTCCCGGCGATAACAAAATTGTGTCGCCCCGTTTTGCAGTTTCTCGTGCAAAGGTGAGCGCATCTTTCATTGACGACACCACAAAAACCGGGTATGAAGTTTTCTTTGGAATAAGTGTGAGAAGTTTTTCTGTTGCAGCACCTTCAATGAGCACGAGTCCTTTCACTGTTTTATGCACCAGTTTCGCCATACCTGAATAATCGAGGTTTTTGTCCGCGCCGCCCGCGATAAGTACGATGTTCTTTCGTTTTTTATCTTGCAGTGCAAGAATCGCTGCACGGTTGCCATCAGGAGTTGTTGCTGTTGTATCGTTTACATACTTGATGCCACCAACTGAACGAACGAATTCAAGTCTCCCTGGCACTCCGGCAAAACTTTCTACACCGCGTTTAATATCTTTTTCAGAAACACCGAGCGCACGACATGCTTCGATAGCACATGCGATGTTTGCACGATTGTGCTCTCCGAGCAGTTTTATTTTCCAACCTGCCGGAACTTTTTTGCTTTTCGCAACTAGAACGTGCCCATCCATGCCGCCTTTGTAGCGAGCTTTTATCTCCTTCGCAGCCTTTTCGCCGAGCACCAGAGTATCGCCTTCTTTTTGATATTTAAAAATATTTGCTTTGTCGCCAAAATAGAGGTCCATACTCCCCTTGTAGTAATTCAAGTGATCTGGCAAAAAATTTGTGAAGACAGCAATATGAGGAGAAATTTTTGCGTCGCCAAATCCCTGCAACTGCCACGAGTCGAGTTCGAGGACCACAATGTCCCCTTCCTTAACCTTGTTGAGTAGTGGCAGCGTTGCCATGCCGCGCACATTGCCACCTAAGAAAACTTTTCGCTTGGCGGCTTCAAGAATATGTTTGATGAGGTATGTGGTCGTTGTTTTTCCGCGCGTACCGGTGACTCCCACGAGTGTGCCTTTGGTAAATTTTGCAAAGAGCGATGCGTCCATCTCGACGGGAATATTATTTTTTTGTGCTTCAGCAATATAGGGAGAATCGAGCGGGACACCAGCTGCTTTAATCACCAAGTCACAAGAAACAAAATCTTCAATCTGGTGGCAACCGAGCACAAAGCGAATGTTTGAGTAGCCCGAAAGTTGCTTGAGTGATGGAGCAAGGGCTTCCGCACTTTTCAGATCAGTGATAGTGAGCTCGGCACCAGATTTCGAAAGGAGCTTTGCAACATTGAGCCCACGACCCAGAAGGCCAAGGCCGAGCATTGTAATTTTCTTTCCCCTAAAAAAAGTTTTGTGATTCATTTCGTGCATTGCCCCATAATAGCAGAAACTTTCTAAAGAAAAACCTGACATTTTGTATATCGCAAAAGCGTTGCGCTTCTTGGCTTTTTCTGGTATATTCGTTCTACGTTTGCGCGATTAGCTCAGGTGGTTAGAGCGCGTCACTGATAATGACGAGGTCCCAGGTTCGAGTCCTGGATCGCGCACTTTGAAAAGCAACGAATTCCAGGTTCGAGTCCTGGATCGCGCAACAAGTAAACAAAAAACCGCCTTTAAGCGGTTTTTTGTTTGAATATTACATTTGTGTATCTAAATAGTTCGAGTATTCTTTCTTTTGTTCCGTTCTTCGCCAAACAAAACGTTTGGTCTTTTGTACAAG
>JAKAMX010000029.1 GCA_021812665.1 bacterium
AAAGAATCTTTTATAAGAAATCAAAAAATCTCCGCACTCGATATCTGTGCATGTTAGACGCGGTGATTATGCTACTAACCCTCAAATATTAAAAATCCATGGTTTTTGTGGAGTCGATTATTACACTCGAGCATTAGAAAAGTTTAATGATCTCGCGCCCAGCGAAATTAGAGTTTTTGTTTTTTCAGACGACATAAAGTGGGTAAAGGAAAATTTGACGATACCGTTTACTGCCACATATATTGAGAATCCAACAGTACCAAGCGAGTGCGAGGACCTCATTCTTATGGCTAATTGTAAACATAATATTATCGCCAATAGTTCATATTCGTGGTGGGGTGCCTGGCTGAACAAAAACCCAGAGAAAAGAGTTATTACTCCAAAACAATGGCTCAAGAAGGATTCGTGGAACACCCATGACCGTATCCCGACCTCGTGGGATACGCTATAATAAGTTATTATGTGTGGAATTTATGGAACATCGGGCAACAAAATAGATACAAGAAACCCAGCCATTACGCAGGCGGCGCTCGCGACCCTGTCGAAGCGAGGGCCGGACGATAATGGATCCATTGTCTTTCCTCATTGTATTCTTGCTCAGACACGACTTTCTATCATCGACCTAACGACCGGGGATCAACCGATGCGTGACAACACTCGCGATATGGCGATTACATTTAACGGTGAAATATACAACTATCGCGAACTCAAAGCAGATCTCGTAAAAAGAGGATATAAATTTTCAACAACCTCAGACACAGAAGTAATCCTCAAGGCATACCAAGAATATGGCGAGGAGTGCCCAAAATATTTTAATGGCATGTTTGCATTTGCTATTTGGGACAATGAGAATCAGAAACTGTTTGTCGCACGAGATCGATTTGGTGTAAAACCGTTTTATTATGCATACGATAGCGATGGTAATATCATTTGGGGTTCAGAGATAAAAGCGATCTTCGCTACTGGTAAGATCAAAGGGGTTGTCGACCATGAAGCAATTGACAACTATATGCACTTGCTCTACATCCCTCCATACAAAACTGTATACAAAAATATCTTTGTATTGCCTGCCGCACACACGGGAACATTTACACAAGGTACATTAGAGCTTTCGCGTTATTGGTCGATGCCATACGCACCAATAAAAATAAGTGAAAAAGATGCAATTGAACAAGTAAGGTCGCTTCTCGACCGAGCCACCGAACGTCGCATGGTTGCTGATGTCGAAGTTGGAATGTTTTTGTCGGGCGGAGTTGATTCAAGCGTCATTGCTCACCTCGCGCAAAAACATTCTAGCAAACAGCTAAAGAGCTTTTCTGCCGGGTTCGAGGGCTACATCAACGAGCTTCCCTACGCACGCGAGGCTGCAAAAATAATTAAAACAGACCATCACGAACTCCAAATGAAAGTCGATCTTGCTGATACACTTCAGAAAGTATGTACTTACTTTGACGAGCCATTCGCTGACTCTTCAAGCATTCCGCAATTCTTGATCGCGGAATTTGCCGCAAAAGACGTAAAGGTTGTTCTTTCTGGGGATGGTGGCGATGAAATGTTTTTGGGGTACGGATGGTACTGGAAACAATATATAATAGGTGGTTTTGAACGAATTCGCAGACTGCTTAAACGAAAAAATATTCGCCAGCTCTTCGGCTTTGACGCACTACATGACCATGTGAACTATATGGCCCATATCAATCGTTTTGAGCGATATCTTCTCTGGAAGAACAAAAAGTATGCAGATGCTCCTATCCAGCAATACTTTAATAACAGCGAGGGTCTTCCACCAATTCAGCAAATAGACATGTTTGACCATCATATGTTTCTGCCTGGCGACAACCTCACCAAAGTTGATCGCTGTTCAATGATGGCATCACTTGAGGTTCGTTCGCCGTTTCTTGATTATGAACTTGCAGAGTTTGTATTCAATCTTCCTCTTGAATACAAAACCGATCTTTTGGGAGGTAAACTTATTCTTAAAAAGGCTTATCTCGATATCTTCGGTGACAAGTTCTTAAACCGCCGCAAACAAGGTTTCAGTGCTCCCGTTCTTGAGTGGCTTAAGCGCGATGATTTTAGGAAACTTATGTACTCGCTTTTTATTGATAACGACGCGGAGATATATACATTTCTTAACAAATGGTATGTGCAAAAAATGATAAAACGTTTTTACGAGAAAAATGATCCTTATCATAATTATCGGTTATGGGTTTTGCTCTGTCTTGAGCTGTGGCACAGATCACATAAACAACATTTTTTAAACATAAAATAATTATGTGCCGTCTTCTCCGTTTTATTTATAAAAAACTATACTTCAAACTTTTTGGCGTCGTATGCCTGTCTCCCAAAAAATACACTGGCAAACGCGTTTTGCTGTCTTACCTCACGTTGCCATTTTTGATTCGCCCAGGAGAGCAGCTTTCAACATTTCATAGTAATTATTGGGAGTGTGCTGAGATCGCAAAGACCTTTTTAGAAAAAGGCTATAAGGTTGATATCATAGACTGGGACAACGCAACGTTTGTCCCTAGCGTACATTATGATATCTGCATCGATGTTCACAATAACCTTCGCCGCCTCAAGCCATATTTGGTAGAAACCCTCAAGATATTTCATATTACAAACGCGCACTGGCTCGTCGCGAAAGAGGGTGAACTAAACCGCCTTGCGGCTCTAAAAAAGAGACGAGGCTTTTCACTCCAACCTCGCCGCGTTCTTACTCCAAGCTACAACATTGAGGAAGCAGACTGCGCAACAATACTCGGTAATGATTACACAAAAAGCACTTACGCGTATGCGAAAAAAGAAATATTTCGAGTCCCAGTCTCTTCGACGCGTACTTTTGAATTGCCAAGGCAAAAAGATTTTGAATTGGCTCGTAATCATTTTTTGTGGTTTAGTGGATCGGGAGCCATACATAAGGGTCTGGATTTGGTCCTTGAGGCCTTTGCGCGCACTCCGGAGCTCTACCTAACCGTATGCGGACCAATTAAATCAGAAAATGATTTCGTGGATGCATACAGCAAAGAACTTCGAGATACCCCCAATATTGTCTATCTGGGAAGAATTGATATCACTGGCCCCAAGTTTCTCGAGCTGACACGAACGTGCGGCGCTGTGCTTCTTCCTTCTTCGTCAGAGGGTGGAGGAGGAAGCGTCGTAAACTGCATGCAGGCGGGACTTATCCCTGTTGTAACAAAAGAGGCTTCAGTAGACACCGCAGACTTTGGCATCGTCATTCTGGAAGCAACAGTTGATAGTGTTGTCGCAAGTATCAACAAAGTCGCGACAATGCCCGCAGAAGAATTGCGTGTTCGGTCTGAAAAAGCATGGCGATACGCGAGGCAGCATCACAGCCGTGAACAATTTGCCAAGAATTACCGTGACACCATTGAAACAATACTAAGCAAATATGGAAAATAAATCCGATAAAAATACAGAGCCTCTTATTTCTGTCATAATCCCTACGCATAATTCCGCAGGCACGATAGAAGTCGCCCTCGACTCACTTCGCGACCAAACATACAAAAACTTGGAAGTCGTTGTTGTAGATGACAATAGCGATGACGACACGGCTCGTGTCGTAACAGAATATGCTCGCAAGTGGGATAAGCTCACATATTACAAACTCCCTTTTGACGATCCGCACCGATTTAATAAGCGCGGGCGTAATGTCAATGCTGGTTATATGGCACGAAATTACGGCCTAGATAGAATTCACGGGGAGTGGATCACATTCCAGGACGCAGATGACGCCTCGCTACGGAACAGAATCAAAGCGCAGTATGAATTAGCGAAAAAATATAGCGCTACTCACCTGTGCGTCGACTGGCAGCAATTTAAACCTGAGCTTCTTGGAGCCGAACTCGACACTAGCGCGATTTTGCGCGACAATCCTGATGCGGTTATCGGCCCCAAAGAGCTCGTGGTTCGCGCACGAAGAGCAAAAGGGATTATCCCAAAACTCGTCGGGTCTTGGCATCGATATCTTCCGTTTGAACTCAAGCGTGCACGTATATTCAATAAATTGTTCTTTGGAACAGTTGAGTCGTACCCCGGCACCGGCAATAGCCCATTGTTTAAGCGCGAGGTAATAGGAAAAGTTCGCTTCCGGGCTCTCTCCGAGCGTATCTGGCCATCATTTATGGGTCGTGGCACAGATCGTGATTTCAATTTTCAAGTAGCAGAAACATTCAAAAATAGCTACGTATTCTATATTCCTCTCTACCTGTGGCGACAGGGTGCTCAAAATACCCGCTACATCAATTACACAAGATACATTGTATGAAATTCTCAATCATTACCCCCGTACATAACGGTGAAAAATATATTGCCGAAACAATAGAAAGCATCCTTTCTCAAAAAGGAGATTTTGAAATTGAATATATTATACGCGATGGTGGATCAACGGATCAAACCGTAGAAATTATCAGAGGATACAAAGACAGGCTAGATTCGTGCCAATACCCTATTTCATGCAGAGGGATAACAATGTCCTGGGTATCTGAGAAGGACGGCGGTATGTATGATGCGATTGAGAAGGGTTTTGCTGGTGCTCAGGGAAATATATTTGCGTATCTAAATGCGGACGATAAATATTTACCCGGAGCATTCGCATCAGTTTCAAAAATTTTCGAAGATTTCCCAGAGATTGAGTGGGTAAAGGGAATTAATAAAAAATCAGACGAACAAGGAGTGCACACAAGCACAGGGTCATGCCTTTTGTACCAACAAAATTGGCTGGCGAAAGGTATATATGGTCGATGTGCATATTTTGTTCAACAGGATAGCGTATTTTGGAGAAAATCTCTTTGGGAGAAGTCCCGACCAAGTATTTCCAAACTAAAACTCGCTGGTGATTATGTACTCTGGGTTGGTTTTGCGAAGTTCACGCCACTTTGGTCGTTTAATAAGCCAGTCAGTGTTTTTCGAAAGCGCCCAGGGCAATTGAGCACCGACATGACAGCCTACCGCCACGAACAAGATATCTCTCTCTCCCATCAATTCTTTTTAGAAAAACGAGTATTGATTTTTTTTCAATTTTACCGACTTTTGAACCTACAGAACAAAAAAGTTTTGGGCAAAATGCTAAGATGGATTCTCTTCCCCTTTTATAAGCAACAATGGTATATTGACTTTGACACAAATAATAACCCAGTAAAAAAACCTGCTTCCTCCTTTCTTGTATGAATTTACGTCAAACGTTGAAACAAATATCAATATTCAAGTGGGCAACTATTTTTCTTCGTACTGTGCGAAGAAAAAATAGCATCCTCGCAACGCTCAAAGAGTTTTTTGATTTTTTAAGAGATTGGCGTATATATAAAAAACTCCCAAGAAACAAGAACTTTGCGCTCGCAACCGGCGATCTATATCCTAGACTTTTTGATAAAACGGAAATTACGTCTGTTGATCCAATATACTTTTATCAAAATACATGGTGCGCAAAAAAGGTTTTTGAAAATAAGCCAAGTAAACACACAGACGTAGGATCTGATGCAAAATTTATTGGTATCCTTTCCGAGCATACGCCTGTGACAATGGTTGATATCCGACCGCTTCAAGTTAATCTATCAGGTCTTTCGTTCGTCGAGGGAAGTATCCTTGCCCTCCCCTTCCTCGACGGCACAATCGAATCGTTAAGCTCGATATGTGTTATTGAACATATCGGCCTTGGTCGCTATGGTGACCCCCTGGATTCCTTTGGTTCAGAAAAGGCCGCAAAGGAGCTTATACGAGTTCTTGCTTCTGGCGGCAACCTTTATATATCTGTGCCAATTGACAACACAAACAAAGTTTATTTCAACGCGCACCGCGCCTTTACTCGAGATTATATCCTAAAACTCTTTGAGCCGCTCAAAAAGATTGAGGAAAAATACATTTACGGTAATAAGTTGTTTGATGCATACAACCCCTCAAAGGGCTTTGGAACAGGACTCTATTGGTTCAAAAAATAAAACAATGAAAAAGGTTGTAATACTCAAGACATCGGATACTGAATTAGCCAATCAACTTTGGAACTACATTAGCGTGTACGCATATGCGCGCGAGCGTCGTGCAGATATTGTGAACTATTCGTTCTATGAATATGGAAGTAGGTTTGCAATGCCAGCTCCAAATTTTTTGTTTAAGCTTTTTTTTGTTCTTCCATTTACAAAGTATGAAAAGCGCAAGCAGTCACTTATGCGAAAAATTTGGCGAAAGTTTTACAATTTATATTCAAATTTTATTATTTGGACCCGCAGAGACGCTGTGCTTGTCTCTGCGGATACTGGCAATAACCCAACCTATCTTCCTCCAACAAATTCGAATGATAACCTAAAACAAATTGAAAATTCATCGGATACGATCTACTTGTGTGGATGGCTATTTCGCAACCCAGTTGGCATAGAAAAATATAGAACTGAAATATTAAATTATATTAGACCCAAAATTGACATAGAAAACAGAATATCGAAGAAGATTTCGGGTATGCGAGATGCATACAAAGCAGTCATCGGAGTGCATGTTCGCCAGGGTGATTATCGTACGTGGCAAGGTGGACAATATTATATAGACCCAAAAAGAACTCGCCAAATATTAGATGAATTTCTTATGGCAAAAGACCTACAAGCCCCAGATACGCTCTTTGTTATTACCTCCGATGAATCAATTGATCCAAAAATTTTTGATGGACTTAACATAGAAATATCAAAATCCGGTGCCGTAGATGATTTGTTCCTACTTTCAAGGACAGACACTGTGATTGGCTCAGATAGCACGTTTGGAGATTTTGCCGCCTACTACGGCAATATCCCTCACATTGTGACAACGAATGATTCAGTAGACTGGAACTACTATAGAGAAATGACGAAATACGAAATGGGGAAATACGTAACCTGGGTGCATTTCTAGTCTACGACAAGAATGTAACAATCCTTTGCGCTCGGGCCGACCATGTGTATTTTTTTACATCCTCTTTTGCCCGATGCGCGCGACTTGCTGCATCTTTTTGAAAAGCTAGGGCCACACCCTTAAGTAGGGCGTCAGGAGACCCAGGAATTACCAGAATAGCATTTGTGTCATTCAACACTTCACGGATCGAGGGTAAGTCGGAAGCCACGATAGGTACTCCTGATGCCATATATTCGAACATTTTAATTGGCGACGTGTATGACAACGACTCTTGTGTGGTCGGAACATTCGGCAGTAGTAGCACGTCGGCTGATTTTATGTATGATGGAATCTCGTCACGAGATTTGTGCCCCAAAAACACGACATTATTGAGATCTTTTGTTTTTTTACAGTAGCGATTTATGTCGCTTGCCGTGCCTCCCACAAACACAAAAGTAAGGTCACGATCCTCAAGTTGCTGCGCCGCTCTCACAACAACATCAACTCCTTTCCATCCATAAAGATGTCCGACGTACATGGCAATTCTTCCAGCCGGAAGCCCGAGCGATTCTCTACTCGCGAGATCCTTACTTTCGAAGTGAGTCAGGTCGACACCATTGGGAGCGGCAAGCACTTTTTTAAAACCATTTCTACGAAATGCGGTAGCGGTACCCTCACTATTTGCAATGACTCCAACTATATTTTTGAGCAAAAATTTAAAAGTCGCCAATCCACGCTCAGGAAAATTGTGAGCGTCAAAGTAAACTCTGTATTTGTGGTGCGCATACCACCAAGCGACTTCCGGACTCCGAGTAACGATAATCGAATCGGAAGGAACGACGACATTGCGAAGCGCCCATAAAAAACTCAGAGACTGTAAATAGTACCCTATTCTATTGCCATGGAAAACTGAGAGCATATCTGGCCCGAGCGCATAACGAATAGTAAAATTATTTTGTACATCGTAGTACGAATAAATATCCCCGCGCAGATCATTTTTTCTTGTTGGTAGCACAAGAGAAACATCTACCCCGAGCAGAGAAAGCGCTTCACACATTTTTGCTATTTGGTATCCGTGTGCCTTCTCTGTGGGCATACGTGCATTCATGATAAAAGTTATCTTCATTTCTTTTTGAGAATATAAAAATGATGGTACTGATTTTCAAAAGGTACAAATTCTTTCTCAATCACAAAATATTTTTGGAAAATATTGCGGACCGTATTTTGCGAATATACTCTCTTCCCTATTTCCCAATAATGTTGTCCGTTGAATACATGCTTCCTCGGGTAAGGAAATTTAAAAGCAAATCGAATTTCAGGCAAAAATGGCACCTTGAGAAGAAATTGAATTGGCGGACCAAAATGAGGCAGACTCACGACAACTGCTTCGCGAGACACACGGGCAAGCTCTGCAACGGCAGTTTCAAATTTTTCAAACGGTATATGTTCAAGAACTTCAAATGCACATGCTACATCAAACATTTGATCGATAAATGGCAACCTTGTCACATCGCCAACCACATCAGGGTGAAGATCGTCAGCAACATCTACACTTGTGTATTCTATCTTGGTATTCCTTTTAATATAATCAGCAAATACGCCATCGCCAACACCTGTTTCCAGAACCGAGCCCGGCGCAAGACTAAGCACTTCATAGAGCTGGTGGTAATAGCTCACAAAACGCCCCGGGTGAGCATAGCGGAAAAAGTTATATGCATTTTTATCGACCTGTTTCATACCAATGGATAATCTTACTTGTTAAAATACCAAGATCAAAATTTTGCAGTACTTTTTTCTTTAAATAGCTACGGATTTCCTCTTGATCATTTGAGTTTAAGAGAGCTTCGAGGATTTCTGCAAGGTTCTTGGGGTCGGCCGTTTTAAAGATAAGTCTATCCGCATAGACACCAAGAAAATCCCTAAATGACTCATTGGTCACGACCGGGATTGCTCCGCCCGCTGCGGCCTCAAGCACCACTTTGTCCATTCCGCCTGTTGGGCAGGCATTAATATGAACCGCGGCTTTCCAATAGTATGGAAAAAGATTGCGCTGCGGAACGTTTCCATAAAAGTTTACCTGCTGCTCAATTTTTTGGTCGCTAATAATTTTTTTTAATATTTTTAAATAAGTCTCATCACTTTGCGTTGCTGCGCCCCCAACGAAACCAATTTTAAACGGAATACTCTTCCTTTCAAGGAGTCCACAGGCTAAGAGAATTGTCTCTTGGTCCTTTATTGGCGTTATTCGGCCAGCACATAATAACTCAGTTGGACGTCGGTTCTCTGAATAACTATCGGGTCGTTTTGTCGCCTCAACATCTATCCCATGACCAAGTGCAATTACTTTACATGACGGAACGGTAAAACTATTAAGGGTGTTCGTAAAAATTACGTTTGCAATTTTTTCAGCAAGACGTAATGAAAAAGTATTAGCGCGATGTGCATACCAAAAACCGACAGGTATCCCCCTTGCTCTCCAGAATGGTCCGCCGAGCAAAACGTATACTTGATTCATGTGCACAAATACAGAATCGTATGAACCTCGCAAGCGCCGCAGCAAACGATAAAAACGGAAAATATATTTCAGCCGAGACGACCCGTGCTCTTTTCCTAATGAAAAAACATGAACATTCTCTGGTAATGAATATTCCCCTTCTTGTAAACAAATTACCGAGAGACTTTCGACATTTTTAGCAAACTCCTCTAGCCACCGATGGAAAAAGCCAAGAACGGGATCATTGCGGTCAACCTTTTGTGTGATAATCAATAGTTTCATTTTGCAAAGCGTGCCACAGACTACTTGTCTCCATATACCTCCTCAAGGATATCAATATCCTTATTGCTATCCTTCAACAATTTTTTGTTTTTGATC
>JAKAMX010000030.1 GCA_021812665.1 bacterium
ACCTTTGATCTGGTCTTTGGTCTCCTGATTAAAATATGATGAATACTGACTATATACCTTGGTTACTCGAATTGCCAACGGTGAGTCTACAAAGATCGGGGTCTCTGGGATCTGGTGATTCTCAACCATATCGTTAAGCTCAAGCAAGAGATCTTGGGTACGCTCTACAGAGAACGCTGGCACCATGAGTACTCCATTGTTTTTAATAGTTTCCTCGATTACCTCCCTCAGCTGATTGGTGCGCTCACCCACCGCCTCATGTATACGGTCTCCGTATGTTGCCTCGGTCACAAAATAATCGACGTCGGAAAGCTGCACGGTGTCAGGCAAAAGTGGCGAAGGTGAATTACCCAAATCGCCAGAGAACACAAGCTTCTTGCCGTTGCGCGTGAACTCAACCATCGAAGACCCAAGGATGTGCCCCGCATCGAGGAATCGTGCCGTGAGCCCACTCGGAAGCTCTATCACTTTTTCATATGGAACGGTCTCCCAGTGTTCCATTGCTCGATGCACCGAATCCTCATGAAACAATGGTTGATGCCCATGCTCTTTTGCTTCCTCAGTAATAATTCGCAAAGTATCTTCGAGAATAAGTTTTGCGATTTCACGCGTGGGTGGCGTGGAGTAAATTTTCCCCCTGAAGCCTTCATTAAAAAGTTTTGGTATGCGTCCGACGTGATCAAGATGGGCATGAGTTACAAAAAGTGAATCAACGTGCGCAGGGTTATACGGAAAAGGGTTTGTATTTTTTACGTCGCAAACTTTTACTCCCTGAAAAAATCCGCAATCGATCAGCGCTGATACACCATCACACTCCAAAAGATGGTTTGAGCCAGTTACTTCATTTGCTGCGCCGTAAAATTTAATTTTTGTCATAGTTGATTTTATTTCTTAACTCGAGCCCACCCCCATACAGCCGCCGCCACTCCTCCAAGGATATCAAACAGGAGGTCGCTGATTGTACCGCCAAGGCGACTAACATGCCCTGCCGTTTCTAGGCCAAGCCCCGCCTGCATAAGCTCCCACAGTGCCCCAATACCAAATGCCGCCGCGACACAAACCAATAGCACTCTTGAAAAACGAGGCGGTATGACCCCTTTCCGCTCATATACCCACCAAAGAGCAGATGCAGCGAGCCACACTCCCCCTAAAAAATGCATCGGTCGATCGAACCATCGCATCGTCCAATACCAATAGTACATTTCAGCAAGCACGTTGATCACCGCGATACCAAGGATGAGCGCAACGAGAGAAATTGGATACCGGCGTTGTTGCATATGATTAGTACTGACAGTATATCATCGTCACTCTGGCTCTCCCAAATTTTACCCCGACGCCAATGGTGGCATTGTGCTTATCGAGCAATAGCTAAATACATTACCTATATCTGCATCCGAGGCTAGATATGCCGGGAAAACTGTCATGAAACACAGCGAGATAATGCCACCATTGGCGTAGGGGTTTTAAAAAACCCCCAAGCAGAGGCATGGGGGTTTTTTCTGGGGTTACTTTTAGTACTGACCCTAGAATAATCTAGGTGGGTGCCCGCAATCACGCGCCAAAGCATGTGAAAATGTAGGGCTCCCTTGTCATTTAAATAGGAGACAATACCTCAAATAACCCTGCACAAATTATACGCACACTAAAATCTTTTTTCAATGACAATTTTCACTACAACCCAACTCAAAAATTATGGCTAGCGGCGGTTTTAAAAAACCCAAAATTAACTTGGACAAATATTCGCTTACCCCCACGCCAAAGCGGGCATCTTACTTTTTGCTGCACGCCGAAATCATATTTGTGAACCGTTTCTCCAACGAGCACCAAGGAATTTAAAATCCCATCCACAAAAGTACCCTGCGGTAATGCCCACATTGGCGTAGGGGATTAAAAAACGTGCTCTGCGTAAGTGTACGCAAAATTTGTTTTTTCATAATCGAAAATTTCGTCCTTGTTGAAGAATCGTGCAACCTCGATTTGTCCGTTCTCAACAGAATCTGAAGCATGGACAACATTTGACTGTCCAGAAATTGAAAGATCTCCACGAATACTTCCGGCATCTGCCTCGTATCCTTTTGTGGGGCCAACGAGAAGACGTGTTGCTGAAACGGCGTTGATTCCTGAAAGCGCAATCACCACCACCGGTGAAGCTTTCATGAAACTCTTGATGCCTGCAAAAAAAGGCTTGTCCGCAATGTGCGCGTAGTGCGCCTCGAGGAGTGCATCCTCAAGTTGGATCATTTTCATACCAACGAGCTTGAGGCCTTTTCGTTCAAAACGACCAACAATTTCGCCCAAAAGACCGCGCTGGATAGCATCTGGTTTGATAATGATAAGTGTTTTTTCTTCTTTTGGGTGGGCCATGGTTAATGTAGATTAATTACTAATACGCCCCATACTAGCATGAGACACGGAGGAGAACAATTTACCGCACACGAGTAAAATGTTGTAGTTTTTTCCAGTATTCACCGAGGACCCTGTTTCTCCTTCTTACCTGTGAGGTAACCACGCTGGGTGTAAGTGCTGGGAATTTTCCAAAGTAATATTTCCATGTTTTTTGAGAGGATGGATTGGTCAGCAAGAACTGTGCATGCTTCCAGTGTATCGACTGCAAACAAACAAGAATTGTTGGATTACTTTTTAACGAATAGGTATCTAAAATGTGTTTAATGTTTCTAGCCATGTATGTATCCCTCAAATAAAGGTACACCCAAAACAACCAATCCTTTCGGACAGACGGATATCCAGTCGCTTCGACTGCTACATATTCCCTGCGCATTTTGATGGGAGCATCTACATTATAAATTTGGACGTTCACGCCTTGTTTCCACAGCCTTTGTATATTTTCCCACACGGCGATGTCCGATGCTGCATAAGGAAATTTTTTTGCTGCGTGTTTTTTACCTTTTATTATTGCTTCAACTTTTTCGATGGGTTTATGCGCGCATGAGTAGCGATTGAAAATTGTCCCTGGTTTCCCATTGTGACTTTGCGGTAATTCAAAAATAATAATGTCGGGCTTATGCTTGAGCACTGCGTCAGCTTGCCGCAGGTCAATCTTGTCACCCTCCACGCAATCACGCTGCACATAGCGAGGTTTTAAGTGCATATTCTGTTATTCCGCCCTACGATAACGGTCCATTATTTCTGACTCTACTTCGTCTCGTGGGACACCGTATTTAAGATATGAATACTCCTTGAGCTTCTCGGCAAAAGCAGGATCCCCTTTTTCGGAGGTAATGGTTGTAATATTAAACGGCTTGGTCGGCTGTCCATCTACTAAAAGATTTATATATGCATTACGATTGTCGAGTTTTGCGATATCCTGCGCCGTAAATGTTGGTGCGAATTTACTTTCAAGAAATTCGGCATCTTCAGGTCCCACACGGAATACAGCAAGTGAACCGACGTTTCCGAAAACTGCCTTTTTAATATCTTCCGAAAGTTGTGCAATATATTGATGCGCAATGTTTAAACTCAAGCGATATTTTCGCGCCTCAGAAAGAATCGTAGCGATTGATGGTGTGGTAACATTTTGGAATTCATCAATGTAGAGATAAAAATCATTCGGCTTTTGTACAGAGCCAAACATATCCACGCGCGAAAGTGCTGCCATAGAAAGTTTGCCAACAAGCACGAGACCGATAAGGTTTGCATTGATGTCACCCAATCTTCCTTTCGACAAATTGACGAGAAGGATTTTTTTCTCATCCATGATCTTTCTAAAGTTCAACACAGACTTCTGCTGCAAAACGATTGGTCGTGTAATATCGTTGGAAATAAAGTTGTCGAACTTGCTTGAAATGTACGGCACAAAGTTTGCGAGCCCTTGATCGCCGGTAGTTTTTTCTGCGCTTTCCCAGAACTGTGCGATGATAGGGTTCTTACACTTGGACAATTTCATATCGCGAAATGCTTTGTCTGAAAGAACTCGTGTAATCTCGAGCAGTGTACTCCCCGACTCAGGATCCTCCATCACGAGCCCCGCAGCATTACGGAAGTATTGTTCAAACATCGCCCCTCCTCCAACTTTCATATCGAAAAGCTGGTTGAAAATGTTCATCATTTCGTTTACCACGAACGTTTTCTGCTCTGGATAACGTTCATCATATTCGAGCATGTTGAGCCCCATTGGTCGCGCCGTGTACGCAGGATCAAAATAAATCACATCATCAGCACGCTCGGGAGGAACGAGAGCGAGGATATCTTGGACATCAGAACCATGTGGATCGATAAAGCAGACACCATCACCGTTCCTCATGTCTTGAACAATCATATTTTTCAGAATGCCCGTCTTGCCGGTACCTGTTTGGCCGATCACATAAAAATGCCGTACACGATCTTCGCGACCAATACGTACGAGCGTTTCCTGACCGTGATAAATATTTTTGCCCAAAACAACGCCATCCGCCGCAAGCGATTGTGGTGCTGGAGCGACGCCTGCCTTTGCCTCCTTGAGCGCTGAAGCCGTTACCGTAGTAACAGGGAAATGGAACATCGTCGTGAGCTCCTTGAGGTTGAGTGGGAAACTCTGGTTTTCATCAAATATACGGAACGAATACTGGTATGCAGCTTTGATAATGTCCCCGCCCTTCAACCGGCTCCATTTGATGCCATTTGACTGCTGTTTTGCAAATTGATTAAACGCGGCTTCAACCTCGGTCAAAATAGCTTTTGCGCGTTCTTCACTTTCCGCTGATGCGACAATGCGAATATTGGTATCAACGATGGGTGATGAAATTTTTTGCGTGATACCCTCGACAGCAACTGGATCGATGTCTGCTTCATTTTTCTTCTGTATTCCAAAGAAAAGTTCTTTTGTTTGACTTACAAATTCGTTTGCAAACTTTACCACTGCGCCTTCAAGCGCTTTTTTAACCGGAGTACCTTTTTTAATTTGATCGAGAATGCCTTTATAGCGATCATTGTAAAGTTTGCCTGATGGTCGTACGACAAGCTGGATAGCAGCTCCCTCCCCGACATGTTTTATCTTATTAAAAGAGCCGAGAACAACATTCATTGGATCCTGCGGAAATGCTTCAGATGTTTTAATTGGAAAGACAAAACTATTTGACGGTTGCCCTACAGAAACCAATGTTGTTCCATGCTCGTTGAACGGATTGTAGTCTTCTTGATGTTCGCGCAGCATCGCATCTGGATATACCGAAAGTGTTAGCTTCTCAAACAAATCAGCACTTTCAACTGGCACCGCAGCATAAAAAATAATCTGACTAGAAAAGTTTGGCTGCGCGAGCTCGAGCGCAAAATAATTTTTTACATCTTTCCAAGAAGGGGTGGCATTTTCAATCGAAAGCATCCCTGCATACAAGTGCTCCATTCCAGCCACAAGGTCTGTAAAACTTCTTGTTACTCCTTTTGCGTCGATTGGTGGAAGGGTTACTTCATACAAACGCATACGAAGCGCGCGGAAGAGTATGCGCTCTTTTGAGATCTGCCCAACAAACGCGTCATCTGCCAAAAATTGTACCAGGAAGCGGTGAAAATCATCTTCAATATGTGGATTGTTGAGTTTTTCAAGAAGAATGAGAGCATTTTTAATGCCGTGCTCGGCCACGACTCGAGCAAGGTGATCCATCGTCTCGGTGTGGTCCTTGTCCATATTAAAAATGCGCTCCTCGACCTGATGCGCCTGCAATTGATATCCTGACGCAAGAATTTTTTCCGCAGGCGCTGCACGATATTCTGCAACCTTCTCCATCGCAATCGCTGGGCGCTCAGGTGTCTGTCCGTTTGCAAATACTTCCTTTTCTTTTTCAGCGATCTGCGCACGAAGATATGCTATTTCTTCGTGAGGCGATGAGAATTTCCCTCCCTGTGGTGTGGCAATTCCTTCCTTCTTGAATCCAAATAGTGACATGAGAAAAGTATACCCCTACACCCACTTTTTGCATAATTTTTTTGTTGCTGTTAATGCCCAAAGTGCTTCACCAAACTTTGAACAAATCCTTGACGTCAGATATATCTAAAATATTATGCAACAATGCAAAAGTAGGTGTGGGGGTAAATCATATTGCCTGCCAACCAATAGAAAAAGCCCACAATTCCTCTGCTTCAGAGGAATTGTGGGCTTAGGTGCTACTTGAGCACAGAACTCATTCTTACGTTGAACTCACGGAATCGATCCGGAGCAGTGGTGATACCGATGGTCCTGCGGTCGAACCATCCGACGAGGACGCGCTCATTGTTCGAACTTTTGTCTGACGTTCTCAGGCGGACACTCCCGCTGATCGGGAATCCATACACTTTGCCGTAGATCATGAGCGACCACACAGCCTCAGCGGCTGTCGCAACTCGCTCGACGGATGAAAGGTGCGCGACCTGTTCGTCCCAGGTCTCATTGCCGTGTACGGTGAAACCCTTCCTGATCGCGAGCCATCCACTTTGGACACGGCTCTCCTTCACGAAGCGATCATCCCTACCAACAAAGCCACTGGACCCCGCCGTGCGACCTTCCCAAGCAAAAATGCTTGAATCGATCTGCATCATGTCGAAGATCGAGAGCGGCGTGGGTGGGCCGGCAATAACGACGTAGCCATTCCCCTTGCACCACCGAAGGCGCTCCAAAGGAGGAAGGCTTTCTTCAAGGGCCCGAATGCCTTCTGCGGAGTAACTAAGCTGTGTTACTTTTGCGACCTCCCCTGGTCCAATGAGGTTTCCGCCAAGAACCGCCTTCGCGTCAAAAACGGGCGTCGGGACTCTGATTTCTAAAGACACTGGTTGCCTCCTTTAATCGGCACCTGCCGAGGTTGGATTGGATTGAAAGAACTTCCGTAACTCTACTGAGTTACTGCCTCAAAGTCAATATTTCTGGTGCGCCGTCGGTAATCAAAATAGTATGTTCAAAATGCGCAGAGCGCTTGTGGTCGCGAGTTACAAACGTGTAATCATCGGGCATTAGTTTTATATAGCGTGTTCCTTCGTTGACGATTGGCTCAAGTGCAAGAACCATTCCTGGTTTTAATTTCATACCTTGTCCGCGATCACCATAGTTTGCGATGTGTGGATCCTCATGTTGATGGTAGCCGACACCATGACCACCAAGTTCTTCAACGATTACAAAGCCATGTTCTTTGACATATTTTTCTATAGCGTAACCTATATCGCCTACAGTATTTCCTGCGCGTGCAACACTAATGCCAACTGCAAGCGCTTCATCGGTTACCTTAATAAGTTTCTTCGCAGCATCGTCAATCTTACCGACAGGAACCGTGAGGGCTGAGTCCGTAAAAAGCCCTTTGTGCTGGATACCGGTGTCGATACCAATAATGTCTCCTTCGAGAAGAACACGATCACTTGCGATGCCGTGCACGATTTCATCATTTACTGAAACACATAACGATGAAGGATATGGGGTGCGTGCGCCTTCGGGTGTGTAATTCAAAAACGCAGGAATATCTCCGCCTTCGCGAATCAATTTTTCTGCCAGCTGATCGAGCTCGCGCGTAGTAACCCCGGGCTTAATCGCATCACGAAGCGCACTCAAAATAAACGCGAGGCGCTTCCCTCCCTCACGAATAATCGCAATCTCCTCCTCAGTTTTAATAAATCCTTTTTTAGTCAAAGTTAGTTTAATTTAAGTGCGGCGACAATATCTTCGAAAACCTTTTGTGGTGTCTGCTCGCCGTTGACTTCCAAAAATCGGTAGTCTTTGTTTGTACGATAGTAGTCGATGGCTGGAACAACATCCTGCTCATAAAACGCAAGTCGTTTTGCCACGACATCTGGATTGAGGTCGTCAGCTCGTCCACGCTCTCGAAGTCTAGTTTCTGCCCACTCACGCGATACGTTGAGAAAAATTACTGCAGGATTTTCACGTCCGTAAAAAGGAAAGGCTGTCGAAAGCATCTTTGCTTCTTCGAGCGAGCGTGGTGTGCCATCAAACACAATGTGCTCATTACCCGTAAGTTTTTCAATAAATATCTCACTCCATACCCACACCGCAAGGAAACTTGGCTGTCGTCCGCCGGCCAGGTTTATTGCACGTGCGCGATCCCACGTAGGGCTATCATTTTTAATGAAATTACGAAAATAATTTCCCATTTCTATATAGAGTGTAGGAATTTCTGGATATTTTTGCTTCAAAAACTCCTGGAGTTTCCCCGACTGAACACCCTTACCTGCGCCAGAGCGACCAATAAATATGACGGTTTGTTGCATATAAAGAGTCTATCAGGATACCACCAAAAGACAAAGGGCGCGCGGGCATTTCGGCCTCGCGCGCCCTTTGAAATAAGAAATTAGTACTCTCGCATTGTTATCTGCGCATCAATTTTCTTGATGAGCTCGATAACTACAGACACAACGATGAGAAGGGCCGTTCCTCCGATCGTGAGACTCTGAATGTTGGTCAAGCTCTTCATAATGAGAGGCAAAACTGCAATCAAGCCAAGGAAGACAGCGCCTGCGAGTGTAATGCGTGTCAAAATCTTTGAAAGATATTCTGCGGTGTGAGTACCAGGACGGATGCCAGGAATAAATGCACCGTTCTTCTGGAGGTTTGTTGCAATTGCTTCTGGATCAAATGTCACTGCCGTGTAGAAGTAGGTAAAGATGAATACAAGTGCAAAGTAGAGTACGCCGTTGATCCATCCATTTGCCAATGTTTTCTGTACAAACAATGCAATTGTCTGCAATGTTCCGTGGGCAAGCGTCGAAAGTGCGTTTGCAATGAGGGTTGGGAATGTCAAAATTGAAAGCGCGAAGATGATAGGAATGACGCCTGCCTGGTTCACACGAAGTGGTAGATAGGTAGAGCCGCCACCCGTGGTGCGACCGCCGTGCACCTGCTTTGCGTAAGTAATTGGCACTGGGCGCTCTGCTTCGGTCATATACACAACAGCAATAATAACCACGATCATTGCAGCAAGCGCAGCAATATAGATTGGAATCTGTGACACATCAAATGTATACGCAAGCTGTCCGAGTGTTGCAGGGATGCGCGAAACAATACCCGAGAAGATGATGAGGGAAACACCGTTTCCAATACCAAACTCCGAGATAAGTTCACCAATCCACATAAGGAGAACAGAACCTGCTGCTACGATGATCGTATTCGTAAGCATTTCAAACGGAGAAAGTCCGAGGAGGATTCCCTGTTTCTCCAGGTACACAATGAGACCAAAACCCTGCACAAGTGCGAGAGGCACCGTGAGAAGGCGTGAGTACTGTGTAATCTTCTGGCGGCCTGCCTCGCCTTCGTCGTTGTACATCGCCTTGATCTTTGGTGACATCATTTGCAAAAGCTGGATGATGATTGATCCCGTGATGTATGGACCAACACCAAGCATCACTACAGAAACAGCTGAAAGACCACCTCCCGTGATGATGTTCAAAAATCCGAGCGCTTGGTTATTTGCGAGGAGCGCACCGAGATCCTGTCCTGCAGCTGCAGGAATTGGAATGTTTGCGAGAAGACGAAACACAACGAGTGCACCGAGAACAAAGAGAACGCGGCGGCGCAAGCTAGCGTCCTCTGCAATCATTTTCAATTTTCGAACGAAGGTATCCATGTGATTTTATATGTTATGAGCTTATGGATTTCCGATTTTTGGTTATCTAATCGAACCTCCTGCTTTTTCAATTGCTGCTTTTGCGCTTGCTGAAAATTCGCATCCGCGAACTTCAAGCTGCTTGGTAAGCTCCCCTTTTCCGAG
>JAKAMX010000031.1 GCA_021812665.1 bacterium
TTATGTTCTCGATATGTTCCCGTATCCATCGGGGGAGGGACTTCACATTGGTCACCCAAAGGGATATATCGCTACCGATGTATATTCCCGCATGAAAACAATGCAAGGATATAGTGTGCTTCACCCAATGGGGTGGGATGCGTTTGGTTTGCCCGCAGAACAATATGCGATCAAAAATAAAGTGCATCCACGTGCCGCAGTAGATAAAAACACCGCGCGTTACAAGGAACAACTTTCAGTCATTGGATTTAATTATGATTGGGGGCGAGAAATAAACACCACTGATCCTGGTTTCTATAAATGGACGCAATGGACCTTTCTAAAAATGCTCGAGAAGGGGCTTGCGTATGAGTCGTACGAACCGATTAACTGGTGCCCGAGCTGTCAGACTGGTCTCGCAAATGAGGACCTTGATGGTGATGCATGTGAGCGCTGTGGCACACAGGTTGAAAAGAGACCCATGCGACAATGGGTGATCCGCATCACTGATTATGCCGAGCGCTTGCTTGCCGACCTCGATGATCTCAACTGGCCAAATTCTATAAAGGAATCTCAGAGAAACTGGATAGGGAAGAGCGAGGGTGCAGAAATTGATTTTCCGATTGAAAATAGCGATCGGGTTGTAACGGTATTTACAACGAGACCAGACACTCTTTTTGGGGCAACGTTTGTTGCATTTTCTGCAGAGCTTGCACAAAAGTGGCTTGCAGATGGAGTCGCAATGAGCGCAGAGGTGCAAGACTATATAAAAAAAACACTTAAAGAAAACGAGCGCCGCACTTTTGACGAAAAAGAAAAAACAGGGATTTTTTCTGGTTTTTATGCAATAAATCCTGCGAACAAGAAACGCATACCCGTATGGATCGTGAACTACGTGCTTGGAGGTGTTGGTACGGGAGCAATCATGGCGGTACCCGCTCATGACGAGCGCGATTTTGATTTTGCAAAGAAATATGACCTTCCGGTCATTATGGTTGTTTGCCCCAATTATCCTGCTCCATCCTGCCCAATACTTGATTGTGCATACACCGGCTGCGGGAAACTTGTAATGTCAGGAAACTACACCGGACACGAGAACGAAGTTGCAAAAGCGCGTATCACTGAGTTTGTTGGTGGTCGCATGGTCACGAAATACAAACTCAAGGACTGGGTATTTTCACGACAGCGCTACTGGGGAGAGCCTATCCCGGTTATTCATTGTGAAAAAGATGGCGTCGTTCCGGTGCCAGAGGAAGACCTGCCGGTTGTACTTCCAGATGTTGAGTCATACGCGCCAACAGGCACCGGAGAGTCGCCACTTGCTGATATTGCTGATTGGGTCAATGTAAAATGTCCAAAGTGCGTAGGCCCCGCAAAGCGCGAGACAAACACTATGCCACAATGGGCGGGTTCGTCGTGGTATTACTTGCGCTATATTGACCCGACAAACGCGCATGCGCTTGTTGATAAAGAAAAAGAAAAATATTGGTCACCCGTCGATATGTATGTAGGTGGAGCGGAGCACGCGACACGGCACCTTATTTATGCGCGCTTCTGGCACAAGTTCCTTTTGGATATTGGCGTTGTGAATTATTCAGAACCATTTAAGCGACTTCAAAATGTAGGACTCATCATGGCGGAGGACGGTCGCAAGATGAGCAAGCGATGGGGGAACGTGATTAATCCTGACGATGTGGTTGCAACCTATGGCGCAGATACCTTGCGTATGTACGAGATGTTTATGGGGCCATTCAATCAAGGTGTTGCCTGGAGTACGGAGAGTATCATTGGGCCACGACGCTTCCTAGAGCGTGTGTGGCGATTGCGTGACAAAATAGCAATAGACTCAAATGAATCACTCGTTGAAACAGCGCTTCATAAAACTATAAAAAAAGTTGGCGAAGATATTGAAACGTTTGGTTTCAACACCGCCATCGCATCGTTGATGATCCTCGTTAATGATCTCGAGAAAACTCCATCAATCTCGCGAAGTCACTATGAGATACTCCTCCGTATTATTGCTCCATTTGCTCCGCACATAACAGAAGAATTGTGGCACAACCTTGGCAATCAGGGATCGATACACAAAACGACGTGGCCGCATTATGATCCGGAAAAAATAATAGAAAATGAGGTCACGATCGCAGTGCAGGTAAATGGAAAATTGCGCGACACTATCGTTGTCGCAAAAGATATTACCAACGCGGACCTTGAACAGGCCGCGCGCGAGCGCCCGCTCATTCAAAAATGGGTTGAAGGGAAGGCGGTTCAAAAAGTGATTGTGGTACCAGGGAAGTTGCTCAATATCGTGATTCGAGAATAGCGCAATGCTGGAGCGGGGAGGGGTATCCGGGGTGAAGGACTTGACCAGAACCGCAAAGGGTGATAGAAAGTAGGTACATTTTATAGAGGGTTTATAGGGAAATAACAATTATTATTTATGCCTGCAATTACGTTTAAACCAAAACAGGTCACCAAGCGTCTCCTTGTGCCGCTTTCGGCGCGAACGCTCGATGTCATGACCAAGCGATATGGTCTCGGCGAGGAAACTACGCGTATGACACTCGATGCAATCGGCGGTACGTATGGGATCACCCGCGAACGTGTTCGCCAGATCGAGAACTTTGCCTTGTCGCTGATCAAGAAATCAGAGGCTTTTAAAAAGGAGGCCGCTGTCTTCGAAGAGCTTCACAAACTTGTTATTTCTATGGGTGGTGTTGTGTGCGAGGAAGATTTTTTGATGCATCTCGCAAAAGACGCAAGCACACAGAACCACCTCTATTTCCTCTTGGTCCTCGGTGATCAGTTCAAGCGCGAAAAGGAAGACGAACACTTCAAGCACCGCTGGATCGTTGATGACAAGATCTCAATGAAAGTTCACCAGGCCATCAAGGACCTTTATGCATCGCTTTCAAACGAAGATTTGATTCCTGAAAGTGAAATCCTGGCATCGTTCCTTACCCATCTCAAGGACGTATCGGAGCAGTACAAGAACGAAGAGATCACTAAGCGTTGGCTCTCGCTTTCAAAAACGATTGCAAAAAACCCACTCGGTGAATGGGGTGTTGCAAAGTCTCCAAACGTAAATGCACGCGGCATGCGCGACTATGCGTACTTGATTCTCCGCAAGCAAGGTTCCCCGATGCACTTCTCAGAGGTTGCTGAAGCGATCTCAGAGATCTTCCACAAGAAGGCTCACATCGCTACCTGTCACAACGAGCTTATTAAAGACAATCGTTTTGTGCTTGTTGGTCGCGGTCTCTATGCGCTCTCTTCATGGGGATATGAGAAGGGTGTTGTAAAAGACGTGATTCTTAAGGTTTTGAAAAAGGAAGGTCCACTTTCGAAAAAGGAGATCATTGATCGCGTTCTCAAAGAGCGTTATGTAAAAGAAAATACTGTTTTTGTAAATCTTCAGGACACAAAGTTGTTTAAAAAGATGAAAGACGGTAAGTACGCACTCGCGTAATCAAGCTGGAAAAGGGCCGCCCGTGTACGGGCGGCCCTTTTCCGTTCTCAGTTTTTCCTGTATCATACGATATATGGGTTCAAATCAAATTCCAGATTTTATGAGACTGTATGACCAAACAGTCTCTGCGTTCGTGATGCTGTTTAAGTGGTTCCCGTACTGGGGTCCATTTGTGTTTGCACTCATTTTCTGGGAGGAATGGGTACGCTATGTTCAGTCGCAATTCAGAGCAAACCTCAAGTGGGTGATGCTCGAAATCAAGATTCCCAAGACAATCAACAAAACTCCACTCGCAATGGAGATTGTATTGCAAACACTCCTCACTAAAGCGCCCGGCAATTGGTACGATAAATATTGGAAAGGTAAAATTAAAGAATGGTCATCTCTCGAAATGGTTTCATTCGAGGGTCATATTAAATTTTTTATTAGAACCACCTCAAGTCTAAAAAACCTCGTTGAAACGCAACTGTATGGTCAGTATCCAGATATAGAAATTTTTGAAGTACCTGATTATACGCTCTATGTAGACTACAAACCGGGGAAGGCGAGTGAGTGGGCGATTGCGGCAGCAGAATATCAACTTACTAAAGCGGATCCATATCCGATAAAAACATACGTTGATTATGGTCTGGATTCTGCGCTATTAAAAGAAGAAAACAAGGTCGATCCGCTCACCTCAGTGATTGAATATTTGGGTTCAGCTGGGAAAGGGGAGCAAGTCTGGGTTCAGATTCTTGTTGCGGGGCCAGAAAAGCGCTACGCAAAGAAGGATGGCAGTATGGGAGATTGGAAAGATGAAGGTGCAGATCTTGTGAAAAAACTCACTGGTGCTGACAAAAAACCAGAGGAGGCAAAAGTTTCAGAAGGGGACCGAAATGCAGCAAAAGCTATCGAAAGAAGTTTTACAAAGGCTGGTTTTGATTGCGGTATCCGCGCGATTTATCTCGCAAAAAGCGACAAATTTAACCCAAGTCACATGAAAGCGCTTGGTGGGCTCTGGAGCGCCTTTTCTACCGGCAATCTAAATGGTTTCAGGCCAAAGGATCTCGCGTTCGGATTTGACTACCCATGGCAGGATTATGACAACATTCGTCTTGATGCAAAAAAAATGAAATTCTTTAAGGCATACAAATATCGTTCATGGTTCCATAAACCACGTAAATTAAAACCGTTCACGTTGAATACTGAGGAGCTTGCAACCATCTTCCATTTCCCTGGAGGTGTAGCCCAGACTCCTACATTTGGTCGTATTCCTTCACGTAAATCAGAGGCGCCAATTAACCTGCCGATATAATTTATTTCACCATGGATGAAATCAAAGAGCCTTTACCTGCTACAAAGCCGGAATCATCTACTCAAGTAGATACACAAAAATTTTCTTGGCAAACCATCAAGAGAATTTTTGGTCTCAACAATCGTTTTTCACTGCTTCTTTTTGCGGCTGCGCTTGTGAGTGTCGTCGTCGCCACCGCATTCGCATATTTCTTTTTACCACCTTCTGACTTTACTCCTCGCAGTACCTTTTTGGTAAAGGACGGTTCCTCGCTTG
Source organism: bacterium (assembly GCA_021812665.1). Taxonomy (GTDB): domain Bacteria; phylum Patescibacteriota; class Minisyncoccia; order Phycocordibacterales; family UBA1550; genus UBA1550. Next base: position 4,998 of record JAKAMX010000031.1, read on the forward strand.
GTGAAGTATCCGTTGGTCTTGTTGGTGAGCATCTCATCCGATCGAGAACGGTGTTTGAGTTTTGCGCGATAACGATGGGTGGCGAAAAGCGTATTATGGCAGGGGAGTATTTATTCAAAGAGCTCGCGAACGCATGCTCGATTGCTCGTCGTATCGTAAATGGCGTATTTGGAATCCCGGTAGCGCGGGTCACTATCCCAGAAGGTCTTTCCAATAAAGAGGCCGCAGCTGTCCTGGCAAAAAGTCTTTCTCACTTTGATGCTGCAACTTTTATTAATGAAGCTGCAGATCAAGAAGGCTATTTGTTCCCTGACACCTACTTTTTCCCGGAAAATACCAGCGAAGCAGATGTCATTGCACGGATGAAGGTAAACTTCGAAAAGAAGATCAAGCTCTTCATGCCAGAAGTCGAAGCGTCTAAACATTCACTTCGTGACGTTCTCATTATGGCATCAATTCTCGAAAAAGAAGTTGCTACCGATGAAGACAGAGCTATCGTTTCGGGTATTCTCTGGAAGCGATTGGATCAATCAATCCCGCTTCAGGTTGATGCGCCGTTTATGTATATCTTGGGAAAGAAGTCGAGTGAGCTCACACAAACCGATCTCAAAATGTATTCTGCATACAACACATACAAAAATCACGGCTTACCAAAGGGCCCGATCAACAATCCCGGCACCTCAGCAATTCGCGCGGCACTTTTTCCAAAGGCGACACCATATTTTTACTATCTTGCAGACAAGGATGGTGTAACACATTATGCAAAAACATTTGATGAGCACAAAGCAAATAAACAAAAATATCTCCGATAAAAAGCGCGTACAAAAAACAAATAAGCGTGTCTTTGTTGGTATGTCGGGAGGAGTCGACAGCTCGGTGACTGCAGCACTCCTGCAAAAGGAGGGCTATGACGTTGTCGGCGTTTTCATGAAGGTCTGGGAACCTGATTTTTTACCCTGTACCTGGCGCGCAGAGCGCCTTGATGCGATTCGAGTGGCGGCCCATCTCGGTATCCCTCTTCTTACATGGGATTTTGAAAAAGAGTATAAACAGGGTGTCGCTGATTATATGATCCGTGAATACAGGACAGGACGTACGCCGAATCCCGATGTGATGTGTAACCGCGAAGTTAAATTTGGTGCCTTCTTCAATCGCGCGATAAAAGAGGGCGCTGATTTTGTCGCCACTGGTCACTATGCACGTGTTTCTCACGATAAAAAGAATAACCAATTTGTAATGCTGGCTGGCATTGATGCAAGCAAAGACCAATCATATTTTTTGTGGACGATCGGTCAAAAACAACTTTCAAAAACAATTTTGCCGATTGGTGCATACAAAAAATCGCAAGTGCGCGCATTAGCGAAAAAATTTGCTTTGCCGACCGCCGAGAAAAAAGACAGTCAGGGGCTTTGCTTTGTGGGCAAGCTTGATATGAAAGATTTTCTCGCGCATTTTATGGAGGAAAAAAGAGGTATGGTGCTGGATGGGAAAGGGGAGGTCATTGGTCATCATCGGGGGGCATTTTTTTACACACTTGGTGAACGACACGGATTTACAATCACTGCAAAGGGGACTTTGGACGACGCGTATTATGTTGTCGCCAAAGATATCCCCGCAAACACAATAACTGTCGGGAAAAAAGATGGCGCTCAAGCTGCGTTATCAGCGCGCAAGACCATTGTGCTTACCGAAACAAACTATTGCAGGGGAGAAATTCTAAAGGAAGGAACAAATTATACTGCAGCAATACGTTATCATGGCGAGCTTTATCCCTGCGTGGTGCTGGGGGCAACGAAGGAGTCTTGTACGCTTGCTTTCAAACATCCTGTCGTTGTGGCTGCAGGTCAGTCAGTCGTTATATATAACAATGATGAATGTTTAGGTGGAGGAGTCGTCGTATAGTCAGTTTATCAGCGTGTTTGTAACTAGTCGCCGTGTGTGCGATGATGAACGTCATGGACAAGGAAAATAAAAAAACGATATGGGTGCTTAAGACGTCTGGAGAAAAGGAGCGCTTTGTTGCGGCGAAACTTCGACGTTCGCTCATAAGGTCTGGCGCAGATAAGAAAATGATCGAGACAGTCATGTCTCAGATTTTGCCTGTGGTGAAGGACGGCATGAGGACACTCGATATTTATAAACGAGCTTTTACTATCCTCAAAAGAACAAAGTTTGATGTCGCGATCCGTTACTCGTTGCGCAAGGCGGTTCTCGAGCTGGGGCCGAGCGGATTTCCATTCGAAAAATTTATTGCAGAGGTTTTGAGACGAAAGGGATATTCAGCGCGTACAGGGGTGATGCTTCCGGGTAACTGCGTGCAGCATGAGGTGGATATTTTGGCGGAAAAAGAAAATCGCCATATTTTTATTGAATGCAAATTCCACAATCAGCAGGGAGTAAAAAGTGATGTAAAGATCGCGCTCTACGTTCATGCTCGTTTTCTTGATCTCCAAAAGGGACATGCAGCTAAAGAACATAACCTGAATAAAGCAAACCCAAAGGTCCACGAAGGTTGGCTCATCACCAACACGAAGCTTACGCTCGACGCCATACAATATGCGCAATGCGCAGGGCTCAGGATTATTGGATGGGATTATCCAGAAAAAGGTAATTTGCAAGATCTCATTCTGGAAACAGGCGTACACCCATTGACGTTTTTGAATTCGTTAACATCCAAGGACAAAATGCAGCTGCTTCAACGGGGAGTTGTGCTTTGTGGGGACCTCAAAAAAAACACAGCACCGCTTCGTTCAATTGGCCTTTCAAATGATCAAATCCTCAAAGTTCAATCAGAAGTTGATCGTGTTTGCCAGGAATTTTAACTTGTATCGCAGTGTGGTATGCTGAAAACAATAATTAGAAGAATATGCCCATATATATAGATATTGCTGATGTAGTAATGAAGCTCGCGGCGGCGCTCCTGCTCGGAATGTCTTTGGGTGTAGAACGCGCACTTGCAGGCAAAACAACGGGCATGCGCACACATGCTCTGGTTGCAATGGGCTCTGCGTTGTTTATTATTCTTGGTCTTGTTGCCCTCGGAGCAAATAGCTCTCCGGAAAGGGCGTATATCGAGTCAATCCGTGTTGTAGTGGCGGTTGCTACGGGTATCGGATTTCTTGGAGCCGGCATTTTTATGTCCAAGGACTCAAACACGGGCGGCATGACTACGGCTGCAGGTATTTGGGTTGCTGCGGGCGTTGGTGTTGCTGTTGGTTATGGTTTATACACAGTTGCGATTGCGACAACAGTATTCACGCTTATAATCTTCACTCTTTTCTGGTATATCGAAAATAAAATTAAAACATTGGGGTATCACATGCACAAAGATGGATATATCCACAAGGCCACAGAAGATACTTTCGATACTCAATAATGTCTACTATGAATTCACGCGAAATTAGAAACAGATTCTTAACCTTTTTTGAGAAACGTGGACATGCGATCATTCCATCCGCGCCCCTTGTCCCAGAAAACGACCCTTCGGTGTTGTTCAACACGGCTGGTATGCAACCGCTCGTGCCATATCTTATGGGCACACCACACCCACAAGGTCCACGCCTAGTAGACTCGCAAAAATGCGTTCGCACGCAAGATATCGACGAAGTCGGAGATAATACGCACGATACGTTTTTCGAAATGCTTGGCAATTGGTCGCTCGGCGATTATTTCAAAGAAGACGCCATCGCATGGAGCTATGAATTTTTGACCTCAAAAGAAGATGGCCTCGGTCTCGACCCAAAGCGTCTCTATGTGACTGTTTTTGAAGGCAATGACGATGCGCCACGCGACAATGAAGCGTTTGAGAACTGGAAGAAATTCATCCCAGAAAATCGTATCTACTTCATGTCGGCAAAGTCCAACTGGTGGAGTCCGGGAGACAATGGTCCTTGTGGCCCAGAGATCGGAA
>JAKAMX010000032.1 GCA_021812665.1 bacterium
CGATCAACATCGGACAATCTCATGTTCCACACAACTACCCTGATCAGTGAATTGAATTCAGGTTTTGCGCAGTTGTGTTTCGTTGCAAGGTCGCATCCCTCTTTGTAAAGGGCCTTAACCCTGTCCATGGCGAGCTTGACTGTTTCAAGCGGTACTGGCACCTGAGCCTCCTTCTCTATATCTAGAGTAACACAACAAACTGCAATGTCAATAGTAAAAATATTATCACGTTTGAGATGGTGTTCTGTTGTGTTAGAATACGAGAATAATTTTCCTATCACTATGACTCACGCACACGAAATATATCAAAACGCAATTTTTTGGATTGAAATCGGAAAAATAAAACCAAACCCATTTCAACCACGTAAAGAGTTTGACGAGCATCGTCTGCGTGATCTTTCTGATTCCATTAAACAGTACGGTATTTTGCAGCCACTCGTTGTTACACGTCGCGAAATTGATAAAGAAGAAGGTGGTCTCGCGGTTGAGTACGAACTCATCGCCGGAGAGCGTCGTTTGCGTGCAGCAAAGCTTGCAGGTCTTACTCAAGTTCCTGTGCTTATTCGCATAGGTGAAGAAGGCAAAGAAGAAGACGATCAGATGAAGCTCGAGCTCGCTATCATCGAGAACTTGCAGCGTGAGGATCTAAACCCTGTTGATCGCGCAAAAGCATTTCAGCGCCTTGCAGAAGAGTTTGGTTTTAAGCATCAGCAAATCGCTGACAAGGTCGGCAAAAGCCGTGAGTATGTTTCAAACACATTGCGCTTGCTCGCATTGCCAGAAGAAATTCTCAATGCACTCGCAGATAGAAAGATCAACGAAGGCCACTCACGACCTTTGCTCATGCTTTCAAACCGCAAAGAGGAACAGATGACTCTCTACAAAGAAATTATCTTTAAGAAGCTAAACGTGCGAGAGGCTGAGCGAATTGCACGAAAAATTGCCGTTGATCGCGTGCGTAAAGTTGATACCGATCCCGAAATGACGCGACTGGAAAACGAGCTTACTGAAAAGCTCGGTACCCGTGTGCATATTGAGAGAAAAGAGGTGGGTGGCAAGATCGTCATCGACTTCTTCTCAGAGGAAGATATTAGAAATCTCGCAAAGCGGTTTGACAGGGAAACTGTTGAAAAACAAGTTCCCGTGCAAGCAGATGACCTCGCTGAGGCAGGGGTTGAGGATCTCATGGAAAAAGAACCAGAGGGGGAGGAGGACCTCTACAGTGTGAGCCATTTCTCTATCTAGCACGGCTAGCGCTTCTTATTTAAGAACTCTTGTGCAGCAATCTCTGCAGGGTTTGTTTTCTTTAGGTATGCCTGGATATGATGGCGTGCAAATGAAGTCTTGATATAATCAAGCCATTTTCGTTTTGGATGCGCTGACTCTTTGGTGTCGATTTCGACGACATCCCCGTTTCTTAATTTTGTCTCTATGGTTACGAGCTTTTCGTTTACCCATGCACCTGCCATGTGGTCGCCGATATCAGAGTGAATTGCATACGCGAAATCAATAGGACTCGAGTCTTCGGGGAGGTCGATCACATCACCGTTTGGGGTGAATACGAATACGCGATTGTTAAAGAAGTCCATGTGTAGGTGTTCGAGAAACTCGTCTGAGCGAGCAACTTCTTTCTGCCAGCGCGTGAGCTCTTTTACCCATGCAGTATTCTTTTCAACCGCACCAGAGGAGCCACCCGTTTCTTTATAGAAAAGGTGAGCAGCGATACCGTATTGCGCCTCAGTGAACATCTCTTCTGTGAGGATTTGGATCTCTACTACGCCACCATCGCCACGGAAAATAGTTGTGTGGAGAGAGCGATAGCCGTTTGGTTTTGGTGCGGCAATGTAGTCCTTGATTCTGCCCGGAACAGGGCGCCAGTGCGCGTGGATAATACCGAGTGCGCGATAGCACTCTTCAACTGTTTTCACTACGATTCTCATTGCGAGAATGTCATAAATTTTGCCGGCGTCCATTTCCTTGCGCGCCAACTTTTTCCAGAAACTAAAGAGGTTTTTAACACGATAATCAACCCGCGCTGTTTTTAGCCCATGCTCTGCAAGCTCTTTTTGTAGTGAGCGATGAATTTTTTCGGCATATTTTTCATCTGCAACACGTTTGTTTTTTATGATGGTTAGAACCTGCTTGTACTCCTTTGGAAACGCGTAGGGGAATGCAGCATCTTCAAGAATAGATTTCCATTTTGAAATACCAAAACGATCAGCGAGGCGTGCGTGAATTTCTAGCGTTTCAAGGGCAATACGTCGCTGGCTCGCTTCTGGTACATGTTCTAGGGTCTGAATATTATGGAGTCGATCTGCAAGCTTGATCAAAAGCACACGAATATCCTTTGACATCGCAATAAAAAATTTGCGAAGACTTTCCACGTGTCGTTCAACTCCATGGTACTTAAGCTTGCTCATTTTTGTGACGCCCTGAACAAGGCCGGCAACATCTTTTCCAAACTCGTGTTCAAGCGTTTCAACTTTTACTCCGGCGTCTTCAATAACATCATGCAGAAGACCAGCAGCAACGGTGGCAGCATCAACATTAACAGCTGCAAGATTTTTTCCAACATGAGTCACGTGAATAAAGTATGGCTCACCAGAATAGCGTTTTTGGTCCTTATGGGCGTGCTCAGCGAAAACGTACGCTTTTTCAATAAGCGCAATATCTTCTTTGCTGGGACGCTTCAAAAGAGAAATAATCTCTTTTACGGAAGGGCACTGGCCGTTTTCCTTTGGTGTGAACATAATCTCACTATGCCATAAAATTCAATTGAACGAAACAAACAAATAAAATCCCGCAATATTCTTGATATTGCGGGATTGGTGTCTTAGCCCGGAGGCAGAGGAGCATCTGGGTCAGGCGTTATGCAAACAAAGCCATAATCCTTGTCCCAGTAGTCAGTGCCATTCATCGTCGCGACACCAAACTGAAAGGTGTCATCACTGTAGTGAATTATCACCGACATTTTGGTTGGATCGTTGTCCTCGAAGGCAAGGAAATAAATGCCGAGCGGGAGAATCTTGTTCATGAGCATGAGACCAAGGCCGCCGAGGTGGAGAGCTTGTTGCTCGTCGAGGAAATCTAAGATTTGCGCAGACGTTGCGGTGGTATTGATCTTGTAAAACTTAACGATGAACCATCGATCAGGAATGATTTCAGGGGATCTGCGTACGCACTTAGGAACGCTGCCGTTCGCATGGAAATGTGGATTAAATCTGATGCCCATGTATTGCTTGGCAACATCACGGGCAAAGCGAATGACGGTATCTTCGTCGGGAATTGATCCGCTAATTTCTTTTACGAGGCTAAACAGATCACGCTGGCTCATAGCGCCTCCTTTCAAGGTTGTGGTCTTTAGTTTTAAAAGTAGTTTCTACTTCCACTATTACACGTGGATTAAAAGCATGCAAACCTACTTTTTCTCAAGCTTGTGTGGGTTGTGGTTAGGGCAGGCTTTGTTGCTACATCTTTCCGGAATAGTTTTCGGTCACAGATATTTTCCTCGTCATCACTCGGAAAATTCCGCGACCCCGGCTCGTGGTTTTGCGTACTCGCAAAACGGCACTCCGCCCCACAAAAACCAGTTGTGCGTGCGATGCACGCTGCCAACATTATTTTGCAAGCTTGTGTGGGTTGTGGTTAGGACAAGCTTTATTGCTACATCTCTCTGGGATGGTTTTTGTGCCTTCCATCATGAGTGAATCGCAGAGTTTACAGAAGTTGCCAGTCGGCTTTGCCTTGATCGCATTTTTGCAATCAGGATAGTTGGTACAGCTGTAGAAAATTCCAAAACGGCCACGACGCTCGGTCATAAAACCCTTTTTGCATACGGGGCAAGGAACGCCTGTCGCATTGAGAAGAGCGGTCGCTTCGTCCTTTTTGATGAACTTACATTTTGGATAACTGCCACAGGCAATGAATCGTCCAAAACGTCCATCACGCTCAACAAGATTTGCTTTCTCGCATTTTGGACAAAGTTCGCCGGTATCGCGTGGCCCTGCAAGTTCTTCTCCTTCGATAGTGCGAGCGCCAACACAATCTGGATAATTTTTACATGATAGAAATTTGCCATTACGTGCAAGTTTGATGATCATCGAGTCGTTACACTTTGGGCACTTAAATTTCGCATCTGCGTCACCAAGTGTCGTGATTTTGTCGATCTTGTCCTTCGACTTCACTTCCTTACTAAAAGGTCCATAAAATGCCTTGAGTGTTTTTGCGTAATCGCGTGTTCCATCAGCGATCTCATCGAGTTCGTTTTCCATTTCAGCCGTAAACGAATCGCTGATGTAGTTCATGAAATGCTGTTCGAGAAACGTGCTCACAACCTCGCCAGTGTCTGTTGGACGAAGTGCTTTTCCTTCTTTCAAAACATAGCCACGATCAAGAATTGTTTTAATGATTGATGCGTATGTGGAAGGGCGTCCAATCCCGCGCTTCTCGAGCTCTTTGACGAGGCCAGCCTCAGAATAGCGGGGAGGTGGCTCCGTAAATTTAGCTTCGTCGGAAAGTGAAAGCAAAATGAGCATTTCACCTTTTTTAACTGCAGGGAGTTCAACGTCCTCGCCACGTGCGCCTTGGTCTGCTGCAAGCCATCCAGGAATGATCACCCGTGAGCCAGTTACCGTAAAGTCGGGGATAGAGTTGCCGTGAACATTTGCCACAATAGTTGTACGAGCGAGTCTCGCATCTACCATTTGCGAAGCAACTGTGCGCGCCCAAATGAGCTCATACAATTTCTTCTCTTCTGGTGTTACGCTAAGCGATTTTTTATGCACGTCGGTTGGACGGATGGCCTCGTGTGCTTCCTGTGCGTTTTTGCTCTTCGTTTTATATACGCGGGCCTCAACGGCTTTTGTGCCGTATAGTTTTGAAATTTCAGCAATGATTGCCCTCTGTGCCTCCGCAGACAGCGTCGTGCTGTCGGTACGCATATAAGTTATAAAACCCTTTTCATAGAGCTTCTGTGCGACCATCATGGTGCGAGATGGCGCAAAGCCCAAGCGTGAACTGGCTGCCTGCTGGAGTGTTGAAGTAATAAATGGCGCTTTTGGCGAACGGCCAACCTCGCTTTCTTTAACATCGCGAACAAGCCATGGATTTCCGCGACCAATTTTTAAAATATTTTTTACCTCTGTTTCATCACGAGGCTCCTCGATGCACGAAAGTTCAAGCTCTGTTCCTCCTTGCGTTTTAACTTTTGCGGTAAGCGACCAATATGCTTCAGGTATAAATGCTTTTATTTCACGTTCACGCTCTACGAGAATGCGAAGGGCGGGGGACTGCACGCGCCCTGCAGATAGTCCGTAGCGAACTTTTTTCCAGATAAGCCCAGAGAGATCATATCCCACGAGGCGATCAAGCACGCGACGAGCCTCCTGTGCCTTCCGCAAATTTTCATCGATTTCACGGGGGTGCCTCAGCGCTTCCTCGATTGCTGTTTTAGTAATTTCGTGAAAAACAATACGCTTTGGCTTTTTGAGACCAACTGCTTCTTTGATGTGCCATGCGATCGCTTCTCCTTCGCGGTCGGGGTCGGTAGCAAGAAGAACCTCGCTCGCTTTTTTTGCGAGAGATTCTATGTCGTGAACTACTTCTGCTTTCCCTTTAGAAATTTCGTAGTGGGGGACAAAGCCGGCAGGAATGTCGATAGCTTTTTTGTTGCTCTTTGGGAGATCGCGAATGTGCCCAACACTTGCTTTGACGACGTACTCATCGCCAAGGTATTTCCCGATTGTCTTTGCTTTTGAGGGCGACTCGACAATCAGTAGTTTGTATTGTTTAACAGCCATTAACGCACATTAATACTATAGTATGATTTATTTTGCAAATCCGAGAAGAGCGTCCACTCTATTTAATCCGTTCAATTTTACCCATGCGTTCTTGGATAATACCCTTGATTTCAAGCACTGTAAGGATCGAAAGCGCTTGCGATGTGGGCAGCGATACCGCTACGAGAATTTCTTCACGCGTGCGAGGCGTGTCGAGGAGTAGCAACACCGACTGTTCTTCTGGCGTATACAGCGTTAGGTCGAGGGGCGTGTGCTCTTGAGAGTTTGTCAGATCAATAAGGCCAATTTCTTCAAGAAGATTTTGAGCTGAAACTATTGGCGTTGCACCTAATCGAAGCAAATTATTAGATCCTTTTGAGGCGGCAGAGAAAATTGATCCGGGGACAGCGAATACATTTCTATTGTAATCAAGTGCAAGCCGAGCCGTGATGAGTGTGCCAGATTTCCCCTCGGCTTCGATTACGAGTGTGCCTTGTGATATCCCAGCCATGATTCTGTTGCGCTGCGGAAAAGCCCATGGCGCTGCGTGAAAGTTTGGTTCATATTCAGAGATAAGAGCGCCACCAGTCTCAACAATCTCTTTTGCGAGATTTATATGAGTCCGAGGATAGAGAACATTAGAGTTTAGTCCTGAACCAGGAAAGGCGACAGTGAGAAGCCCTGCGTCGATTGCGGCACGATGCGCTATACCGTCAATTCCCATTGCGAGTCCAGAAACGATGACGATTGGATATCCAGACAGACCGGCAATTATGCGCTCGGTGGCCTCGCGCCCATAGCTTGTATATTTTCGTGAACCAACAACAGATAAATAGTAGTATGAACGCGGATCAGGAAGTTCGCCGATGGCATAGAGTTTGTCTGGGGCTTGAGGAATTTCAAAAAGTGGCTCCGGTAAGTCTTCGCGATTGAGCACATGAATAGTACCAAAATTTTTGGAGGACATCGTTGCCCATTCTACCACATCTGATATACTCATTAATATGCTAGATATCAGATTTATTCGCGAAAATGCGGAGCTCATCAAAGACGGTGCCCGCAAGAAAAACATAGAGTTTGCGGTTGAGGAGCTTATTGCAGCTGACGACAAACGTCGCGCTATCCTTGCGGAAGTTGAAAAATTGCGTACTGAGCAAAATGAAGTTACCGCATCTGTCTCGCGTGCTACCAGTGGAGAAGACCGTGAACCCCTCATCGCAAAATCAAAAGAACTCAAAGAGCTTATTCAAACAAAAGAAGTCGAACTTGCGACGGCAATGCAGGCTTGGCAAGCACTCATGGTGCAAGCTCCGAATATTCCTGATATGTCAGTGCCAGAAGGCACATCTGATGCAGATAACGTAGAAATACGTACTTGGGGTGAAAAACCAAATTTTTCATTCAAACCAAAAGATCACATCGAGCTTTTTGAAAAGCACGGCATGGCTGATTTTGAGCGAGGCACAAAAGTTGCCGGTTTCCGTGGCTATGTACTCAAGGGTGATGGCGCGCGATTGGTATTTGCGCTTTCTCAATTTGTTCTTGATGAACTTGTAGCGGAAGGATTTGAACCAATGGTCGTACCTTCGCTCGTGCGCCGCGAACCACTTTTGGGGACTGGTTTCTTGCCTCAAGGCGAACCAGACCTCTACAAAACACAGGATGGTGATTTTATGGCAGGAACAGCAGAGGTTGCAACTATGGGCTTCCATATGGATGAAGTTATCCCTCTTGCAGAGCTTCCTAAAAAATATATTTCATTCTCACCATGCTTTCGTCGTGAGGCGGGAAGCCACAGCAAAGACACAAAAGGTCTCATTCGTGTGCACGAGTTTTTCAAGTGGGAGCAGGTTATTTTGTGTGAAGCGAGCCACGAGACGAGTGTAAAGTTCCACGAGTATCTAACGGAGAACTCGGAAAAACTTATGCAGAAGCTCGGTATTCCATACCATGTGGTACTCAACTGTGGCGGTGATCTCGGACTCGGCCAGGTCAAAAAATATGACATCGAGGCGTGGGTTCCTTCACAGAACACGTATCGCGAAACGCATTCATCGTCATACTTCCACGATTTCCAGACGCGTCGATTGAATACTCGGTATAAAGATACTGAGGGCAAACTCCACTTTGCGCATTCGCTCAACAATACAGCGCTTGCGTCACCTCGCATTCTCGTTCCTCTTGTAGAAAATTTCCAGCAGGAAGATGGCAGCATTTTGATTCCAGAAGTTCTTCGTCCATACATGGGCAAGGATCGCATCGGGTAGTACACAAATTTGACTCATGGCACCATTCGCCAAGATACGTGCTTTTGTAGATGAACACGGAGGAGCTTTGCTTACTCGAAGTGCGGCACTTTTCGGGCTCATACTGCTTTTTTTTGTTGCTTTCGGCGGAGTTTCTCACCATGCGCGTTGGCACATCGATACGGTCAAAATATCTGGTGCTACTATTGTCTCCGATGATAGTTTGCGGTCGTTTGTAAATGATACGATTAGTGGTAACTATTTTCTTGTTTATGCGCGTGACAACAGCCTCATCTTCCCAAAGGCGGAAATTGAACAATCCGTTATTCTGAAATTTCCTCGCATAGAATCTGCTGTCGTGCATAAGGTTGATGACCATACTATTGAACTCGTGGTGACCGAACGCAAACCGTATGTTCTCTGGTGTGGAGAACAATTTAATGCAGAAGCGTACGAGCTCGCTGATTGTTGGTTTGCAGATCGATCCGGATACATTTTTGATAAAGCGCCAGTGTTTTCTACTGGAGTATATTTGGAACTATTCGCGCCTCTGGATACTCAAAACACAGATAATCCTGTAGGCCTTAATATTCCAGCAGCGCGTTTTACTAATACTGATAGTCTGGTTCAGGCATTGGAATCTTCGGTTTCAAAACCATTTCGCGTAATCATGCTCGAAAACAGCGAATACGAGTTTGTTATGAAATCGAATTTAACTTATCCGATGCTTGAAAAAGTAACCCTCAAACTAAAAGATGGAATAGCGCCTGCAACTGTGGGCAAAAATCGAA
>JAKAMX010000033.1 GCA_021812665.1 bacterium
ATGAGTGGAGCCGCGGCTAGTTTCTGTAGAAACGATTTCATTTGTGTAGTATCTCAAAAGTTGAGGGTGTGGTCAAATTGAGCGGACCCACCGTTTCTGGCTGTTGAATGCAATTTAATGATGATATACTTCTTAATATGATTGGACAAAAAAAGAGAGGTGTTACTCTTGTTGAATTGCTTGTTGCAACAGCGATCATCGGTACGCTTTCTGGGTTAGTGGTAGTGAACGTAAACCGAGCGCGCGTGCAATCAAGAGACGCAAAAAGAGAATCTGACCTTCGCAACATACAAGTAGCCCTTGAATTTTATTACAACAAACATAAAACGTATGTGGTTTCTGGCAGCGGCTACAACGGGGGCGGCCAGGGCTGGTTTGCCTACACGAACGGCACAACCTACACGACATCAGTTGCGCAGGCTCTTGCTAGCGCGGGGTTGCTGAGTGGGCCAAACATCGAAGATCCAAAACAAAATCCTGGGTATATGATCTACACGTGCAGTAGTGGCCAAAAATATGCCCTGTTCGCGACAAAAGAGAGCCCAACAAGTAGTGATACCGCGTATGTTCAAACAGTATGCAATGGGTCCGCTGTTGCCACATCGTACGGAAAGAATTTTGCTGTTGGAAATTAAAATTTCTCAAGTCGCTGGCTCATACTAATTGTTTTGGTAATGAGTGCCGCCTGTGGTAATATTTAGAATATAAATATATGATTTCTCGCTATACATACAAGAAGTTGGTCTGGGTGGATGTGCAGTCACCGACACAAGAAGAAGTTCGTCAGCTTATGGATGAGTTCGGTGTTCATCCGCTTGTTGCCGATGAATTGCTTGCGCCAACGCTTCGTCCTAAAGTTGATTTGTTCCCCAACTTTATTTACCTCATTCTCCACTTCCCTACCATTTCTCATAACCATGACGGTGGTCATGATATTGAAATTGATTTTGTTGTGGGAAAAGATTTTTTGATCACCACTCACTACGACCATATTGATACACTCCATGAGTTCTCAAGAATTTTTGAAGTGAATTCTATTTTGGAGAAATCAAATATTGGCGATCATGGAGGATACATTTTGTTCTCTATTCTTCGTGAACTATACAAGATGCTCGACCGTGAGCTTGATCATATCAACCACGACTTTAGTGACATCGAAGCGAAGATCTTCGGTGGTCATGAGCGCGATATGGTTACTGCGATCTCTGGCTTAAACCGTGATCTCCTGAACTTTAAGCAGGCACTCCGTCCGCACAAAGAAGTTCTGGAGTCGTTTGAGGTTGCGGGCGCGCGTTTCTTTGGGAAGGAGTTCGACTACTATCTTCGAACAACGATCGGTGAATATTTCAAGATCTCCAACATTTTGGACGGTCATCGTGAGACTTTGCTCGAATTGCGTAGAACGAACGATTCACTTTTGACCACAAAAACCAACGAAACAATGAAGTTCCTCACGATTATGGCCTTCTTCACCTTTCCTCTATCGCTCGCTGCTACAATCTTTGGTATACACGCAGGCGGAACGCCGATCGTCGATTCTCCACTTGGGTTCTGGATGATACTTGGACTTATGTTTGCAGGCGCTACCTCTATGTTTGCATTCTTTAAATACAAGAAATGGCTCTAGTTCTCTTCAATACACTCACTGGCGAAAAAGAACAGCTTCGCCCCGTTCACGACCGTGAAGTGCGTACCTATCATTGTGGACCTACTGTCCATGATTTTGCGCACGTGGGCAATTTCCGTTCATCAATAATCTACGATATTTTGCGCCGAACGCTTGAGTATGCCGGTTATCATGTCGAGCAAGTAATGAATATTACCGACATTGACGACAAAACAATCAAAAGAAGCCAGGAAGAAGGTGTGCCTCTCTCTTCTCTTACACTTCGTTACGAAAATTATTTTCTCGCAGACTTACGGCACCTCAATATCAAAGTGCCAGAGCACTTGCCGCATGCAACGCACCATATTGGTGGAATGGTTGTGATTATTGAAAAACTTTTGCGCGACGGATTTGCATACAAGGCAGATGATGGTATTTACTTTGATATCACAAAATCCAAAGGATACGGGACCCTCGCTGGTATAAAACTTGAAAGCGAGACGCAGTCACGTATTTCAAATGACGAATACGATAAGAAAAATGTTCGTGACTTTGCACTTTGGAAGTTTTGGACCGAAACTGACGGAGAGAATGGTTTCGACGCATCGTTTGGTCGTGGACGTCCTGGCTGGCATATAGAATGTTCGGCAATGGCAATGAGCAAACTTGGTGAAACGATCGATATTCATTCAGGCGGTGTCGATCTTATTTTCCCTCATCACACAAACGAAATTGCCCAGTCCGAAGCTGTGACAGGAAAAAAATTTGTGAACAATTGGCTCCATATCGAATTCTTGATGGTAGATGGACAAAAAATGTCAAAGTCGCTCGGCAATTTCATTACAATTCGTAATATTGTTGAACGAGGATTTTCTCCGATTGCATATCGATATTTTGTTTTGGGTGCACACTATCGCACCAAGGCAAACTTTACATGGGAAGCTCTTGCTGGCGCGCAAACAGCACTTCAGAGACTCAAAGATCATATGGGGCCCGAGGTCGGCGAAGAAGATGCCGATTATCGACAGCAATTTTTGGAATGTATTCTTGATGATCTCGATATGCCACGCGCGCTTGCTCTCGCATGGGAGGTTGCAAAAGATCAAAATCTCTCGCTCGCTACTCGCACAGCAACACTTCTTGACTTTGATCGCGTTCTTGGACTTGGGCTTAAGCCCCAAAAAATAGTAGAGGTCCCTGATGAAATTAAACAACTAGTAGCTGAGCGAACTGAGGCACGTCAAGCGAAAAATTGGGCAAAGTCTGACGAACTTCGTGACAAAATTAACGATCTTGGATGGGTTGTTTTGGATACTGAATCAGGTCCACGTATCAGCAGAAAGTAGTTTTGAGCCTTATTTTTGAGCAGTATTTATTGTCCCCCTTTTATCCCCCATTTTATCCAGAAGGTCTACTTCCGGTGGCCTGGGGTTATGCGTTACAATGCGAGGCATGGCAGACAAGCAATTTAAATCGAGAGAGCTTCGCATCCCCCCACAAAATACTGCAACCGAACAAGCACTGCTCGGCGCGCTCATGCTGCGTCCTGACAGTATGTATGACATCGTAGATGTCATTAAACGTGAATCGTTCTATGCGGAAAAGCACCGCATCATCTACGACGCGATGGTCGAGCTTCATAACAAGCATGAACCCATCGACCTCCTTTCTGTTTCTACACGACTCAAAGAGCTTGGAAAGTTTGAGGGGGTTGGTGGAGGGAGTTACCTTGCAGAGCTAGCAGACAGTGTGCCGTCGTCATCGAATGCAAAATATTATGCTGAGATAATTCAGCGTAAATATATGCTCCGCGCTCTCATCGAGGCTGCTGAGCATATATCAGAACTCGGTTACAATGAAAGCGAAGAGATCGAAAATATTCTTGATGAAGCGGAGCGTAAGATCTACTCTATTACCAATGCAGGTGTTACAAAAAAATTTGTAAACATCAAAGATACACTTGAGGAGGCGTGG
The DNA here is from genome assembly GCA_021812665.1 of bacterium. GTDB lineage: Bacteria > Patescibacteriota > Minisyncoccia > Phycocordibacterales > UBA1550 > UBA1550. Next base: position 3,581 of record JAKAMX010000033.1, read on the forward strand.
GATCGACTTGATAAAATTCACAAAGGCGGTGACGAGCTCCGCGGTATTCCGAGTGGTTTTCCCGCACTCGATAACATGCTTTCTGGCTTCCAAAAATCGGATCTCGTTATTCTCGCGGCACGTCCTTCGATGGGAAAGACAACGCTGGCGCTTGATATTGCGCGCCAGGCAGCTATCCAATACAACGTTCCTGTCGGTATTTTCTCCCTCGAAATGAACACGCAACAGCTCGTCGATCGTATGCTTGCGGCGGAATCTCGTGTTAATGCGTGGAAATTGCGAACGGGAAAACTTTCTCTTGATGAAGATTTTGATAAGCTCCGCAACTCGCTCGATAGACTTTCGAAAGCACCAATCTTTATTGATGACCAGGCGGGCAATTCGATCATTAAAATGCGTTCTGCGGCTCGTAAATTAAAATCTGAGCGTGGCCTTGGACTCATTATCGTTGACTACTTGCAGCTCATGACTACGGCTAAGCACCACGACTCAATGGTGAATCAGGTCACCGAGATCTCTCGCTCGCTCAAGGGACTCGCAAAAGAGCTCGATGTGCCGGTGATCGCCTTGTCGCAGCTTTCTCGCGCTATTGAAACACGTCGCGATCGACCACGTCTTTCTGATCTTCGCGACTCTGGTTCCATCGAGCAGGATGCCGATGTCGTTATCTTTATTCACCGTGAAGATAAGTACAACGATCAGTCAGACAAGCCAAACATTGCCCAGATCATTATTGAAAAGCACCGCAATGGTCCTGTTGGCGAAGTAGAGCTGTATTTCGACCAGGAAAAGAGTACGTTTATTTCGCTTGATCGTCAGCATATGAATACTGCTTCATCTGGGCATAAAACTGGGATGGATGATGATTTCTAAATATCTATGAGTACCATTGACTCTCTTGCACACGCGTTTATGAAATTCCCCGGCATCGGAACACGCCAAGCTAAAAGGTTTGTGTATTTTCTCCTAGCACAAGATCCAAAGTTTGTAGAAAATCTCGCGCAAGAAATTGCAGAGCTCAAGAATACGATTACCCAGTGCCCGGAGTGTTTCCGTTTTTACCCGCAAGTCGGCATGAATGCTGTATGTGGAATTTGCTCAGCTGACGCTGATAATTCAATGCTGCTCGTTGTGGAGAAGGATACTGATTTTGATAGTGTGCGAAAAAGCGCGAGCTATGCAGGGCGTTACTTTATTTTGGGTGGAATAATTCCCGTTCTCGATCAGGACCCTGAATCAAAAATCCGAATACACGAATTGCTCAAGCGCGTTGAACAAGGCGCAAGCGAAGGGCTGACTGAGATCATTGTTGCGCTTTCTGCAAATCCTGATGGTGATGCAACGCGGGATTATGTAATAAAAATGCTCGATCCACTCTCAAAAAAATATAATATAAAAATTACTGCGCTTGGACGTGGACTCTCGACTGGATCGGAACTTGAATATGCTGATAGTGACACATTGAGGAACGCGCTAAAAAATCGCAACTAAAAAGAGCCACAAGTTTATCTCGTGGCTCTTCATCTGATCAATCAACGCTATCCTGGCGATGGCAGAAAATGCAAAATGCAACTTTCTGTTGAATGTGGATGATGCGTTCGGCTCTGCAGACAGAGCACTTTTGCCGGTGTACGCGAGAGTACCTCCACATCTGCGCTCCGCACTCAGGACACTGGATTGTGAAATATTTCTTTGAGGCGAACCCCAGGATAGACTTGGGGTGTGGTACGAGTTCTTCTGGCCCTGCGTCTACCCAAAAAGCCTCATGGCTGCGGATGGCAACCCTGGGCTCCTTGATGCCCTCTTCGCCGCTATGGGACCCCATTTCCTCCTCCTGTCGCCCACTATGAGCCGGATGTTTAGAATGCCACATTTAAGAGAAATGTCAATGCATAGGAAAAGACCGGCTTGTGCCGGTCTTTTTTGAGATTTTATTTGATTGCTGTTACCTTAACTTTCATGAATGGCTGACGATGACCATTTTTCTTGAAATAGCGACTCTTTTGCTTGTAGTGGATTACTACCACTTTGTCGCCCCTACCCTGCTCTTCGAGCGTTGCCTCAACGGTTGCCCCAGGAACAGTAGGTGTTCCTACGAGAGTTTTTGACCCGTTGTTCACAAGGAGAACCTGATCAAAAATAATCTTGTCCCCCTTTTTAAGGTCATCAGAAAGCTTCTCAATAATGATTTCTTCGCCTGGAGCGACCTTGTATTGCTTGCCGCCTGTCTGGATTACTGCAAAATTCATAGTCCCCATATTCTACATAAAAGCTCAAATAATGCAACCCCCACGCCAATATTGGCATTAATTAATGCCTGAAATTGTAGTGATTTGCGACAAATACGCTTCTGGTTACCAATGATAATATCCCCAGTTGTGTCTTTTCAAGACGATGCCAATTTTGGCGTAGGGGTGCAAGTGGACCAAGGCCCTCCTTTAGTCCTCTAGACGGGGCTTTTCGAGGAGTACGGGGTCAATCCCAGCGGTTTCCCCTGTTATCTTGACCACATCCTTGTCTACCTTCTTGAGCTCCTTGTAGGCTGCCGTGTAGTGGTTTACGGTGGTTCCGAGGGCATTTCCAAGCTTCTTCATGTAGTCCTCATAGGCCACCAGGTGCTTTCTGAGCTCCTCTACGCGTCCGATGATTAGCTGTGCGGATTCCTCAATTTTGAACGCCTTAAAGCCGTATAATACGGACTGGAGGTAGGCTGCAAAGGTGGTTGGAGATACGATAATGACTTTCTTTTCGTTTGAGGCGTAATCAATAAGACTACGTGTATTAACTTTAACTGCGCCAACCTCGTTTACGAGCAGGTCGTAATAAATCCCTTCAGCCGGAATAAACATAAATACAAACGGAAGTGTCCCTTCATCTGGACGAACATATTTCGCAGTCTCATCGATTCTTTTTTTAAGATCATTACGAAAATCTTTTTCAAGATCGGCTTTGCGAGATTCATCGGTCTCGTTTACTACGCGATTGTAGTTATCAAGCGAGAATTTTGCGTCGACGGGAATCATGCCGTCTTTTGTCAGGATCACTGCATCTACAGTTTCCCCATTTTTAAACTGATGTTGGAGTTTGTACGCTGTTGGCGGAAGAATGTTCGAGAGAACAATCTCAAGCGCCGCTTCGCCGAGGTTACCACGCTGCTTTTGGTGGGTGAGAACTTTTTCGAGATTTTTGAGCTGGTCAGTGATCGTGAGCACCTGACGACTTGCTTCGTTCGAGGCAGTCATCTCTTTTGCGACATTGGTGAGGTTGCGTTCGACTTGTTCATTGATTTCTCTAATAAGTTTTTGAGATTCGCTGAACTGCTGGTGCACGGCCTGCTGCATCTCTTTATTTGACGAGCCAACTTTTTCATCCACCGTTTTCATGAAATCGCCTAGCTGAGACTGAAAGTTGCCGATCTGATTCTGGATCAAGCGCAATGCATCCCCTTGTGGTTCTTGTCGAGGCTCGTCTTTGCGAAGCAGAGTGACAAGAACAACCGCAACAACTGCGCCGATGAGAAGCCCGATCAAAATAAAGAGTATCGCAGTCATATTATATTCCGTAGCCTGCGGTTATTGTTGAGAGGAATTTGGGAATAATAAAACCAAGCGCGAGTAGTGGCAAAACAAACACCAAAACGCTCCCAATCATTGTCCACAGGAAATATTTACGCGTCTGTTCTGATGATGTGTAAATTTGCCTAAGTAGTTCTTCTTGTGTCTGTAGTTTATTCAATATTTCTTGTTCCATAGCTGTATTCTACACTATGCGAAGGATAAAAAGAAAAAAGCCACCGAATTACTCCGGTGACTTTGTGCTCATAGCCTTTGTTCCATTTTGTTGTAGAACATTGCCTCACTTGCCTCCTGATAAAGCTCAACGAGATCCTTGCTGTAGTCGTTGACTGTATCGAAGGTCGTCGTTGCGAGACCAATAGCTGCACCATAGAACGCAGGTTTGATTTCAGACTTCCACTCCCCAAATTTTTTCAGGAGATTTTCCTTGATTGTGTTGGCCGCGAATTCATCTTGCTCAGGAAGCAGAACGACAAATTCATCACCACCGAGTCGTGCAACAATGTCACAGTCACGAAGAGACTTTTTGAGACGTTCTGCAAACGAGGCAAGGACTTTGTCGCCTCCTGGGTGGCCGTATTCGCTGTTGAGCCTCTTAAGGAAGTTGAGGTCCACAAGAAGAATTGAAAGGCTCTTGTTGGGGTTGCGGCGTAAAAGCAGAAGTTGTTCGTTGGCATACTCTTCAAATCTTTTGCGTCGAAGAAGTCCAGTCAGATCGTCGAGAGAACTTTCCTGAAGAGCCCTCTCAAGGTACGCAACCTTCGTCGTGAGCTCGAGTACCTTATTTCGAAGTTCGATATTCTCTTCCTTGTATTGGTTTGCACTCTGCAGAAGATATGCAAGCAAAAGTTTAATTTGAGTGCTCATGAGGCATTCCTTTCAAAGAATGAGCGGTGTTGTAATTGGTACTAAAAACTATTTTTACTATACCACCAATCATGATGGAATGTCAACGTGTTAGAAAACTCAAAAAACTATATAATAGTGAACATTATGACACTGCATGAACAAATAAAAGGTGAGGTGAAGCAAGCGATGCTTGCAAAAGATACCGTAAAATTGTCAGTTGTTCGGAATATGCTCTCTGCTTTTACGAATGAGCTTGTTGCAAATAAGAAAATGCCGCAGGGGCTTCTGGATGACGCAAGCGCTCTCAAAGTAATAAAACGACTTGTTAATCAGCGCAAAGATTCAATTGCACAGTTTACTTCTGGTGGCCGCCCTGAACTTGCTGAAAATGAGTCTGCAGAACTAGCAGTCCTCGAGAAGTACCTCCCTGCCCAAATGTCACGCGATGAGATTAGAAAAATCGCTGTTGCAAAAAAAGAAGCGCTTAGTGTCACTGACAAAACAAAAGCCGGTCAGCTCACCGGCGCAATAATGAAAGATCTTGCAGGTAAGGCAGATGGAGGCGATGTGAAAGCCGTCGTTGACGAGCTATTTGCCTAGTTTCTACGAAACCTTCTTCCTCTCAAGTCGCGATGATA
>JAKAMX010000034.1 GCA_021812665.1 bacterium
CGCTTGCTGAAAATTCGCATCCGCGAACTTCAAGCTTCTTGGTAAGCTCCCCTTTTCCGAGGATCTTTACCGAAGGAGTGCTATTGCCCTGCTTCTTGATTACTTCTTTTTCTACGAGTGTCTTTGGGGTAACGAGCTCTCCTGCTGCAAATACTTCGTTCAGTACTCCGAGATTCAACACAATAGTGTTAACAAATGGTTTCGAGAAGCGATTGCGAGAAACACCTTCTCCGCGACGCTTTGGGAGCTTTTTGATGACATCGCGAATAGCTGGTCGAATACGATGTCCGGCACGTGCTTTCTGTCCTTTTGTGCCACGACCCGAGGTCTTGCCACGCTTGCCACCGCGACCAACAACCTTTTTGGTTGCGCGCTTTGTTCTTGGTTTTAGTTCGTGAATCTGCATAGTAGTGTTTATTAAAATATAAGCTTATGCTTCGGCGCGCACTTTGTTGCTTCGAAGTGTGCTAAGAGCTTTTACTGCGGCGCGTGCGATGTTGAGCTTGTTCTTTGAACCTGAGAGGATCTTCGCGCGAACGTTTTTAATTCCTGCGAGCTCGAGCACGTTACGTACGGCGCTGCCCGCAACCATTCCGCGGCCTGCGGCTGGCATGATGATCACGCGTGCGCTTGCTTCTTTTGCCTCAACTGAGTGAGGAATCATCATTGCGTCAGTGAGACGAACCTTGATCATAGTTTTCTTCGCGCTCTTTGTTGCCTTCTCGATTGCTGTTGCAGTATCTGCAGCCTTGCCGATACCCACACCAACTGAACCCTTACCGTTTCCGGCAACGATAGCTACTGAGAAAGAAAAACGACGACCGCCGGCAACAACGCGTGTTACGCGACGAATCTGAATCATTTTTGTGTCGAACTCTGGACGTGCACGCTCAAAGCCTGCTCCACCACGACCGCCACGAGATGGACCGCCTTTTGATCCTGCTCCGCCACGGTTGTTAGAACCCCCACGAGCTGGACCACGGCCTGCTCCCCCACGTGAACCACCAAAAGATGGACGTGCTGCACGTACTGGTGCGGCGCTTGGTGCGGATGCTCCCGCTGTATTCTCTATTTTTGTGTTTTCTGTCATAAAAAAATATTAAAATACTAATCCGCCTTCACGCGCTCCTTCTGCAAATGCGCGTACGCGTCCCGTGTAAATAAAACCTCCGCGATCAAACACCACAGCTGATACGCCCTTTGCTTTTGCTGCTTTTGCAAGCGCAGCACCTGCAAGCTTTGCACGCTCTGTCTTTGTCTTACCCTTGAGTCCCATGTCTGATGAAGATACGAGAGTTACGCCTTTTGTGTCATCAATAAGCTGCGCGTAGAAATACGTGAGCGATTTGAAGATAGCAAGGCGTGGGCGTGCCGCTGTTCCAGAAACTTTTGCGCGGATACGGCGATGACGTCGTGTGCGCTGTTCGTTTTTTGTAAGTTTAATAGTCATAATCGTGTGTAAATTAGCCTGTTACGGCAAATCCTTCTTTATGCGGACTTCTTACCCTGCTTACGGCGTACGACCTCGTCAGAGTAACGAATACCCTTGCCCTTGTATGGCTCTGGCTTTTTCTTTGCGCGAACCTGCGCAGCAAACTGGCCGAGAGATTCTTTGTTGATAGAAGTGAGGGTGATGGTGTTTTTCTCAACAACGGCTTTCACGTCCTTTGGAACTTCCATTGGAACTTTGTGAGAAAAGCCCAAACTGAATACAAGCATTGCGCCCTGTGGCTCAACCTTATATCCAACTCCTTCGATAATGAGTTTCTTCTCAAATGCTTTGTTTACACCAGAAACCATGTTTACGAGGTGTGAAGCATAGGTACCCCAGAGTGCCTTGGCGTCCTTTGAGTTGTTTTTTGGTGTGAACACCATTTCGTTGCCTTCGATCTTGATATCTACTGCACCAGGAAAATCACGGGTGAGTTCACCAAGAGGACCCTTTACAGTAAACATCGTGCCATTTTGAGTGACCGTTGTACCTGCTGGGATTTGTACGCCTTTTTTTCCGATTCGTGACATATAAGTAGTTATATTTGTTTGTTACGGCAAGACCTTGTTACCAGATCTTAAAGAGGGCTTCTCCTCCAACGAGCGCCTTGCGTGCCTCATCGCCCGTCATGATACCCTTTGGTGTCGACATAACCAAAAGTCCGTATCCGTTTTTAATTTTCTTGATTTCGTCTGTCTTCATGTAAAGACGGCGTGAAGGTTTTGACATACGGCCAACACCTGCAACACGAGGCTTCTTGCCATCGTATGCAATGCCGATCTCAAGAGCCTTCTGAACCTTCTTGCCCTTCTTTTCATATGAAGCGATGTAGCCCTGCTTAAAGAGGACAACAGCAATAGCCTCCTTCAATTTTGAATAAGGCATTTCAGTAACAGTCTTTCCAGCTGTTCCTGCATTTTTAATGCGAATGAGCATGTCTGCGATTGGGTCGTGCATATAAGTAGAGAATTACCAAGATGACTTCTTAATACCTGGGATCTTGCCTTCGTTTGCAAGTTCACGGAAACAAATACGACAAAGGTCGAAGTCGCGCATATAGCCACGACGACGCGAGCAATTAAAGCAGCGACGAACGGTGCGAGAGCTAAACTTTGGCGTTTTTAGGGCACGTGCGGTTGTTGATGTTTTTGCCATATGTAGAAATAGCGGATTCCAATTTTGCAATATCGCGCGTAGATTCTTCTTTGAGCGACCTGTCAGCAGACAGGTCAAGCAAAGAAGGAGGAACGCGGATTAAACAAAAAGGCTCTAAAAGAGCACCTGAAACCCGTAGGAGCATCCTAGCATATAGCGGGATAATGTCAACGGAACGCCATAATACAAAAACCGCCCCGAGTTGTAGTCGGGGCGGTTTTTGTAAAAATTTTATTACTTCTTAAACGGAACGCCGATGATCTCGAAGAAGCGAGTTGCTTCTTTTTTGTTCTTGGCGGTCGTAACAATCGTTACTGCCATACCAAAGAGGTCTTTGATGTCCTCATCTCCTGTTTCTGGGAAGATGGTCTGCTCTTTGATGCCGAGCGTAAGGTTGCCGAGCTCATCAACGCTTTTCTTGTCAAACCCGCGGAAGTCGCGTGTACGAGGAACTGCTACGTTGAAGAATTTGTCGAGGAAACCCATCATGCGAGCGCCACGGAGGGTCACAGCTACACCAATCTTGTCTCCTTCGCGAACTTTGAAAGCTGCGATAGATTTCTTTGCGGCGCGGAGAGATGGCTTCTGGCCGGAGATCTTTGCGAGACGACCCATGACCATTTCATTGCGATTCTTGTCCTTTGAACGACCGGTCGTTGCTGAGATAACAACTTTTGTGAGACGTGGAGCTGCGAGCGCGCCTTTGTAGCCGAACTCACCTTTCATCTCTTTGAAAGCTCCTGCCTGTTTTTCTTTTACTGGTATTACTGTTTTCATAGTAGGAAAAATTATTTGAGCTCAGAGCCACTCTTTTTGGTGACGCGAACGTTCTTGCCTCCGATAGACTTGATGCCTACGCGTGTGCGGGTGCTGGTCTTTGGATCTACGATCATGAGGTTTGACGCGTTGATTGGCATTGGGCGATCAACGATCTGGCCTTTTGCGCCACGCGTACGAGGCTTCTGATGAACCTTTGAGATGTTTATCCCCTCGACAACTGCTCGGTTGTCAGCAGGAAGTACCTTGAGGATCTTACCCTTCTTGCCTTTGTCTTTTCCTGTGACCACGATCACATTGTCTCCTTTTTTAAGCTTCATATATGTGGGGATAAATTTCTATTAAACGACCTCTGGAGCCATCGAACCGATCTTGTTCCATCCTGCATCTACAACCTCGCGTGGAATAGGACCAAAGATACGAGTGCCTTTCAACTCCTTTTTCTTTTTGTCGACGATCACTACTGCGTTGTCATCGAAGCGAATGTATGAACCATCTTTACGACGCTTTGCGTTGCGTGTGCGCACTACGAGCGCAGTCAACACGTCCTTTTTCTTTACTGCTTTGCGAGGCTCAGCAACTTGAACCGAAAGTACAACGAGCTCGCCGATACCTGCATAACGCTTTGCTGCGCTACCGATCACTTTGAAAACACGACCGATTTTTCCGCCAGTGTTGTCTGTAATTTTTACGATTGATTGTGCTTGAAGCATGGTAGTGTTTGTTAATATTATGCAGTTTTCTTTCCGACGACCTTGAACGTCTTGTCCTTTGAGATAGGGCGGCAAGACTCGATAACGACCTTGTCTCCTACTTTGTAAGTACCGTTCTCGTCATGAGCCTTGTACTTCTTTGAAATGTTCATGAACTTCCCGTATTTTGGGTGCTTCACAAATCGGTTCACGAGGACAGTAACTGTTTTCTGCATCTTGTCAGATACAACTACGCCCTGAAGTTTTTGTTTATTAATTGTTTCCATAGTATTGATATTATTTGTTCAGGGCCTTAGCGCGAGCATTTGTTTCAGTCAAAATGCGAGCGATCTCCTTTTTAGCCAACGATACTCCCTTCACTTCCTTTTTTGAACTGCCACTGCGATCAAAGCGAGCAGCGCGAACAAACTCTCTTTTTTCATCGAGGAGTTTTTTTAGATCTTCAACGCTTTTATCTTTGTATTCTTTCATGGGAAGTTTATAAGATTATGCTGAGTGAGCGCGGCGGACAAAACGTGTCTTGATAGGAAGCTTTGCACCTGCCTTGCGAAGTGCTGTTGCTGCTGTCGCCTCGTCAACACCGTCAACTTCGAAGAGCATGCGACCTGGGCGAACTTCGAATACGTAACCCTTTGGATCACCTTTTCCTTTACCCATTTTCATCTGTGCTGGCTTCTGAGTGTATGGACGATCTGGGAAGATGCGGATCCACATTTTGCCTGACTTGGTGATAGTGCGAACGATCGCCTTACGAGCAGCCTCGATCTGGTTTGATTTCACGCGATCAGCAGTTTCTGCTTTGAGACCAAATGACCCAAAGGCAAGCGTGATGCCACGAGTTTCAGGCATAGCCAAACGCTTCTCGCTCTTTCGGCCGTTCTGCCACTTTCGGAATTTTACTTTCTTTGGGAATAACATGGTGGTGTATTAAAACTAATTAGCTGACTCAGTTGCTGCAGCCTTCTTTGCTGCATCATTGAAAATCTGACCTTTGTAGATCCAAACCTTGATACCGATTGCTCCATATGGGAGACGTGCGGTGTGACGAGCGTAGTCGATATCGGCACGGAATGTCTGGAGAGGAATACCTCCGCGACGGATCTGCTCGTAGCGTGCCATATCAGCACCGCCCAAGCGACCTGAAATAGCGATACGCGCACCCTTTACATCGCGGTTTGCCATAACTTTCTCGATTGTCTGCTTCAAAACCATACGGAATGGAAGACGCTTCTCGAGGCCCTCGCCAACCATCTCAGCGACAACGCTTGCGTTTGATTCTGGCGAGCGAACTTCCTCGATATCAAGCTTGAAATCCTTTGGGAATTCGATCCCTTTGCGTGTTGCCTCTTTCAAAATATCGTTCTTGAGAGCTACCGCACCCTCGCCTGCGCGACCGATGACCATACCTGGGCGCGCTGTTTTTACAATAATACGAAAAGTTTTTGCATTGCGCTCGATCTCGATACCAGCAATGTGGTTACCCTGGAGACGCTTGAGGAGAAAGTTGCGGATAGCAATATCACCCTTGAGGAATTTTTTGTATTCATCTTTTGCGCCAAACCAGCGTGATTTCCAATCACGAATGATGCCGAGGCGGTGTGCGTATGGGTGTACTGTATGTGTCATATAAATTTATTTGGTTTTTGCTGCAACCTTCTTTGCCTTTGCAGGTGCATCGGCGTGCGAAATAAGCTCAATCATGATGTGGCTCGTGTGCTTGTGGAGCGGTGATGCTGAACCGTGCGAGCGTGGCAAAGAACGCTTGAGAATAACGCCCTGATCAACGCGTACCTCCTTTACCATGAGGTCGTCCTGACCAACGCCATCATTCTGCTTTGCATTAGCAACAGCTGAGAGCAAAAGCTTCTTCATAGGGCCCGATGCACGCTTTGGGAGCACGTCGAGCTCTACGAGAGCGCGAGGAACAGTCTTCCCTTTGATAAGGTTTGCTACAAGGCGAACCTTGCGTGGAGCTTGACGATAGGTCTTGAGGATAGCTTTCATGATTATTTCTTCTTAGCGCCAGTTTCAGCCTTTGCAGCAGATGCAGCAGCGATCTCGGCTTCTTTCTTTTTCTGCTCGAGTTCCTTCTGCATCTTACCTCCGTGGCGAACGAATTTCTTTGTTGGAGAAAACTCTCCGAGTCTGTGTCCTACCATATCCTCAGTTACGCGAACTTCGATATGGGTTTTACCATTGTGAACACCAAAAAGGAACCCAACCATTTCTGGAGAAATCTGTGACGAGCGTGCCCATGTTTTAATCATGTCCGCTGTCTGTGCGCTTTTGCCCTCGATCTTTTGCAAGAGTTTTGGGTCAACAAACGGCCCCTTTTTGAGTGATCGTGTCATGTGATAAAAATATATAGAAACAAAACAAGCCCGGATGAGCTCGTTCCGTATACTACCAAACTAGAGAATAATGTCAAACCCCTGCACCCACTTTGCCATCTCGCCCTACTTGGGCGGCAAAACACAATATCATTTATACGTACAAATTGGCAGCGAAACGCCACCTCGAAACTTACATGTTCAACAAAATGGCAAAGTAGGTGCGGGGGTCAAACCCCTACGCCAATGCAGGCATTATTGTTTGAGCTTCTCTCTATAAAAAGCCTGAATGCTATGAGTATTTATTGAAACAATCTGTGTAAAAGTGTATGTCCGGTAGGACACGATGCCTGCATTGGCGTAGGGGTCAAACACCTCCAATTTCTACACAAAAACCACGGTTCAGACCGTGGTTTTTGTGTAGAAATGAGAACTATTTAGCTAGAACTGCTTGACCGTACTCTTACAATCCGAAGGGCTATTGAGAGGAGTTTCACCAGGTGAGCAGACGCCATCACCGACAGCGAACGACGCAACGTTGATCGTCGCACTATCGGAAGCGCTGCCGCCAGGACCAGAACAGGTGAGCGTATACGTGTGCGCTCCTGCTGAAAGTGGCCCAACCGTCTGTGGTCCACCGTTCAAAGCCAACGTGCCTGACCATGACCCTGAAGCTGTACACGAAGTTGTATTTGTCGATGTCCAGGTAAGTTTAGCAGTGCTGTTGAGTGGAACAGTTGGAGCTGGTGGTACGCTCGAGGTAAGATTTACCGTCGGAACAAACTGATTACATGTTGGCGGATTTATTGCGCCATTTCCACAGACAAGAACTGGTCCTGTTACACCGTTGCCGGTACCTGCTATTTTGCCGAAATTTATATATCCCAAATATGTTGTTCCCCATGCATAGCCAGAAAAATCACCAGTAGAAAGATCCATCGACACACCGGGCGCCCAAGAAGCATCACTCAAATGGATCCACCCACTCCATGGTGTCCCGCCACCAGTTGCAAGAGCGCGTGCCCAACCAGTCGCCTTTCCGTTGACGAGATTGATAGTTGCGGCACAAGGTGCCGTTGGACAGCTTGCGGTATCAGCAGCATTAAAACTAATCCATCCAACGTTCGAAGACCATGCATAACCGGAGAGCGCACCAGTAGAGGTATTAACAGATACCCCGTATGAAGTCGGCGAGCTTCCAGTGTCCGAGTTGAAGCTCAACCACCCCGTACCGTAGCTCCACGCATAACCATGCAAGTTTCCACCGACAGGAGGAACGACAGAACTTATAATCACAGAATCGGTTGCAGTCGTTCCAGCTGCATTAGCACAGGTAATCGTATAGGTGTTTGTACCAAGTGGGGGGGTCACCGTCTGTGTGCTATTTGGCACTGTTGCTAATGACCCCGACCATGTGCCCGAAGCTGTACAGCTCGTAACATTTGAAGGGTTCCAGGTGAGCGTTGCCGTACTGCCAGAAACGACTGCCGTCTTGTCGGCGCTGATAGAAACAGTAGGCGGAGCTGAAGGTGTTACAGTTTGAGAAATAGTGTTTGTGTTCCCCGCTGCGCCAGTGCAGTAAAAGGTGAATGTTGTTGCTGAAGTAATTGGATTTGAGAGTCCACTACCATTGAGACTATTACCTGTTGGAGGTGTAAGATTTGACCATGGCCCACCAGCAGTACAGCTCGTTGCATTTGAAGAAGCCCAAGTCAGCGTTGCTTTTCCTCCGTAGGCGATACTTGCAGGTAGGGCAGTAAATGTTGCAGTTGTAGCCGTACATGCCTGATTGGTATAACTTCCGCTCAACACACCATTTGAGCAGCTGCGTGTTTCTGAAGAACACGTTGTGGGTTGCGCCACCAAAGCAGTCTG
>JAKAMX010000035.1 GCA_021812665.1 bacterium
TGTCGTTCCTCACTCTCAGTCGACTTTCTTGCATAGAGGCAGTATTTGCCTATTGCTGCTGGCTCAGCCTGCCCCACGCCGAGCTTCACCCGTGATGTTGCTATGTTTTTCATACCCTAAGGAATGACGCAACCCTCCTTAGGAGTCCAGAGCGTCCCAAGATCCTCGAAGTAGATAACTAAAACGCAGACAGGCCCCTCATAAGGGCCTGTATTTCATCAGGGGTGACGATCCATTTTGTTAGTGCAGCGAACTGCGTAATAGGTTGTGATCCATTTCCTGAATACTGCGCTGGGGGTTGGCTAGTTTTGCCCAGTTTCTCCTGTCTCGTTCTGGCCATCGGGACCATCATTGGTTTCTGTCCCAGACGCTTCGTTTGCATCGTTACCCTTGTACCCATTTTGGTGCTCGATGCCTTCCTGATCAGCGGCTTCTTGAGTAACAACGCCTGTCTTTGCGTCAACGGTCACCTCGGTATTGTCCGAGAGTTTAGCGCCGTAGACGACAGTTCCATCGTTGTCCTCAAGTTCAATGTGTCGAATCGTGACATTTGGATATTGTGTCGCAATGGCAGCACGTGCTTGCGTCTCAGAGATTCCTCCCGCTGGGAGAATGGCGTTATCATCCTGCGTTTCCTTATCAGTGTCAGCAGGATTTTGTGCCGTAGACTGAGAAGTGATCGCGGTAGACGTGGTAGGCGTTCCGGACTGAGCAAATGCCTGCATGCCGATTGATGCGACTCCACCCGTTGCCATGAGGCCAGCCGCAAAGAGTGCGAGCGTCGCTCCCTTTCCTAATCTTTTATATGGTTGCATATTTTGTGATGTTAAGTGGTAAAGAATGCAGTAGTTAACTGCGAACTTCTTGCGCGAAAGGATTAGTACTAATGGCCGCGCTCGAACCAGAAGTTATACGCTCATGGTATCGAGTTGAGGTTAAATCCTGATAAAGAAAGTTAGGTGATCAAAAGTGGCAGTGTTACGCGCACTATAGTACCGACTCCCAACTCACTCTCAATGTTCATTTTTCCGCCATGCGCCTCGACTATTTCAGACACGATAGAGAGGCCGAGCCCTGAGCCTTCCATTGAGGTGCGAGCCGTGTCTGCTCGGAAGAAGGGCTCAAACACATGCGCCAGATCTTCTTTCGAGATTCCAATACCGGTATCCGACACCACAATAACCGCCGCGTTTCCTGTGCGTTCAAGCGAGACACGTACCGAGCCACTTGGCTTCGTGTATTTAATCGCGTTTTCAATGAGATTTTCAAATGCACGAGCTAAATCCGTTTTGTTGCCGCATACAGTAGATGCCTTTGCGTTCTCGTCCGAGGTAAAAGAAATACTAAGCTGACGCTCCTGTGTTCGTGGGGTAAGTTTCTTTACGACACTCGCAATAACATCGTATATTTGTGTTGCACTTTCTGCGTCAATAACTTTTTCCTTCTCGCTCGCGAGCAATAGAAGTCCGTTTGCAATGCGGGTAAGCGAGTCAATTTCTTCAACGTTCTCGGTGAGAAGCCTCTTCAGTCGAGGCGATATGTCAGTTTCGCCACGAAGCACGACCTCATTCCCTGATTTCATGACAGAAAGTGGAGTACGTAGTTCATGCGCCGCGTCGGCAAGGAATCGTCGTTCTCGATCCCGTGCTACACGAATAGGTTTGAGAGTTAGGCCAGTAAGGACATAAGCAAAAATCAATATGAAAAAGAGCGTGATGGCATCTGCAATCAAAATTTGTGATTGTAGTGCCTCACTCGCTCGTTCAAAGAAAAGCTCTTGCGCGACAATACTCAGAACATCTTCGTTGATGGATTCAGTAAGACGAGCCAACAGGGCACCGTAGAGCAGATAACTAAAAATTCCGAGCACGACTGCAGACACAGCAACATACGCCGCCGTAAGTTTTACGCGCGCACGTAGAAGAAGATCACGCCTCCAAGCGGTACCCAACCCCGCGAATTGTTTGTATAAGTTCTCCATTGTTGTCATGTAATTTCTGCCGCAAGTTTTTTATGTGCACGTTTACTGTATTACTAAAGGAGTTGTCCGCATAATCCCACGCATGATCATACAGAGCATCTCGCGTTATCACTTTATGTTGATTACGCAACAAATATTCCAACACCATGTACTCCTTTAATGTAAGCACAATTTCTTTCCCGGCACGTTCGACCCGACGACGCACCGTGTCTAGCGTGATATCTCCGGCCTCCAGAACCGTTTTTTCCGTAACTGCGGGACGTCGTAATAATGCTCGCACGCGAGCTAACAACTCTTCAAAAGCAAATGGTTTAGCGAGGTAGTCATCTGCACCGGAGTTAAGTCCTTTGACCTTATCGTCAGTTGCGTCACGAGCGGTGAGCATCAGCACGGGGACAACGACTTCTTGCTCGCGCCATGACTGGCACACCACGACACCATCTTTCCCAGGTAACATAAGATCGAGAATTACGACGTCATAATCAGTCCGATTTATCAGGATACGCTTTTCCGCCGCCAGTCCGTCAAACACGCAATCGACAGCAAAGCCTTCATGTTCTAGACCTTCCTTGATGTTCGCAGCCAGTTTTTGATTATCCTCGACGACTAAGATTTTCATGTATTTAGTATATGCTTTTTTGGTGAAATCTTCATAAAGAACGGGAATGGGAGTAGTTATCCACCCCTTTCGCTTTTAGAAATTGTACCTTAATTGTGGTATAATTTAAAAATGAAAATTTACTTACGAAATATCTTTACTGGCTTAAGTTTGTTTGCCCTCGCTCTATTTGTGGGCAATGGATTTTTAATTGGTCAGGCTCACGCGCAAACAGCAGATAGGGCAATAAATACTAAGGGTACTGGAGCCGTTGCAAGATCAGAGTTTAAAGGTGATGTTGAGAAAGGTGTTCAAGAAGTAAGTCGCGATAAAGATGCTCAAAGCAACCAGCTAGAAATAGAAAATGACGATAGTGAACACGCGGGTGACGAGCATGGAGATGTTAAAGAAGTCGATGGCGAGAATGACCAAAGCGAGATTGATAATGAAATTGAGCAAGAGGTGGACCAGGAAGATGCGTCGAGTGGTCAGTCGTCCGATCAAGAGAGCGGAAATGTCTCGTCATCAACTGAAAATGCCTCCTCACCCGGAGCTAACGGAGATTAAACAATAATTTTATGTCAAGAAATTTTATTATCGGGATTGTCGCAGTTGTCCTCATTGGGGCCGGTGCGTTGTATATTCTTAGCAAACCAGCTGCCGTTAATCCCACTCCTGTTGTTCAAAATCAACAGCCCCTCCCGACAACTTCTGTGATCTCTCCAACGATCGCAAGCCAAACCCAGCCAAAACCATCTGCCACAAAAATCACTGTTGCCAAACCAGTAGCACCAGCATCAATCGTAGGCGTGCAAATGAGTAGTGGACTTGCCGCGAGCGGGGCGGCCCTTAATTCCGTTGCAACATTCTCTCCAGCCGTACCTACTATATACGCCGTCCTCTCTCTTAAAAATGCAACGCAGCGCACCCAGCTCTCCTACATACGATACTACAATGGTAAATATGTTGATTCTAAAGTGTCTCATCCTTCAAAAGACGGCGCAAAATATTTCCACTTTGATTGGGTATTGAATGCTGGCCAAACCAGAACATCAGGCAGTTATAGTCTTGTGTTCTATGTGGATGGTAAAAAGTCGCAAACAGTAAGTTACTCTATTCAGTAGGTCGGAAAAAAGATGCCAGAGATTCTATAAATTCTGGTGAAATCTTCATAAAGAAGCTCATTGTAGGATTACGACCTCTTCTCAAGGTAATGCATTGTCTCTTGGTACGTAGCACAGCGCACATCGGGTTTTGAACACATGTACCTTGCGGCCTCATTCAACACGTCCCAATACATGCCGTCATTCCAATCTGAAAAATGATGTCCAATAAAAATAGGGGTCCGAGTGGAGTTGTAGCTGGAGTTAAAGTAGTTTATGTATGCCGCGAGCATTTCGTCGTGCTCTTGTTGCCAAACTGCCGTACCTTTTTTCAGTACATCTTTTGCGTGCGAGTCGGCGACATAAAAGTTGTAGTCCATTGACAATATCTTATGCTGTCCATCGTACGGGATAGACGCAAGCGGCATTTCCCAGTGACTTCCAATTTTTCTTGGCCATACTCCAGTTTTAGATGTGCGGCTGGCGTCGTATGCAAAACCGAGCTCGTCGAGCGCAGTATCGAGCCCTGCATCCGCTACCAAATCGGGGGCGCGGAATCCTTGGATGGCACTTGCAGGTACTGCAAGTGCCACGTCAGTATCAATGCCCCGGCGAGCTCTATCAAGAATCCCATTGAATTGTGACAACTCGGTTTTCCAATCATCAGCAGTCCAGTTGTATCCAGGAATATGCCCAACGCCGTGAGATCCAATTTCGTGTCCCGATTGATACGCCTCGTTAATGAGCGCGACACGCTCTCCAATCTCTTTTGTCGTGGAGCCATATCCGATGAGGGAGGTGCCGATGGCGTTGTGAGGCGGATGATATAAATTCTTGTGCGCTTCAGGGAGTAGATAAATCGCATTGATAAAGTACGTGAAGTGAATAGGTGTACCTGAGTTGTTCATTTCTTTTGCAAAATCGAGTGTCTCTCGCCATTCAACCAGCGAACGCGAGCCGTCGAAAGCAAATACCACATACTGAAGTAGTTTTTCTTCAGGTGTACTTGTTGCAGAGGACAATATATTTCGTGGCTGCGGTTCTTCGTGGTCACGCTGAGGTGACGCATTTACGTGCACCAAAAAGACGAGAAGGACGAGTAGAGCAAAAACGGCGAGAACGATCTTCCTGCGTCTAAGAAAAAACGCTTGTACGTATGTAAATACATTCATATATTTTGTTTATGTATTTGAAACTCTTGTTTTGCGTACATTCCAAGTAAGATACTCAGTAATCCGACAAGGTAGCCAGCAAAAATATCACTAAGGTAATGCACACCTAAGTACAATCTACTTAAACCGATGAGCAGTATGAGCGTCACGAAAATAAATATGAAAGCCTGGCGTCCTCGAGAGGAATGTGTGTGTTTTGAGATGACATAAATTAGGAAACCGAAAAATGCCATCGCAATCGTCGCATGTCCGCTGGGAAATGAAAAATCATTTTCAATAAGCAATCCATCTAATGGACGCGGACGTGAGACAAACAGCTTCAATGCGTAGGTTATTGCTTCCGCACTTACCAAAGTAATCCAGAGCGGAGCAATATAGTGTCGCAGATGTTTTCTATAGAAAAGCCAGATGCTGAGAATGAATGCGGTCGGGATAATAAATTGCCAGTTACCAAGTACAGTAACGAATTTGAACAACAGTATTAGTTCGTCGTCGCGTACGAACAGAAACCAGTCGTGTACGCGCACATCAATAAACGGAACCGATTCACCAAGAAAGACAATATCCGCCATTTGATACACCAAAAATCCGGAGAGAAATATGACCAATGGTCGCCAAAAACGCAACACGAATTCCGATTGTTTAACAAATATCCAGATAATGGCAAGTATGGCGAGTGATCCCAATACAAACACAGTCACCAGAAGTGACCACTTATGAATAAACACCAGCGATCCTCCAAAGAAATATCCAATAAGTATATGGGATACGGCCCACGCTACGCCGCCAATAACGTTCCAAAAAAGAAATGATCTTTTGTTCATTCCCGTGAGTCCTGCGACAAACGGTACGATTGAACGCAGTGGACCCAAGAAGCGACCGATAAGTACGCTCTTGTCTCCATGCTTCCTAAAGAATGCTTTTCCACCAATCAGATGATCCTCCTTGAGAAATCTATTCTCGTTTTTGAATAGATGTATGCCTTTTGAGCCCAGGTAGTAACTCGCCATATCTCCGAGAATTGCGCCAATAGAAGCGAAGATAATCATGTCACCCAAGTCGTATACACCCTTCGAGACGAGTATCCCTGCGAAGACCACAAAGAGTGCCCCGGGGACGAATGACCCAACAATAACCAGTGCCTCAACAAACGAAACGAGCAAAATAAACCAATATCCCCACACACCAAAGCTCCCCAACGAGGGGAGCAGGTGTGAAAAGAAATTGGCAATTGTTTCCATAAATGGCAACGGGACTAATCTTTGAGCTCAGCACCGCCCGCGTCTTTAGTGAGCTCAATATGGGCGATTTGGAATCCGGGAGTGCTGATTTGTATATTGAATTGTAATTTATTTTTTGAAGCAAAGTAAAGACCATCTTTGTTTACTCCAAAATGTTCAGCCCCGCTCTTTCCGTCGAAGTGAACAGATTTTGCTTCTCCGCTTTTTAACACGAAGCCCGTCAATTTCTTGTAGTACCCCTCACTCTTTTGTGTCGTTAGATCGGCGATCGTGTAATACACCTCAAAATTGCTCATGTCTTGCGCAGAGGTATTCTTAAGAAGTAACTCCAGGTGGTCGTTGGTTACCTTTCCTTGCGCATCGACATTGTTTTCAACAAGGCCAGAGACAATCGAAAGACCCCTCGCTGTCGCTGTATTCTTTATTTTATTTTGATATGTGCCAGGCACTATGTCTTGCGGATCACTCGATGTACCTGCGTCCTTCGTCGTGGTTGTTAGAGGCACTGGTTGCGATGTGCTATTTGATTTCACGAACACCAGCCCTGCAATAAGAGCAATGCCTACAATTCCAATGGTGCTGTATATTATTTTATTGGTCATATTTTTAAGTTAATTTTTAATCATTACATTAATAATTGTTCTATTCGACCTTTTGCCACAGAACTTGGCTTTTCGTAAACGCATACAATGATGCGAAACCGAAGGTGAGCAGAAATCCTATGAGCCACAAAATTTCCCACGCCTTATCTAAAAATATGTAGCCTAACGATTTGCCGCTATAGATATCTTTGATGCCAAGAAGTGCAAAGGTAAGTCGTTCATAGTGTTTGGTGATAGAAGTTTCCTCGACTCCATTGCGGGTCGTCTCATAAGTAGTAAATTGCTGAAGGATAATCTTAGATTGTGGTTTATCGACATGGATTGCATTAAAGAAACCTCCCGGCACTTGATTATCGGTATCCATTGTGTCCCCAATTTGAGGCACGAGAAGTACAAAAAACAACCATATTACAAAAGAGAGGATGAGTGCATTTGCAGGAAATCGCATGAGCGTGGTACAGAGTGCAGCGAAAAGAAAGAATATGGATAAATACACCAACGTTGCTAACGAGGAAAGTAAAATCTTCACCATTTCAATCAGTGACAGATGAACACCCCCAATAAACATGAGTACACCGATGATGCCAAAGAATAAAACAGCACATACCGACGTAAGGACTGCGGCGTTGCCAAGTAATTTCCCGAGATAATATCGTGTGCGCGTAATCGGGCGAGTAAATATCAACGGTAAGGTGTTATTACCTTTTTCTTTGGCGATACTAAGGTATCCGAGTGAGATGGCTAAAATGGCACCGATAATTTCAAGATATTCTATGGTAGCGCGCAAGAGTTGTAGTGGGAAAAATTCCGGCTTAACAAGGTTTGTCACGGATTGCCCACCAGCGATGAGTGCTTGGTACGTCCTATCAAACAAAGCCACTTTCGCTTGAAAGTTAAGTGCGCCCACGTAGAGCGATATGCCTGTTAATACAATAAGAAATGCGAGAAATATCATGAACACATGGTTTCGTAGTGCATCACGGTATTCTTTTCTTGCAACTGTTAAGATTTGGTGCATAGTATTATTCGTTTACATAATCTCCGCGTGGATCAAATCTTTGCAAGGCAACTACTGAGAGCAGTCCGAGCGTTGCTAGTGAAACGAGCAAAGTTCCGATCTCTACGAGATGATTAGTGAGTACGGATAGTATCGAAATGCTAGGACTAAATGAACTTCCCAATAGTTCTCCACTCATGATGGTGTAGTGCCATCCGAGAGAGATTGGAAACAATATGTGTTGAACCGAATTAAAGAATCCATCCAAGGGAGGGAGTTGTAGCATGGTGACAGGATTCAAAAGTGCTGTAGGGGTAAGGCCTGTTGCAAGTTCAGGTAATACAAAGGTAATGCCGACCCAAATACAAATTGGAATAAAAAGTGCAAGTGATTCACTTTTAGCAACAATAGAAAAAAATAAACCGCACAAAGCAAAGAAAAACATATATAGAAAGGACAGGAGGAGAAACGTCAGTATGTGAGCAACATCCCCGATATTTAAATG
>JAKAMX010000036.1 GCA_021812665.1 bacterium
CACACAGCAGAAGATGCAGGAAACTTTGCACGCGAGTTGCAGCTCTTGCTTCGCACGCTTGGTGTTTCTGATGCAAATATGGAAAAAGGGGAGATGCGTGTCGAGGCAAACATTTCAATAAGTGCGACTGACAAACTTGGTACAAAAGTTGAAGTAAAAAATATAAACTCATTCCGCGCAGTGGAGCGCGCGATTGCATACGAAGTAGATCGTATGACAAAAATTCTCGATGGCGGTCCAGGCGAGATAGTGCAAGAGACGCGTGGGTGGGACGAAACAAAACAGGCGACATTTTCACAACGCAAAAAAGAAAGTGCGCATGACTATCGCTATTTCCCAGATCCTGATTTGCCAAAACTAAAGCGCAGCGAAATTCCTGAACTGTCGGACGAAGTGCTTAAAGCATCAATGCCTGAGCTGCCATGGGAAAAACGCGCACGACTCATACGTGACTTTGGTATCAAGTCAGAGAATGCAGCCGCGTTTACTGCGGATGCAATGCTCGGCAATCTTTTTGAAATTACAGCGGCGCATATTGCAAAAGACGCATATGGTCTTCTCGAAAACTATATTACCTCTGACATTGCAGGAATTATGAAAGCAAAGAGCTCGACGACATTTGGAAAAATTGAGGCAGAATCTCTTGCTAAATTAATGACACTTATCAAAGAAGGTAAACTTTCATCTCGTGGAGCAAAAGACATTTTGCTTGTGATGTATGAAGAAGGCGGTGATGCAGAAGCAATTGCAAACGCTCGTGGTCTTTTCCAAGTCAGCGACGAGGGCGCGCTTAAAGCAATCGTACAAGAAGTATTGAATGCAAACCCAACCGTTGTAGCAGAATACAAAGGTGGAAAAGTTGCAGTGCTCCCATTCCTTATCGGACAAGCAATGAAGGCAAGCAAGGGTTCAGGAAATCCCGCAGCGCTCAAGACTCTTCTTGAAGAGACGCTTAAATAATGAATTTTTAATTAACTTCGCAAAAAAGCACACAAAGTGTGCTTTTTTGCTGTGTGTGATAAAATATCTGCATATAAATTAATAGGTAATCACCCACATTATGAAAAAAGTACGCGTAGCTATTAATGGATTTGGTCGTATTGGACGTGCGTTTTATAAACTCGCGCGTACAAACCCAGCACTTGAAATTGTTGTAGTAAACGATCTTGGTGATCCTGCAAACATGGCATATCTCTTGAAGTACGACACGGTATATGGCCGCGCTGATTTCGATGTAGAAGTTATTCCCGCATCCGAAGGTGTTGAGCCAGGATTTGTGGTGGGCGGAGAAAAGGTTATTCTCGTTCAGGAAAAAGATGCAACGAAGCTTCCTTGGGCAAAATACAACATCGATATTGTTGTTGAGTCGACCGGATTCTTTACGAGCTATGAGAAGTCGAAGGTACATCTCGATGCAGGTGCAAAACGTGTTGTTATTACAGCACCGGTAAAAGGTGCCGCTGTTCCAGGTATTGTTGGTGAGACTGTCCTCATGGGAATCAATGACGACAAACTTTCTACTTGTCAGATCTCATCGAACGCATCATGTACAACAAATGCCGCTTCACCTGTAATTAATATTTTGAATGAAACGATCGGTATCGAAAAAGCGATTTTGAGTACGACACATGCATATACCGGTACGCAAAAGATCGTTGACGGTCCTGGTGGTAAGGATTT
The DNA here is from genome assembly GCA_021812665.1 of bacterium. Lineage (GTDB taxonomy): Bacteria > Patescibacteriota > Minisyncoccia > Phycocordibacterales > UBA1550 > UBA1550. Next base: position 1,681 of record JAKAMX010000036.1, read on the forward strand.
GCGCGGCGGTCGCGCAGGTGCTCAGAACATCATCCCGTCATCAACGGGTGCTGCGATCGCGGTTACAGAAGCCGTGCCAGACCTCAAAGGTAAATTTGATGGCATTTCGCTTCGCGTTCCTGTTGTCGCTGGTTCTATTGCCGATACAACATTTATTGCAAAGCGTAACACTACAGTAGAAGAGGTAAATAAAATTCTTCGCGATGCAGCAAAAGATCCTCGTTGGGATGGAATTTTTTCAGCAACTGATGAACAAATTGTTTCTTCGGATATTGTTGGGCAGCTTGATGGTGCTATCGCTGACTTAAGCATGACACGCGTTGTTGATGGTAATCTTGTAAAAGTACTTTCGTGGTACGACAACGAAATGGGTTACACCAACACACTCCTGAAGCATGTAGTAAAGGTCGCAGGTTTTCTCCAATAGTATGAAGATATTTATTGCCAGCGATCACGCAGGGTTTGAGATCAAGGAGCACCTCGTTGCCTTCCTTAAAACACTTGGACACGAGGTCGAAGATCTCGGGGCGCATGAGCTCGAGCCTCTCGATGATTATCCAGACTATATAAAACCAGTCGCGCTTGCTGTTGCGGGAGACAGTAGCGCCAAGGGAATTATTCTCGGCGGCACAGGACAAGGTGAGGCGATCTGCGCAAACCGTGTGCCAGGTATCCGCGCTGCGGTCTACTATGGTGGGCCATTTGATGTTGCGCTCCTTTCTCGTGAGCATAATGATGCGAATATCCTTTCTCTTGGGGCACGATTTATCGATGCTGACGAGGCTGAAGGCGTGGTAAAGGCATGGCTCGAAACAAAATTCTCTGGTGATGAACGACACGTGCGCAGAATTAAAAAGCTCGATGAAGAAAAGTAATAAGTTTGAGATTATTCCAGCGGTGATGCCGCATGACTACGACGACCTCGTTGAAAAGGTCGCGATGTTTGTTGGAATTGTTCCGTTTATTCAACTCGACATTATGGATGGCAAGTTTGTGCCGAGCAGAACATGGCCGCACATACCGGGCGATACCTTTTTTAAGCGGATAGAAAATGAAGAGCAGGGGATGCCCGAGTGGGAGTCTGTAGATTTTGAAGTCGACCTCATGATTGCAAATCCAGAGCAGTGGGTACCGAGATGGGTTATTGCAGGAGCTCGTCGCATAATCGTGCATATTGAATCAGTTACTGATTTCGAGGTGATCCGCGAAGCTGTTCCTGTCGGACTCATTGAACTTGGTCTGGCAATAAATACTACAACTCCACTTTCAGCAATCGAGCCGTATCTCGATCGCATCGATTTTATTCAGTGCATGGGTATTGAGAGAATTGGTTTTCAGGGGCAAGCATTTGATGAGCGCGTGCTTGATCATATTAAAAAGCTCCGCGCTCGTTTGCCGGATATGCCGATTAGTGTTGATGGTTCTGTAAATTTTGAAACCGCACGAAGTTTGGTCGAAGCGGGAGCCACACGCCTTGTCTCAGGCTCGGCAGTTCTCGAAAGCGACGATGTTGGCAACGCTATTAGAGAACTACAGAATTTGGTATCATAAAACTATGGCAGATCTCCACGATGATAAAATAAAATTTCTAGAAGAAAAAGCACTCGCAATTCGTGAGTCGATAATCACGATGCTGGTTGAAGCAAAGTCGGGTCACACCGCGGGGCCTCTCGATATGGCAGATATCTTTACCGCACTCTTTTTTCATCTCCTGAAACACGACCCAAAGAATCCTGCTTGGGAGGATCGTGATCGTCTTGTTCTCTCGAACGGTCATATTTGCCCGGTTTACTACGCAACACTCGCGCACGCTGGATATATTCCAATGGAAGAGTTGATGACATTGCGCAAGTTTGGATCACGCTTGCAGGGTCATCCACACCGAGACTTCTTGCCACTTCTTGAAACAAGCTCTGGCCCACTGGGTGCTGGTCTCTCACAGGCTGTCGGTATGGCGCTCGCTGATCGTCTCGACCGCGGCATGGCAACACATCGTACAATCTATTGCTTGTTGGGTGATGGCGAGCTCGATGAAGGGCAAAACTGGGAAGCGGCACTTCTTGCAGGGAAAGAGAAACTCCATAACCTCATTGCTATTGTCGATCGTAACAATATTCAAATTGATGGCTTTACAGAAAACGTCATGCCGCTCGAATCATTGCGCGCAAAGTGGGAAGCGTTTAACTGGCATGTGATTGAGATCGACGGACACAACATGCGCGAGATCAACGACGCAGTCGACCAAGCGAAGGCAATTTTTGAAAAACCAACCGTTATCATTGCGCACACAATCGCGGGCAAAGGCGTGCCTGAATTTGAAAATGATTACCACTGGCACGGAACTCCACCAAACAAAGAACAAGGAGAGAAGGCACTTGCAGAACTTCGCACACTTGGTGGGAAAATAACTAGCGAACATCAATAATATGAACAACGAAATTAAAATTGGTGTTTATAAACATGCAAAGACGGGTAACGAATACCGTGTTATTTGCCTCGCAAAGCACAGTGAGACACTTGAGGATATGGTTGTGTATGAAGCATTATATGAGAATTCAACCTCAAAATTTTGGGTTCGCCCAGCAGCTATGTTTACTGAGATTGTTGAAATAAACGGAGCACAGACACCACGATTTATTTTTCAACACGAATAATATGATTTCACTTAACCCAAAACTTTTTGATGCAGATGTCGAGCAGGTGCCAATCCGTCAAGGATTTGGTGATGGTCTTTTGCTTGCAGGGAAAGCGGACGAGCGCGTGGTTGCACTTTGTTGCGATTTGACCGAGTCCACAAAAATGGACGCGTTTGCAAAAGAATTCCCAAAGCGCTTTTTTGAAATGGGCATCACTGAGCAGTCATCAGCATCAGTGGCATCAGGAATGGCAGCAATGGGAAAAATTCCATTCCTTTCTTCATATGCAATGTTTAGCCCTGGTCGCAACTGGGAACAAATTCGCACAACTATTTGTTACAACGATCGTCCGGTTAAAATAGCAGGCTCACACGCTGGAGTTTCTGTTGGTCCCGACGGTGGCACACACCAAGCACTCGAAGACATTGCTATTACGCGCGTTATGCCACGCATGGTCGTTATCACTCCATGTGACTCTATTGAGGCAAAGAAGGCTACGCTTGCTGCGGCAAAAACAAACTCACCTACCTATATTCGTCTTGCACGCGAAAAGACTCCTGTGGTTACCACGGAGGATACTCCATTTGAAATTGGTAAAGCTCAAATTTTTTATCGCCCCGCTGTTGCAATCAAGGTCGGCATCATCGCATGCGGTTCACTTGTATACAACGCCATCATGGCAGCTCGCGAACTTGAGAAAAAGGGAATTGGTGCAGTAGTTATGAATATCGGAACCGTAAAGCCAATTGATCGTGAAGCTGTCGTGACTCTCGCAAAAGAATGTGGCGCAATCGTGACTGTCGAGGAGCACCAGGTTGCCGGTGGTATGGGTTCTGCGGTTGCAGAAGTTCTCGCAGCGGAGCATCCGACAAAAATTAAATTTGTCGGCGTGCAAGACCAGTTTGGTCAATCAGGTGCACCAGCGGAACTCGTGAAGCACTATGGAATGGATACGGAGGGGATTGTAGCAGCAATAGAAAATGTTATTAAGTAATTAGTAAAAATATGCAGGAAGCATTATTTGGATTAGTCGGAGTGGTTTTGGGTGGTATGATAGGAATTGTTGGGCAACTTGTCTCGATTCATTTAGAAAATAAAAAATGGAAAAAAGAAAAGCTGATAGAAGATTTAAGAATAAAAAAGCACAATCTTGAAAATAAATATGCTGAGGCCCTGCCGGAAGTGCGTAAAAGTTTAGATGCTGAATACATCAACGCCGAAGTCGCTCTCGATATGATTCATTATTTCCCGGAGAATGTACAAGATGCGTTTAGGACTTTAATGAACCCCCTAGAACATAATACAGGAACCAAAAGGTCCAATTATTTTAAACTAATTTCAGAAGTGAAAAAATCGCTAAATAATATTGATGCTGAGATTAAAGAGAAAATAGAAAATTAAAAAACCGCGGTCATGCCGCGGTTTTTTTTATTGTCGATTTTATTAGCTCAGCTTCTGCACCTTGTAGTCTGCTGGTGCGTCTTTGAGGAATTGTTCGAGCTCCTCGCGCTTGAGAAGTCCTTCTTGTGCGCCAACTTTTTGTACTACTGACATTGAGTTGATAGGTGCCCACTCGATAGCTTCTGCAGGAGTTTTGCCGAGAGCGAGCGCTGCAACAAATGTTGAAGCAAATGCATCGCCGGCGCCCGTGCGTTCGTATGGAGGTTTTGGGTCTGGGTAAACCGGCATGAACCATACATCGGTGCCATCGCAGACGAATGCTCCGTTTGGTCCGTCGGTGATAACTGCAATCTTTGGTCCGATTGTCGTCATCAATTTTGCGAGGTCTTTTCCTTCGCCGCCAGTTTTGAGGATGAGTCGTGCCTCCTCGACATTGCAGAAGAATACTTCTGTGTGTTTGTAGAGCTCGCCGAGCACTTCAGTGCCGAGGCTGATCTGGAATGTTCCAGGCTGAAATGCGAGTTTGATTTCAGGGTGCGCCTTCATGTACGCAGTGATTTCATGATGATATTCAACAGAGTTCTTCCCGAGAGAAGAGAGATAGAGCCAGCGAGGAGAGTCTACATCGGGCATTGAGTAGGCATACTCCTCATGTTTGATCAAAATAGTGCGATCGTCCTTGTACCAGAGTACATAGTGATAGTTTGTTTTTTTGCCATCGTGTTTTTTAATGAAGTCAGTTACTACGCCTTCACCCTTGAACACATCGAGACACTCATTTGCATAATGATCGTCGCCGAGATTTGAAATGAGGCCGCTTTTGAGACCCAAGCGTGCAGCTGCTACGGCTGCGTTCGCACTGTTGCCCACAGCAGGGAGAACTTTTACAAAGTCATAAGGAACTTTTGCGCCAAACTGCATGCAAAGCATCTGTGTGTTTGCTGGCCCGCGTGTTGTGTGCGCCTCGTCCTCCTTAAGGTGAATAAATGCATCAATAACAGTGTCTCCAATTGCGACAAAATCTAATTTCTCATTCATATGAGAGCAAGTATACCAGAATAGTTAGGAATAATAAATTGATGAGGTGGCCAAAATTCTTCAATATACGCCATGGCGCATATTGAAGAATTTGCGTGAAAGAGTGTGCTATTTTAGAAAATAATTTCTTTGCTCGCTATGGGTGTTTAGGGTACAATTGTTGAATGATACCAACATTACGCGAGGCAATTCATGCAGCAGAAGCCAAGGGTACAGCGCTGGGACATTTTAATATTTCAAACATCGAAGGCCTCTGGGCTATCTTTCATGCAGCAAAGAAACTTAATTTGCCCGTAATTGTTGGTTTGTCTGAAGGAGAGCGAGACTTTGTGGGCGTGAAGCAAGCTGTGGCGCTCGTGAAAAGTATTCGCGAAGAATATCAGTACCCAATATATTTGAATGCTGACCACACCTACTCAGTGGCGCGCGTGAAAGAAGCAATCGACGCTGGTTTTGACTCAGTAATTTTCGACGGCGCAAAACTTCCACTCGAAGAAAATATTGCGATGGCAAAAGAATGTGTTGCGTATGCACGAGCTGCGGGCAGAGAAGTGCTCGTTGAGGCAGAGGTGGGATATATCGGTCAGTCATCAAAAGTTCTCGACGAAGTTCCTGAGGGTGTGGGTCTCGATCCATCCTCGCTTACTTCACCCGAAGATGCCGCGCACTTTGTAAAAGAAACAGGTGTTGATCTGTTTGCGCCAGCGGTCGGCAATATCCATGGCATGCTTCGTGCAACGCACGATCCTCGTCTCGATATTGAGCGCATTGGAAAAATTCGCGCTGCCGCAGGAGTGCCACTCGTGCTCCATGGAGGATCGGGCACCGTAGATGAAGACTTTACCAACGGTATCAAGGCAGGAATTGCTATCGTGCATATCAATACTGAAATGCGTGTTGCGTTTGTGAATGCGCTCAAAGCCTACCTCGCAGAGCATCCAGACGAAGTTGCTCCTTATAAAATTATGAAGGAGCCCGTCGATGCAATGGAAAAGGTTATCGAAGCTCGCCTTCGCCTTTTCAGCGGGATGTAGGACAATTGACTTTTAGCTTCAAATATTCTATAATACATTCAGTTCTTTGAAGTTAAGAAGAACTCGTTTGTCGCAACGGCTGCGGCATCCATTTTCTTACAGAGATCG
>JAKAMX010000037.1 GCA_021812665.1 bacterium
TCGTGCTCGTTGACCCATACGTTAAGAAGTCGTCCAGTTTCATTGTCACGAGCGAGAATCGTCCAGCCAATGCCGCGCATTGCGCCCGTAGTACGAAAATCTTTTTCCCAAACTTCGAACGATCCAAAATCTGCAACAATCTGCTTTGCGAGTGCGCTTTTTTTATCAAAAGCCGCTCCTCCTTTTACCATGTTTCCAAAATAAAGCTCATGCAGACGCATACCGTTCCACTCCCACCCCAAACGTCGTTTTGTTTCGTTCCACTGCGGAGTTCCAACTTCAGTAGTTCTTAAAAATTCAATTACTTTGTTCGTGTTGGAAACATATCCTTCATAGAGCATGAGATGATTGCGTAAAAGCATGTCCGAAAAACCCTCCGTCCCCAGTAAACGTTCAAAGTTTTTTGCCTCGTACATAAATCAATATTGTGATAATTGAACCTGATAATCTACACAATGTCGCTCTGCATTTCTGCCTTCCGCAAAAATGATACTATTTGCGAAAATTCTTTTGCTACGCGGACAATGTCTTCTCGCGTAGTTTCTCTTCCCAATGAAAATCTGATCGTTCCGGCTTGCGCCTCCCCCGCTTTTCCTAGCGCCATTATAACATGTGACGGACCATCCTCAGAACTCTTGCATGCGCTTTGTCCAGAGACTGCAATGCCTCGCGCATCGAGGTATAAAACAAGCGTATCTCCTTCAACACCACCCACAGAAACATTGAGAATATTTGGCAATGTGTGCAGTACGCCACCGTTCACGGAACAACCTGAAATATTTTTTAATATCTTTTCTGCCAGGAGATCGCGTAATTTCTGAACACGTTTTGATTCCTTCGCTGCCATTTTTCTTGCTTCAGAAAGCGCTGCTGCAAAACCGAGTGCGAGCACAGGAGACTCGGTACCTGGTCGACGGCCGCTTTCATGCTTGCCACCATACATAATGGGCTGAATAAACACACCTCTTTTTATAAACAGTGCTCCAACTCCGCGAGGGCCATATGTTTTTGTAGACGAAAGCGTCATGAGATCTACGCCAAGGCGCAATACATTTATATCCAGATAGTTTGCTGCCTGCGCTGCATCGGTATGCATAAAAGGATATGCTGACTGATTTACTTTTCGTGCATGGCGAACCTCTTTTGCAATTTCAATAATATTTTGCACCGAACCGATCTCGTTGTTTGCATACATGATTGAAACGAGGACGGTCTCGGGAACAATGGTTTTTCTAAGCTCACGCGTATCAATGAGACCAAACTCATCGACGCCAAGCACATCAACTTTTGCAAGCCCTTCTTTTGTGAGTGCGCGCACCGTCTCAAGTACCGCAGGGTGTTCAATTGCAGAAACAATGATACGTGGATTCAAAACCCCCCTCGCGTTTGCCTCGCGCACGACACCAAGGATCGCGAGGTTGTTTGCCTCTGTTGCACCGCTCGTAAATACTATTTCGTCAGGACGTGCATCGAGGGCTGCCGCTATTTCTGCTCGTGCAGACTCAAGCGCAGCGCGCGCCTCGCGACCTTCGCGATGAATAGCACTCGGATTCCCCGGGTACTTCTTTATCGCTTCGGACAAAACACGAAGCGCTTTTGGGCTTATGGGCGCTGCTGCAGCGTGATCAAGATAGATTCTTTTCATAAATGCATCATAGCCCGTCGTCCTTGCTAAATCAATGCTATTTAGCTAGGGTATATTTAGACCCAAGCCTCATTGAAAGGAGCTCGCCATGAGAAAGAAGCAGCCTTCGAATAACTGCGTCGTTTGCCGCGGTAAAGGCCACGTACTTCACCACGGAATGCGAAGAATTTTCGGATGGGTCCAAGCATTCCTCGAACGAAACGACCCGAACGGAATCACTAGAAAAAATTGTCCTGCGTGCAGAGGGAGTGGCATCCAAGTCGAGCTACCCTGCCTGCTTCCCGACGACGAAATCTGGTAAGCATTCGCTCGATTTAAAAAGCCACCAACACGGTGGCTTTTTTGCAAAATATCCAAAAATATTGTAGTATTTCAAACGCTATGGCACCCCAGACACTCGAAATTCTCACCATTGGATCCATCATACTTATCGTTCTTCTTGGTACTTGGATCTTTATTCTCGAGCGTCGCCTCAAAAAACTTCTCGCGGGTAAAAACGCGCAGACTCTCGAGGATGTCATTCGCGCACTCGGTGAAGATATTCACGCACTCGAAAAATTTCAGAAGGACACAACAAGCTATTTGCAGGCAGCTGACAAGCGCATCGCTCGTAGTATTCAGGGCGTTGAGACAATCCGCTTCAACGCATTCAAAGGCGCAGGCGAAGGAGGCAACCAAAGTTTTGCAATCGCGCTTTTGTCTGAAAACGGAGACGGTACGGTAGTTTCAAGTCTTTATGCCCGTGACCGCGTAAGCGTTTTTGCAAAGCCGATCAAGAATTTCGCTTCTGAATACGAAATGACCCCAGAAGAACGCGATGCTGTTGCGCGCGCAAAGCGTTCATAAGAAATTATTATTGCCGCCGCATAACCCCAAAACAATTATGGCTAAACCTACTTCATCTCACATTGTTCCCCGACCACCCATCGTTGTTATCATGGGGCACATTGACCATGGCAAGTCGAGCCTTCTCGACTACATCCGCAAGTCAAACATTGTTTCCGGGGAAGCTGGTGGCATCACACAGCACCTCTCTGCATACGAAGTGTCACACAAGGGCACCGATGCATACACCGCAAATCGTATTACATTTCTCGACACGCCAGGTCACGAAGCATTTTCAAAAATGCGTTCTCGCGGAGCAGGAGTCGCAGACATCGCAATCCTTGTGGTTTCTGCAGAAGACGGCGTGCGCGAGCAAACAAAAGAAGCATTGCGCGCTATAAAGGAAGCCGGCATTCCCTACATTGTTGCTATCAACAAAATTGATAAAGCAAATGCGAACATCGAACGCACTAAGCAAAACCTCGTTGAAAACGAAGTGTATCTCGAAGGCTACGGCGGCGACGTACCATTTGCACCTATTTCTGCAAAAGTTGGAACCGGCATTCCCGAGCTCCTCGACATGCTCCTTCTCGTTGCTGAAATGGCAAACCTTACCGGAGATAGCGCGCTTCCTGCCGAAGGTATCGTCGTAGAATCTCGCGTCGACACAAAGCGTGGCAATACTGCAACGCTCATCATCACCAACGGCACACTCGAGAAGGGGTCGTTTATTCTAGCCGAGGAAAGCCTCGCTCCAGTCCGTGCGATTGAAAATTTCCTCGGCGAAGTTGTTGCAGAGGCGACGTTTTCATCGCCAGTGCAAATTACTGGCTTTGACACCCTTCCTGCAGTAGGAACGACCTTCCACGCATTTGAAACTAAAAAGGAAGCGGAGCGCACACAAGAGCTTCTCCGGGAGGAACGCGCAAAATTTGCACCAACAAAAGTCACCCGTACAATTCCCCTCTCTCCCGATGCGCTTATTATACCCGTTATTTTGAAATCCGACGTAGCGGGAACGCTTGAAGCAGTCGAAAAAGAATTGAACAAGATCGAACGCGAGCGTATTGCAATTAAAATTATTGCGAAGGGTGTGGGTCCTATCGGAGAAAACGATGCAAAGCTCGCATCTGGTTCAACGGGCGCAATTATTGTAGGTTTCCATACAAAGATCGAGCGCGGAGCTCAAGACATTGCAGAACGTTTTGGCTTTACTGTTAAAACATTTGATATTATCTACGAACTTTCCGAGTGGGTAAATGCAGAACTCGATCGTCGCACACCAAAATTCCTCAGCGAAAAAATTGAAGGCCTTGCGAAAGTTCTCAAAACATTTAGCACAACCAAGCACAAGCAAGTTATCGGTGGCAAGGTTACCTCTGGTATGCTCGAGGTTGGCGCACAGGTAAAAATTATGCGCCGAGAAACAGCAATCGGTAAAGGTAAGATTACTGAGCTCCAGCAGCAAAAACTTCCTGCAAAGAAAGTTGACGAGGGCAACGAGTGCGGAATGATGGTCGAGGCAGATATTGAGATTGTACCCGGTGATGTGCTTGAGGCGTTTGTAATGGCAGAAAAATAATATGACAAGCCCCCGACAAGAAAAAATGAGAGAGTTTCTCCGCGGCACAGCAGCGCAGTTTTTTCTTCGCGAAGCAGGCCCTCGCTCGCTCGTAACAGTCACCGACGCAACCATTTCACCAGACTTCAAATACGGCACCATCTACATCACAACATTCCCTACGAGCGAAGAAGCTTCGGCTTTGGATTTTGCAAAGCGCAAGCGCACTGAGCTGCGTGAATATTTAAAAGAGCATTCAAAGCTTCGCGTTCTCCCTGTGTTGGAAATCAAGATCGATGAAGGCGAACGAAATCGCCAAAGAATTGACGAGCTCTCGCAACAAGGTTAGGATGAGCTAGTTAGAGAGTGTGCGAAAAATAATAAGTTAGGCGTGGTAGCCAAGTGGCACGAGTGAAGCGAGCTGAAATAAAAGTCTGAAACTTCAGCCGCAACAAGTGTTATTAGTTTCCGAAGTATAGTTGTGTTATAAAATTACATAAAAGGCGTGGTAGCCAAGTGGTAAGGCTGAAGTTTGCAAAACTTCCATGCGCGAGTTCGATTCTCGCCCACGCCTCAAGAAATCTTTTGAGATTTCTTGGCGTGGGAGCGAGCAAACTGCTTTGCTCGCGTCGAGAATCGAAAGCCGGAACATGTTGCGAAGCAACGGTGAGGCGGGGTCGCGAACACTTTATATTTTTGTAAAAAATATAAAGTGATTCGTGGCCGATTCTCCCCGCGCGCATTTTATCGGGCCAGTGGCGGAATTGGTATACGCGCAACACTTAAAATGTTGTCTGCGAAAGCGGATGAGGGTTCGACCCCCTCCTGGCCCACAATAAAAAAATTGAATTTCAATTCTTTTTTATTGTGGGCCAGAGCGAGCATAGCTCGCGTGAGGGGGTCGAAGGGCGCAGGCATAATTTTTCTGCAGAAAAATTGCCGAGCCGGGGTCGAGAGTACTTGGTCCACGCAGGGTGTACTCACCCGAGTAGACCTAGTAACTCGTGACCGACATGTCGAAAGCCGGAGCATAACCCCTCCCGCAATCTTAGTTTGAAAAATCGTATACTTGTGTTAAGATTTTTCAGTTAACAAATTTAATGCGCCCATGGCTGTTTTGGTAGGCCCAGCAGGTAACCACAATACGCTGTTAGCGCGGAATAATGCGCCCATAGCTCAGTTGGTAGAGCAGTTGCCTCTTAAGCAAACGGTCGTAGGTTCGAATCCTACTGGGCGCACCAAATTAAAAGCCGGGATTACCCGGTCTTTTTAATTTGGTGCCACAGAGAAAGTGCCCAGCGGCACTTTCGTTAGGATTCGAAAGTCGGAGCATGTCGCGCAGCGACGGCGAGACGGGACCGCAAGTACTCAGGAGCGACACGACTTAGTAACTTGTGGTCGCATCCTACTGGTAAAATGCGTAGCTTACGCATCCATTGACATTTCCCCATATTATGCTATACTTGTTTTAGATAGATTTGAGTACGGCACTCAAATCCCCTTTTGGAGAATCCAATGGCTAAGCAGCTCCTTTCCACCAACGCCTGGGACCATCGCATTACGACCATTTATGTCGATGGTCGGCACTTCATCACCGCAAAGGTGTGCAACGTCAGGCGTTTCCTTTTTACGGTGGGCGCTGGCTGTCTCATCGCTGCGATCGGTTCGGTCGCGGCGATGAGGGACACCACCTCCCTGCTGATCGCAACGTTCTACGTCGCTGTCAGCATTCCATTCTTTGTGAATGGTAACAAAATCAGGTAGGTGCTTCACACGCCTACCACAAGGACCTCTTCGGAGGTCCTTTTTTTATTTCATTTACATGCTACAATGCGAAACGCCACAAGAAATGGCAAATATGCTGGAGTGGCGGAATTGGTATACGCGCTAGTCTTAGGAACTAGTGCCGCAAGGCTTGGAGGTTCAAGTCCTCTCTCCAGCACAGAAAACAAAAAAGTCCCGAATGGGACCTTTTTGTTTTCTGTGCTGGAGAAGCAAGCATAGCTTGCGTGAGAACTCAAAAGGCGCAGGCATAATTTTTCAGCAGAAAAATTGCCGAGCCGGGGTCGCGAAATTTTCGAGTGACGACGAGAAAATATTTGTGACCGACGCCCCTCTCCAGCTCTAGCACACCAAAGCAGTTTGGTGGGCATGAGGAGACTGATCACGAGTTACTAGGTCTACTCGGGTGAGTACACCCTGCGTGGACCAAGTACTCTCGACCCCGGCTCGTGGTTTTTGATTACAAAAACATCACTGCGCCTTTCAAATCTCCCATGCACACCAAAGCAGTTTGGTGGGCATGGGGAGATTTGAACTCCCAAGGGTTACCCCATACGCTTCTGAGACGTACGCGTATACCAATTCCGCCACATGCCCTCTCAGGAACGCCTTATTCTACCACGTTTTTGACCCCTGTCCTGCCCCTATTCGCTACTTGACTTTTTCATTAAAATATGCTATGTTTCAAGCAGAAAGTTCTTGTTCTCTGACAATAGTAAATTCACTTTTTCACAGATCTGAGCACGGCGGCAATCACGCTCGCCACTCAAAAAGAACTCATCTCTTTGCCTAGGAGGCAATCATGTTTGAAGCGATCATCACCTTCATCACCATCTTCATCCTTCTCCCCGGCCTCTGGTACGCCGTTCAGTACGGCATGCTCGAGTTCGCTAAAATGGGGATCTTCTGGGACATCGTTCCCGAAGGTTTCGCTCGCGCATACACGCGCATGGGAAAAGTCGCCAAGGTGGTCATGTCGTACTCGGGTCACGAATTCTCTCAAGAACTCGAAAATCCCGACGACGACGACACCGACAACCTCGGTGTGTACAAGATCGTCCCCGCGCCGAACTCGCAGGCGCTCCAGGGTATGAGCACGCGAGTGCTTGATATCCTTGCTCCCGCTCGCGGTGTAGTGTGGAAGGGATTGCCAGGCTTCTATGAAACCTACACAATCCCCAAGCTCACCTGGATCGACGACAGCTTCGAGTCTCGCGTTTCGGAAAACGTGACCGAGATTCTCGTTCGTAGCTACAGCTATGGACTCAAGATGGACAACGTTGAGCTCGAGGGCAACCTCGAGTTCAACTTCAAGTTCCTCGTCGTACTGCAAGTCGTCAATCCGGCGAAGGCGCTCTTCAGGATTCAGCGCTATGTCGACGCTGTTCTGAAAGGCATCAACCTTCTCGTCATCCAGGAGTTCAAGAATCTTTCCTGGACCGACATCGTCGGCACCAAGGGCACGACCGCCACCTCCAACAACGCGCTTCGCGAAGCACTCGATCGCGTCCTCGATGATGCGTTCAAGTTCGAAGAGGAGTGGGGTGTCGCCGTTCGTGACATCGGAGTTTATGACTTCGAGGCCGCGAACGAAAGTGCCAAAGCTGCGATCACTTCGGAAGAAGTGGCCGAGCTCAAGGCCAAAGCGGCGCTTGCCGAGGCTGAAGGAAAGGCGAAGGTCATCAAGACTGTCGCCCAGGCTGAAGCTGAAGCAACGTTCATGAAGATGAAGGCAGAGGCTGATGGCCTCACCGCCCTCAACGAGGCGGCAGAAAAGATGGGTCCCAACGGTCTCCGCATCAAGGAGCTCGACACGATCCGTGAAGCTGGCGCCAACGTCACGCTCATCGGGAGTGGCCTGCAGATCCCTGCGGTCATACCCATTCAACCCAACAAACCCTAGGAGGAT
>JAKAMX010000038.1 GCA_021812665.1 bacterium
ACTCTTTTTTCAGACAAATTTAATAAAATTCAGATTGACATTGATCCAACAAAAAAGAAGTGTGTTCTTTCAACAAAAAACACCGATATAGGAGAAACCGAAACAAATCTTGTAGTAACAATGAATGGTGAACCTATAGAAATATCTTTAAATGGAAAGCATCTTTTTGACTGCTTGTCTGGTATAGAAAGAGATAGTCTGGTTATGGAGTTTAATGAATCAAATAGACCGGTGGTTATAAAAGGATTAGGGGACCCTTCTTTTGTATATCTCACCATGCCGCTCACAAAATAATATGATACCCATCGAAAACCTCCTTTCACGGTTTAAAAATTTAACAAACACAGAAAAAAGAAAAAAAGAATTAATGATAGAAATTTGTAGAAAAGAAAATATTCAACTCAACACAAAACAAATTTTTTTTTCAAAAAATTATGTTGTGTTAAAAGTACCACCCATTATTAAAACAGAAATACTTCTCAAAAAAGAAGATTTACTTAAAAAAATAAACAAAACAATAAAAAACGAAATATACAAAGATATTCGTTAATTTATTGTTCGATAAGAAGCTTTGCTGTATAAACACTCTTGTTTAACACAGAATCATAAGCCACAAAAGAAACATCATTCTCTGCGGCGATATAAGGGAGGTCTGATGGGGTAAAAGAGAAAGAGAAAGGAGTGGTGTTTTGTTTGTCTACTAGTTGGCCATTTAAATAGAACTCAACACGACTGAGGGGGTATTTACCAGAACTAGTTATAAGAGCATTTAATGGAGTGCCCGCACTGTATTTTTTTGTAAAATCTAAACCCTCAACCGCAAGAATGGGTGCGTCTTGTGATATGTGAAGGGTGTCGTATGTGGTTGGAATACCACTGCGATCGCCCTCACGAATATTTTGTGTAGCAACCCAAGCGCGGACAGGTGTCTCCCAAAGGTTAAATTGTGGATCGCTTTGTGGATTTTGTGGTTGCGGGCCGCGGGGGTTATTTTTATTAACCCAATACAAAATAGAATGAACATCAGGAACAACAACAATTTTTCTTGTCTCTATTGGAGTGTTTGCGGTGGCGAGCATTCCAGATGCTCCGTCTATAATAAATTTTTCTCCGCCCTGCCATACGCCCGCAAGAGGTGCAGGAAGGAGGGTTAAATCTTCGGGTTGAGGAGGAATAAAACGCTCCTGAGGAGTCATTTGTAGAGCTTGTTGCATAAAAGCGTGCCACACGGGTGTAATAATAAAACCTGCAATGTTTTTATGCATTGGGGTATTGTCGTTATTGCCGGCCCACATGCCAACAGCTATGTTTGGTGTGTATCCAATGGTCCACACGTCGCGATAATCATTTGTGGTTCCTGTTTTTACAGCGACATCGTTGTTAGGGAAGTAAAGAGCAGAATTTGCTCCAAATTCAGGTGTGCGCGCAACGTTGTCCGACAAAATATTTGTGATCTTTCGTGCTATTTCGCTTGGGATGGCTTCTTGCCCTTGCCCTTTATATTCTTCAACAACAGTACCATTTTTATCTTCAACGCGAAGGATTGGGGTTGTTGGGTTTCTTACACCATCATTTGCAAAAACTCCATACGCCCCCGTCATTTCAAGAAGAGACACCTCGCCACCACCAAGCACTAACGTAAGTCCATATTGAGAAGCAGAACCAAGGCTGGTAATACCCATACGCCTAGACACATCAAGTGAGTTTTGAAGACCAGCCAAATAAAGAGTCTTCACTGAAGGAACGTTGAGCGACATTGCTAAAGCGTTTCTCAATGAAATTGGTCCTCGGAATTTCCCGTCAAAGTTTTCAGGAACGTAACAATCCTCAGGTTTAATATTAGGAGAGAGGGGTTTACCAAAGGCATCACAGTTGGTGCTAAAGTTTGTTTTAAGGTCAAAAACAGTTGTTTCTGGGGTGTATCCCTGCATAAAAGCGGTTGCGTAAACAAACGGTTTAAATGTTGATCCTGGTTGACGATTTGGCGAGATGGTCACATTGAAGTTTCCTTGATTTTGAACATCAAAGTAATTTCGAGAACCAACCATAGCAAGCACTTGTCCGTTTTTGGGGTTTATGGCCACAAGTCCCATATTTTTTGCTGCATAATTCTTTTCAATATCGCCAGAATACTGGTTTATTGTTGCTTCTGCTGCTTGTTGCAGGTTGTAGTCGAGAGTTGTGGTGACTTTGTAACCATTCTCTTCAACCGCTTGTTCCCCATATTTATCGGCCAGATATTCTTTAATCCACTCAACAAAATGTGGTGCTTTGATACCAAGCGGTTCTTTAGGTAGAAACGCTACCTTTTCTGCGCGAGTATCTGAAAATGTTTGTTTATCAATAAAACCAAGCTCATACATTCTTTGGAGAACAAAATTCTTTCGTTCATCTAACTTATCGCGATGGTTTCCGTAAGGAGAATAATATGTGGGAGCGTTCGGAATCGCAGCGATATAAGCAGCTTCCGCTAACGAAAGATCCTTTGTTTCTTTTCCAAAAAATACACGGCTTGCTTGTCCAACGCCATAAATATTTCCACCATACGGAATTTCATTTAAATAGAGTCCAAGAATCTGATCTTTTGTAAAAGCGCGCTCAAGCCTAAAAGAAAGAACAACTTCTTTAATTTTTCTTGTGATAAGTTTTTCATCGGTAAGAAGAGTCTTTTTTACAACCTGTTGTGTGATGGTCGAACCACCTTGTTTAAAACCACCACCAACAATATTGGCAAGAATTGCACGAACAATAGCTTTGGGATCTATACCATAATGGTGATAAAAATTAGCGTCCTCGATCGCAACTGTTGCATTACGCAAATTCAACGGTATTTGATCAAAAGGAATAACAGTACGCTGTACATCTTGGTGAACATCATACAAAAGTACCTTGCCGGTGCGATCGTATATTTTTGTCGACTCTACAACTGTGCGGTCTTTAAACGTGCTGAAGTCGGGTAAGGGAATAAAAGACGCCCACAAAATAAGGAATCCCACAAAAAAGAAAGAGAGGCCAACAAATAATAAAAAAATATTTTTCTTATTACGGAACAAAGAGCGAACACGCTTTTTAATAATAGTTGTTTGTGGTGTCATATACCTGTTCAATTATACAATAAATATTTTTTCCATAATACAAACGAGCACCAAGGAAGGGTGCGATTCTACCACAAGACACACTGGTAGGCTAGGGGCGTCTAAATATGGTACGATAATGATATGAAAATCGATACAAATCCGGACAAGATTGAAACACTCCTGTCTCGAAGTGTTGTGGAGATCCTCCCTTCTAAAGAGGTTCTGCGAGAGGTGTTGTTGAGTGGAAAGCAGATAAAAATCTATATAGGCGCAGACGCCACCGGAACAGCGCTTCATTTAGGGCATGCAACAAACTACATGGTTTTGGAGCGGTTTCGAGAACTAGGACACAAGGTAGTGCTCCTTGTTGGCGACTTTACTGCTCAGATAGGGGATCCGACAGACAAAACAGCCACCCGTGTACAGCTTACCCGAGAGCAGGTGATGGAAAACACCAAAACGTGGTTACAACAAATTAACCCGGTTCTTGATATTAATAACAAGGAAAATCCAGTGGAGGTTGTTTATAATCACGACTGGTTGGCAAAAATGACATTCGAAGACGTGGTGAACCTGGCTTCAAATTTTACCGTTCAGCAAATGCTTGAGCGCGATATGTTTGAAAAAAGAATTGCAGAAAATAAACCAATCTATGTGCATGAATTTTTCTACCCGCTCATGCAGGGGTACGACAGTGTACATCTTGATGTGGATGTAGAGATTTGTGGCAACGATCAAAAATTTAACGCGCTTGCTGGTAGAACACTACTCAAGAGATACAAAAACAAAGAGAAGTTTGTATTTATCACCACACTCCTCGAGAACCCAATCACAAAAGAAAAAATGATGTCGAAGAGTTTGGGGACCGGTGTGTTTTTGGATGCGACCAATATTGATATGTATGGGAAGCTCATGTCGCAACCAGATGAAAATATTCCGCAGCTGTTTATGGACTGCACGTTTGTTTCAGAGAAAGAAGTTGAGGAAATAAAAAAACAACTTGCCGACAAAAATACTAACCCACGTGATATTAAAATGAAGCTCGCGTTCGAGATAACAAAGATTTATCATGGAGAAGGAAAGGCGGTTGAAGCACAAAATTATTTCACCACTGCATTTCAAAAAAAAGAGACACCAGACGATATTCAAGAAGTGAAAACAGAAACCAAGGACTTTCTCGTTGATGTTTTGTTGAAACAAGAAATAGTTGTGTCGAAAAGCGAATGGAGAAGACTAGTAGAAGAAGGTGCGGCGAAGTTTATAAAAGATGATGAGGAAGAAAAAATAAATGAACCGCTTATCAAAGCAAAGCCTGGTATTTATAAAATCGGAAAAAGAAGGTATATAAAAATAGTATAAGAAAAAGCCGGCACGTGCCGGCTTTTTTGTGAGAATTTTATTCCTCTTCGGGTGTTGGTTTGAAATCCAGCCCTTCCTCGTCTTCAAAACCACCAATAAGATCAAGCTCGTCTTCTTCATCCAAAAAAAGATCTTCATCCTCGAGCATTTCTGGGTCAATTTCAATTATTTCTTCGTCTGACATTTTTATATTTTAAAATTATGTGTCTGTCACCAATTTGGCCTCACTAGACCCCATAGTTGTAGCAAAAAGGCTTTTTGTCTGCAAGATAATTTACTTAAAACTGTGGATAACCCCTACGCCAATACTGGCATTAGGTATTTGGGCCTATTGGGGGTGGTGTTTACTACAAACCCGCACTTTTTAACCAGCTCAAGGGGTTTAAGGCGTGCTGCTTGCAGAGATGCCAGTATTGGCGTTGGGGATAACCTGTGGAGCGACGCCGTTTTGTAAGAATAGTATTGATATATAAGGCTATTTTTAGTGTCGCGTATGAGCGAAATGGGCGAGGCCGACAGCAATTGCATCCATTTCATCGTCCTGTTTTACGTTCTCGGCGCCAGAAATGAGTCTGGTGATCATTGAAAGAACTTGATTTTTTGTCGCTTTTCCGTAACCGGTTGTTGCAACCTTTATTTGCAGGGGGGTATATTCAAATATTTCTAACCCTGAGAGTCGCGCTTGGTATAAAATTGCTCCGCGAGTCTCCGCAACCCTCATGGCGGTCTTTTGGTTTGTTTCAAAAAAAAGATTTTCTATCGCCAACTCGCGCGGAGTGTATTGATCTATCACACGGGAGACTTCACGACCAACAAGTTCAAGTCTTTCTACAAATGGAAGAGATTTTTTTGTTTTAAAACACTCCGAGAAGAGTAATCGTTCTTTTTGAGAATTAAATTTATTTTCACCCGATGCCGTCGTGTCGCCGTCCACGCGTCCTTTTTCGATGATTGCAACACCAAGACGTTCATACCCCGGATCAATTGCAATAATTCGCATAAAATAAATTATTCAGCGTTTGTGTAAACATCTTGAACATCCTCGTGGTCGTCCAGCTCATCAAGAAGAGAGGAGAGCGAAGCGCCATCACTTTCGGATAATGGGATTGTTGATTGTGGCTCGAGCGCGCCATCAGCATTTTTGTGAAATGCCCACATTGCTGACCCTTGCCCTGCGAGAGACAAACCATGTTTTGAGAGCAGGTGCTTGATTTCTGCAACTGTTCGATTTTTATTGTCAGTAAGTCCTTCGATAACAATTGCGCAACCTCCGGGACCATATGCTTCGTATACAACCGGCTCCATATTTCCCGCGTCGCCGCCAGCACCCTTTTTAACCGCGCGATCAATAAGATCATTTGGCATGTTTTCTTTTCGCGCGCGTTCAATAACAGAACGAAGACCAGATGCAGTAAGGTTTCCGCTTGCTTTCTTTGCCTCTAGTGCAATAAGGCGAGAATACTTACCAAAAATTTTACTACGCTTTGCATCAGTAGCTCCTTTCTTCTCTTTTATTTGTGACCATTTATTGTGCCCGGACATAAAATTACTTATTTATAAAGCCAGCATACCGAAAAAAAGAAAGAGAAACAACCAATACTTTAAAACTAAGAAAATAGTCGTTTTGCCAACTCTTCTGGATAATCAATACCCAAATGCTCGTACGCACGACGTGTCACAATTCGACCGCGCGGTGTTCGCTCGAGAAGACCACGTTGAATCAAATAAGGCTCATTCACTTCTTCTATTGTTGCGTCTTCTTCAGAAAGAGCTGCCGCGACAGTACCAAGGCCGACAGGCCCACCATTAAATTTTTGAATAATAGTTTCCAAAATTTTACGATCAAGTGCGGTGAGACCGAGCTCGTCTATCTCAAGAAGGGCGAGTGCGTCGGATACCGCGCGAGAAGAAAGATCGCTTTTGTGCACCTGCGCATAATCGCGCACACGCTTCAAAAGATAGTTTGCGGTTCGGGGCGTCGAACGACTTCTTTCTGCTATGTGTTTTGCCGCCTTATCGACAAGCGTAACGCCAAGAATATCGGCCGATCGATGGACAATACGCTCAATTTCTTCGTCGGTATAAAACTCCAATCTAAATGTTCCACCTGAAAACCGAGAACGAAGAGGAGAGGAGAGGAGTGCGATGCGTGTCGTCGCCGCGATCATAGTAAAAGGAGGTAGATCGAGTTGGATTGTTCGAGCAGAGGGGCCTTTTCCAATAATAATATCGAGGACCCCTGACTCCATCGCTGGATAGAGAACCTCCTCAATCGTTTTATTTAAACGATGAATTTCATCAATAAAGAGAACATCGCCAGGGGAAAGATTCGTTAAAATAGATGCTAAATCGCCAACTTTTTCGATCGCTGGACCCGAGGTGGACTTGACTTGACACCCAATTTCATTTGCGATAAGATGCGCCAGGGTTGTTTTTCCCAAGCCTGGCGGTCCATAAAAAAGGAGATGTTCAGGTGGGTGAGAGCGCTCTTTAGCAGCCTGTAGAAGAA
>JAKAMX010000039.1 GCA_021812665.1 bacterium
GCCTTAGTTGATGGTCTGGGTTGTTTCCCTTTTGTCGCATCAGCTTAGCCCGATGCGGCTGTCTAGCTACGCAGATACACAACTATTCGGAGTTTGATTGGGGTACCTCGCTTGCGCTTAATAACCCATCCAGTGCTCTACCTTTCGTGTATTTTTCGTTAGCCACGGTCCCCAAAGACCTTTCGGGGAGAGCCAGCTATCTCCCGGTTCGATTGGCATTTTACCCCTATCCACAAGTCCTCCCAACCAATTGCAACTGATACGGGTTCGGCCCTCCATCACACTTTCGTGCGACTTCAGCCTGCTCATGGATAGATCACCGGGTTTCGGGTCTGACATATACATCTATTCGCCCTATTCGGACTCGGTTTCCCTACGCCTGCGCCACGCGGGTGGCTTAGACTAGAAATATATGTCAACTCGTCGGTTCATTCTTCAATAGGCACGACATCACACCCATCCTTACGGATGGAAGCTCTGTCGGTTTGTCTGCAGACAGTTTCAGGTTCTTTTAACTGGGCGTCTCGCCCATCTTTTCACCTTTCCCTCACGGTACTAGTTCACTATCGGTCACAGCCTTATATTTAGACTTGGAGGATGGTTCCCCCGGATTCCCACGGTGTATTTGTATCGTGGTACTTGGGATACTCTTAGAGGTAGTTATTGATTTCGCGTACAGGACTTTCACCCCCTGTGGTCAACCATTCCAGATTGTTCTGCTATCAAAACTACTCCCATATTAGAGTCCCGCAACCCCGTTTCATCCAACTT
Organism: bacterium; assembly: GCA_021812665.1. GTDB lineage: Bacteria > Patescibacteriota > Minisyncoccia > Phycocordibacterales > UBA1550 > UBA1550. The sequence goes on from JAKAMX010000039.1 coordinate 772, forward strand.
GCGTTGGAAAGAACGGTTTAGTCTCTTCCGCTTTCGCTCGCCGCTACTGACGGAATCTTAATTTAATTTCTTTTCCTCCAGATACTTAGATGTTTCAGTTCTCTGGGTTCCCACCTCGTGCATTAGTAGTTCTCACTTTCGTGAGATCATTTGGAGCACGGGTACTCTTCCGTTACGAAGAGTGAGTTGCCTCATTCGGACACCGCCGGATCATCGAATCGTAGCTTCTCCCCGACGCATTTCGCTGCTATGTACGTCCTTCTTCGGTATGCTATGCCTAGGCATCCACTGTCTGCATGTTTTAATTACTTACGGCCTTTCTCTTTTGAGCTGTTAAAGTACAAACCTCTTTAGAAATAAATGAAAAAGGAGAAACTATTTCTCTTCTTTCATCTACCTCTAACTTTGTGGACCGAGCCGGACTCGAACCGGCGACCTCTTCATTGCAAATGAAGCGTTCTAGCCAACTGAACTATCGGCCCTCGTTTCCGTCTCCACATGGGCAATGTAAAAAGTGCAAAGGAATTAACGTCTTTCTTCCACAAAAAATGTTGACGTGCCTTTACGTCAACTAAGTAACTTACAAAATATATGAATGAGGGATTTCTTTGAGCTGCAGCGCCTAAGAATTAAGCGTCAGCTAAGTTCAAACGTGAATAAAGAAATGTCATCTATACGTAAAGGTAGGGATATTATAGAGAGTTACTTGCCAGCCGTCAACAGATGAGAAAGTTCAGTCCAAAACTGTTCTGCACCACGCGACGATATGTTGTGAGAAGCTTTTGATTTTTCGGTCCGATAAGCCCTCAGAAACACTCCTTCTGTATGCATACGTACAATCATTTCAGCTGAAACACTCGCATCGGCAGACGTGGAAAATGCACGAGAGTTCAAGTATCCATAGCGCTTCAAGAAATCTAAATTATCGTATTCCTGGCGTCCAACTGGTTCAGACAAAAGGAGTATGCCCCCTCCCACACTCGTAACAGGCAAGAGAACTTTAAAACTTTGCTCGCTCGGCTTTGTGATTTCAAAAGAGATCACGGTAGACGACAAAAGATCATTGTAATATTTCACAATTTCTCGATCGTGAATGGAAGTTATAAGTGAAACATATGGACGCCTGGAGAGTTTTTGCAAAAAGCCTTTCGTGTACATATTTTGTCGAGCAACCACATAAAAGAAAAAACGCGGATTTTTCCGATACATCGCACTCATGAGGTTTTCAATATAGTCCAAGTTTACAGCTGCTCCTGAAATCGGGACACATACCTCAATTCGACTCTTCTCTGCTGGGTCACATTGCAGTTTTCGCTTCTGCATGTTTTTTGGGGAAAGCGAGACTGAAAGACGAGGACTCAAAGGATATGGAACAACATGCATCTTCAATTTCTTTAAACCCTTCCTTTTTCCATACGCTTCAAGTGAGGACTTTGTTTCATAACTTGGTACAAACAAAATGTCTGCATCTTCTACATACCAGATCCGCTGAGGGCTATCGTCGGTTACCACCACCGCGAGTATTATTTTCACTCCCAGTTGTTTTGATAAAGCTGCTTTTGCTCCTGCGATTTGGTGTGCGAGGCCAAAGTGAGTGGCTACAATTAGTACTGTCTTCACAATGTTAAATTCTTGCTCAATGAGCGTAGCAAGCTCAGCCTGGATTCCTCGGTGATTTGAGCGTAAAAAAGTACGATACCCTTTTGTAAAAACAGCCTCAGGAAGGCCATTTTGAGACCATTCAAGGAGAGACCTTGAAAGCGGATTCATACTGGTCAAGCGATGGAGTGTTGAGGCTGTTTGATCTCGGGTCTTTAAGAGATGTGGAAACACTCCCTTTGGGGCAGCCTCAAACAAGGCATTTGTTACCCTCAAATGACCGAGACCAGTCGATGCATAGGCCAGAACAACCTCAACCGATGGATCAGTAAGCTGTAATGCTGAGGCAGGCATACTCCATTGTATCCCAAAGTGCATACTCGCCGCTGTAACTAGTACTTGACAAATACCTATTATGGGGTATAATATGTCTAGAGTTAAGTAAGAACACGAGACGAAAGGCAAGAATGAAGGACTTGACAAAAGGCATCCGATAGTATATAATGATTTTATCTTCAGTTAAGTAACTTCTAAGACAATTTAAGGTTCACCGGTCCTGGTTAGACGGGGAGCTATACAAAATCACAATTTTTTATAATCCCCCGTCTGAGCAGTACAAAGCTCAGAGACTAGAGATATGAACAGTTATTTGCAACTACATTCATGTCTCGCACATTAAAAAAACTAAAGAGAGAAACCATTCACTTGATGCTTAGTAGAGCACACAGGGGGTGGAAGCTTGAGGATTTACTCCTTCAGGCTTTTACCTCATCTGTGCTCTATTAACAAAGTAATGAGGCGGTTGCCTCGAGGAGAAATATCGTGAAGAAGTTAGCATTAAGCCTTTTGGCAATCGTTTTTTTCGCTGTTATGGCGCTGCCAGCAATGGCAAGCGGAAGCATTCAAATCGTAGATACCAACCACATTTGGCCCGAAAACGGGATTGTAACGTTTTTGGCTCATGAAGATGGGAACTACGACTTTCAGACAAACTGGTGGTGGACGCAAGATGGACAGAATCATGAGGATTACCGTGGAAACATTCATCTGAATGCTGGTCAAACCTACCAAATGCAAATTGACACAGCAGTTTGTGGCAAATTGCAGGTGGACGGGCGCAAGTCCGGTGGTGCATGGGACCAATGGGATGTTGGATTCGTGTTTGAATCTGAAAACAATCCGGCATGCCAGCCCAAGCCTACCCCTACAGCGAGTCCCACACCTGATGGAACGGAAGAACCGACACCGAGTGTGACACCAAGCCCAACGGTTACTCCGACGATTGTTGTACCACCGAGCACTCCTGCTCCGCAAAATTACACTTTCGAGTGCACGCTTGCGAATGTTTGGAATGTTCCGGTTGGTTCATATGATCAGTTCGGATATCCGCTTATCTATGTGAAATCCGAAGAACCTACCATTGTTCACTTTGGCCCGATCAATAATCGCGCTGATTGGACGAATGGTCAGGTCATCGAATTCCACTATGGTGACAAGATTGCCCATTTCACGCTTCACATTACCTACGGTAACGGTGGCTGGACTGGCATTTCTTGCGAAACTGAAGATAAGCCAGTTATCACAGCTGCAATGATTGCAACGCCTCAGCCGAAAGTTGATTGTGACCATGTTATGGATGGTGCAGTCACATGCGATCAGGAAATAAAAGCCGTTGTCTTGGCATACTGCGTCGGTAACCCCGACCCCGCTATCACCATTTCAGGTGTTAGTTTTGAACAGGTTGTTCGTGGTGTAGTTGTTGTAAATGGCAACAAAGTTGCGAACATCGAGTTCTGGAGCGGCAAGGATGTCGTTAACGGCAAGTGGTTCTATGAAAACATTGCCATGGGCGACAAAGTTCAACTTCAAATCCGGTTAGTCGGATTGAATTTGAATTACGATGTTCCAGTCGTTTTTGGCCATGAGTGCGGTAACCCTGCACTTCCAGCCATGATCGGCCCAAATGGTGGTTTGTTCGTTTACCCCGGACAGGGGCCAGACGAAGTTGCGAAGCAACTGAATCTTGGCGAAGAAGCCGCACTTGAGCTTTGGGAAAAAGCTCATTTAAATACTCAGCAGGGAATTGAAACCCCGTTGAGCTAATCTCTCTTTTCCTGCCTTTGGCAGAAGTTGGTACAACATTCCTCTTTGCGAGGACGGACATACGAAGCCGGTTGTAGTTAACTTTCTGTCACTGGCAGTTTCATAAATAAATTTGCGTAAGGGGAAGGCAATATCGCCTTCCCCTTCATTAATGAAATCATTTGATTTTCAAATGGCTTGATTAATGAATTATTAGATAAACGAAGAGCACCCCTGCTTCACTAACCAGAACGGGGTGCTTTTTGTGTCTTTTAAATACCTTTTGCTGAATATAACCTCCATTGTTTAGCAGTATTAGGAAAACGTTTCGGCCGCCTCAGCGTTGATTCGTATAGTGCTTGCTGAACTACAAACTTTGTCTTCATTTGACTGACAGTACGACGAGCATCTTGCTTGATGAAAGCTATCTGTAATTCTAAATTCTCAATCTTCCGTTCTGCCTCCAAAAGAACAGTCACGAGAATCATCAAAAATGCAATTCCTAAACCACAACAAAATCCCAACACTCCCACGGGATCCATCAGTACTCTCCTTCTGTATATTCACTCGGATCGCCTATTTTACTACACACTTAGCGTGTTACGACAATTGGGGTTTTGGGGTCCTTCTCACTCTGAGCCCGTGCGTGAAGTCTTCCATTTTCATCCATGTATATAAAGTATTGCGTGTTTGCATCTGTTCCATTTTTGGGATCTTTTGGAACAATAGCAATGTAGTTTGGGACAATAGTGCTTCCCGTCTTTCCCGCATGGGCTAAGTCAAAGCAACCAGATGCTGATCCAATACAGGTTTCTTTTGTAGGAAACGCCGAAGTAGCGGTAACTGGTAGGTTTCCATTATTGTCGGCTGCATATTGGTATATCGAATTCGTAATTGCCATGAGATCTGAACGTCGTTGCGCATCTCTCGCCTGTTGTAATTGGTTTTGAGGATTTATGAGCGTTGCACTTTCACTTGCCATGAATGCTTTCGTTAGATCAGCAAAAACATCTTCCCAACTTTTGGTGTCAGCTGGCACATCTACCGTAAGTGGCTTGTTATAATCTGAAAGTTTGAGTACTGCCGCCAGTTGCATATCTCCCGAACTTGCATAAGGAACCATTCCCATTACCGGCGATAACAGTGAACTGTTTTGCTTTGATGCAAAGCTCAAGGTTATTTTTGCAACGTGATAAGTGCTCTTGTCGATATACACATCGAGATTGAAATCTTTCAGGGAATCAAGCCATTTACCGGCATCCAAATTTTGTTTATCGCTCTCTGTTCCAAATTCGGAAACATATGCATTTACAAATTCTGCATCTACGGTTGGGTGCAATTTATACACCGATACTCCATCAAGCATTTCTGACGTAAGGGTAATTTTCGACATAAGTGTTTTATTTTTAAGAACGCTGGTTAACGCTTGAGCGGGAGTTTTGCTTTGTGTTTGTGTATTTTGCTCAATCAAAGAACGTGCTTCCGTGTCGAGTGTATTCGTGTCCCATACAATCCAGTGGGAGAACTCATTGGTAAGCATTTCTTCTGATATGGGAATAAATGGAGTTATAAGCTTTGTTGGAAACGTATTTACCTTCACGTATATTTTTTTGCCGGTGGCTTTTACATCTGCTGCGAGCATGTTCCCCGCCTTCACCGTAAACTGAGATTTAATATTTGAGACATCTGTTTTATCAAATGAACCTTTTAGTGAAATATCAATGTTGTTTGATCCAGATACCGATAAGAGTGAACTCGAAGTAATGGCGACACTTACATCCATTGATCCGCTCGTGAGTGTGCTTGTGGCGAGGGCAGTTTTTTCGGCTACATACGCAGCAGTCTTTGGGGCAAACGGCAAAGACAAAACCGTATTCCGAATCGCTGATTGCATGTCGCTATTTGGGAGGGTCACTTTGTCATAGGCAATAAGAGCTGCAGAGACTCCTCCTCCACCAACAAGGAGAAACAGAAAAACTACAACAATTACTACTCCCAACATACTCACTTTCTTTTTAGGAATTGGTACCGGAGTAATTTCAGGAATAGGAGATTTTTCTTCCGAAGGAGCAACTACAACTGAAGAAGAAGGGATTTGTGGTGGAACCGTAGCAGGAGCAGGTTCCTTAAGATTATTTTCAGGTATCACATGTTTATCTTACCAAAAGAGAAGAGTTATAGCGATGGCATTACATTTACTTCAGTGTAATTACAGCTGCATACTGCATTAGGGTTCTTTTAAACCACAGCCCCCCATTGCCAATTACCTCTCGCAGCTGCGGTATCGGGATTTGACCAGTTCAAGTCAAATTGCCATTTTGAACATCCACTCGGTTGCCCAACTACAACAGTTTTACCAGGCTGAATAGTCACAATGGCACTTTTGTCTACACAATAATTGTCATCCCAACAGTCAACTAGGTAAGAAAAACGGACAGGGTTTGTCGTTGGGTTACTAATGACGAAACAATCTGTT
>JAKAMX010000040.1 GCA_021812665.1 bacterium
TGTTGCTTTTGGCGGCGTTTCTCATAATGCTCGTTGGCATATTGATACAATAAAAATATCTGGTGCAACCATTGTTTCTGAGGACGGTTTACGATCGTTTGTTAAAAATACAATCAGTGGGAATTATTTTCTTGTTTATGCGCGCGACAATAGTTTAATCTTTCCAAAGTCGGAAATTGAGCGTTTGGTTATCGCAAATTTCCCTCGTGTTGAATCTGTCGTGGCACGCAAAGTCGATGATCATACTATTGAAGTTTCGCTAACGGAACGCAAACCGTATGTTTTGTGGTGTGGTGAACAATTCAATGCGGAAGCGTATGAGCTCACTGATTGTTGGTTTGCAGATCAGCATGGATATATTTTCGATAAAGCGCCTGTTTTTTCTACCGGAGTATATTTGGAATTATTCACGCCTCTGGACGCTCAGAACACAGATAACCCTGTCGGCCTAAATATTCCGTCAGCACGTTTTGCTAATACGGACAATCTCGTTCACGCATTGGAATCCTCGGTATCAAAGCCTTTTCGTGTGATTATGCTCGAAAACGGCGAGTATGAGTTTGTTATGAAATCGAGCACCGCGTATCCGATGCTTGAGAAGGTAACCCTAAAGCTAAAAGACGGAATAACTCCTGCAGCTGTCGTCAAAAATCTAAAAGCTGCGCTTGCCGAAGAGTTTCCGTTGGGCGTCTCGCTCTCAAAAAAGTTGCTATACATTGATCTCCGTTTCGGCAATAAAATCTTTTTTGGGTTTGAAAATAATTGATTTGTGATAGAGTGTCGCCAATGAAAAAGAAAGCCGACGACAAACCAATTTTGGGCTTCTGGGGCGACCTACAGCTCCCGTTCTTTGCGCTTGCGCCTATGGCTGATGTGACCGACGCTGCGTTTCGGCAAATGATTGCAAAGTATAGTCGTCATGGAAAGCCAGGTGGTGGCCCCGATGTGTTTTGGACTGAATTTGTATCTGCAGATGGTCTCTGCAGCGCGGGCCGCGATGTGCTGCTGCGAGATCTAGAATTTAGTAAAAATGAGCATCCTATTGTTGCGCAAATTTTTGGTTCAAATCCAGAACATATGCAAAAGACAGCAGAGCTCGTCGCTTCACTTGGTTTCGATGGTATCGATATCAATATGGGCTGCCCAGACAAGAGTATTGAAAAGCAGGGAGCTGGAGCCGCACACATAAAAGATCCAAAGCTTGCGCAAGAAGTAATTTGGGCAACAATGGCAGGCGCTGGCAATCTGCCTGTTTCAGTAAAAACGCGCGTTGGGTACAACAAGGAAATTCTCGATGAGTGGCTATCTAAAATTTTAGAAACAAAGCCAGCAGCTATCACTGTGCATGCACGAACACGCAAAGAGCTTTCTCTCGTGCCAGCTCGCTGGGAGTTCGTAGCGCGTGCTGTAGAACTCGCAAAAGGAAGCGGGACGCTCATCATTGGAAACGGTGACGTCTATGATATCGCCGATGCAGAGAAGAAAGTGAAAGAAACCGGCGCTGACGGCGTTATGCTTGGACGCGCTGTGTTTGGCACGCCATGGCTCTTTGATCGTGAACGCACGATCACTCCGTCGCTCTCAGAAAAGCTTGATATTCTCGTTGAGCACACACGCCTTTTTGAAAAGATGCTCGGAGATATCAAATCATTTGCAATAATGAAGAAGCACTACAAAGCATATGTGCATGGCTTCGATGGAGCAAAAGAATTGCGCGTAAAACTAATGGACGCTGCAGATGCTGGCGAAGTTGAGCGTATCGTGCGAAATTTTAAACCCTAGATCTGGGTGTTCTCACTGGTTCCGGTGACTACGACAGACTTATTGAGCTTTCTTTTCACTGCCCCGATCAAACTTACCATTTCTTCAGATTTCAAAAGTAGGGCAAGGGTCGTAAATGTGGCAAGGGCAAGTGTCGTTGCAAATGTGAGTTGTGCAAAGATGCCGAGGAACGTTCTCTCGTTCAAATGTGGCTCAATAAAGTAGAGTCCCGTGTACCCAATAACGCCTGATATCAAGCCAGCACCAAGATATTTTAGAAATGCCACGCCGATTTTCGGTGTATCAATATCAAGATAGTTAAATTTCGATCTCAATATTGCAAAGAGCGCTCCTGCGTTGAACAGCGATGACAGTGAAAAACCAAGCGGCAGAGCGAGCACTTTGAGATCTGCTACGTCACTCAATTTGAGCCACGAACGGATCATTTCTGCAAATAGAGTGTTGCCACTTAAAAGAGTGAGGAAGAAGTAGGTGCCAGAAACATTCACCAAAATAGAGGTGAGGCTGATGATAAGCGGGGTAGTCGTGTTTTTCAAGGCAAAAAATGCGCGCGAGAAAAGCGGGGTGAGCCCCTGGAAGATGAAACTAACTGCAAAGATGGCGAGCGCGCCGGCAGCAAGACGAGTCTCCTCCCAGTTCAAATTCTTTGTGCCCATGATGAGGCGGATCGCTTGTGCCCGGAAAACAATAGTAAGGATGGTGAGTGGGATGAGGAAGAAAATAATTTGTCGTGCAGTGTATGAAAAATCCTTTTTGAAATCATCATAGTCCTGCTTTGCGAGCGCACTGCTCAAGCTTGGGAAAACTGAAACAACAAACGAAACGGCAAATATTGAAACCGGAAGTGACTCGATGTTGTATACGAGATTGAAAATCGCAACACTGCCAACCGTGAGTGTCGAGCCGATGAATGTTCCCACCATCTGGCTGATTGGTGACGTGTCGATAGCGAGAATGCGAGGCAACACGAGCTTGATGATCTCGCGAACGCCGGCGTTCTTGAGATCGATGATTCGCTGCCACTTGAACCCGAACTTCATCGCACCCGGCACTTGTATAGCGATGTGTGCAAGTGCGCCGATTATGACTGCGACCACAACTCCATAAATACCAAACGTTGGAGCGAGGAAAATAATACCGAGAATGATTGCAAGGTTGTAGAGGAGGGGAGCAATAGCAACAAGCAGGAAGCTGCGGAATGAATTGAGCACACTTGAGAAAATCGAGCTGACGCTAAAGAGGAGTGGCGAGAGCATCAAAATGCGTGTGAGGTTGACAGTGAGTGTGTATTTGTCGCCGATAAATCCTGGAGAAATAAGTTTTATAAAGTACGGAGCTCCCAAAAAGAAAACAAACGCGAGTGCACCCATAACAATAGCAGTAAGGTTGAGTACCGAGTTTGCAATGCGCCATGCTTCGTCTTTGTCCTTATTCAAATATTCACAAAAGACAGGAATGAACGCGACGGAGAGTGTCGCCGAGATCAAAAGGTTGTATGCAAAGTTTGGAATTTGAAATGCGGCAAAGTATGCATCGAGACTGTTGCCAACGCCGAACTGCCCGATGAGCAGGCGCTGACGAACTACTCCGAGAAGGCTGCTTGCTAGTGTGGCTGCGCCCAAGATCATGGCTGCGGACGCAATATTTTGCGTGTGGTTATCAAAGAGCCGCGCCATTATCTTGTTTTTGATTTTCTGTATCATGAGGAGTATGCGCAGGTAATAGATAGTAAAAGACCGCTAGATTTTAGCAGATTTTTTGCTTGTTTTCTAGCCCCTTACGCCAAAGCTGACATCGCTGCAGTCAGCTCTTTTTAACAGAAAAAACATATTCTGGTGCCCAAAAAATTTACCTTTAGATACATCGCATTAATATAAAAATATAATGCCAGCATTGGCGTAGGGGCTAGGAGTTTAGCTGAAACTAGCCTCATTTGCTATACTTCATATATATGTCGGCAAGCATCGCTTTATACCGCAAATATCGCCCTGAAACCTTTGATGAGGTGATTGGACAGGATGTGGTCGTAAAGACCCTTTCTGGGGCTATAAAGGGCGAAACGGTGGGTCATGCGTACCTGTTTTCTGGCTCGCGCGGCACCGGCAAGACCTCGATCGCCCGCATTTTCGCGCGCGCTATTGGTACCCACGATGACGATATTTATGAAATAGATGCAGCGTCGAATCGTGGCATCGATGATATCCGTGCACTTCGCGATGCGGTACACACAGTGCCACTGCGTTCTCCATACAAGGTGTATATTATCGACGAAGCACACATGCTTACGAAAGAAGCGTTCAACGCGCTTTTGAAAACACTCGAGGAGCCACCACGCCATGTTGTGTTTATTCTCGCGACAACCGAGGAGGCGAAACTTCCGGAGACTGTTGTGTCCCGTTGTCAGAGTTTCCGTTTTGAAAAACCATCACAGTCGGTTTTGAAAGCGCTCGTGCTTCGTGTTGCAAAAAAAGAAGGGTACACACTTGAGAAATCGAGCGCAGACCTCATTGCGCTTTTGGGAGACGGCTCGTTCCGCGATACTCTCGGCACGCTTGAGAAAGTTATTGCAGCATCGACAGATAAAATTATTTCTCCACAAGAAGTAGAGCTCGTGACTGGCGCACCAGACGGACGCACCGTAAATGATTTTCTCAGCGCTGTTGCTGCACGCGATGTTGAAGCAGGATTGGTCGCACTCAATTTTGCAATGGAACGTGGAGTTGAAGAAAAAACGTTTCTCGATCTACTTTTACGAAAAATGAGAGCCATCATCATGTCGCGCTTTGTTTCAACGAGCGGAGCGCGCCTGGCCGAAGACTTTCCGCCGGAGGACCTCAAGATTATTGAAGGCCTCGCAAAGGACGCTATTCAGACGCTGACCTCAAAGGAGCTATCCGTATTTCTCGCAGCATACGACAGTGTGCGAGTAGCTGCAGTGCCTGGCCTTTCGCTTGAGCTTGCGCTGCTTAAAATTGCGGGCAAATAGGATTGCCGAGCGCTTTGTTTTGGTGTATTCTGCTGAGGTATTGGGGGATCGTCTAACGGTAGGACAGCGGCCTTTGAAGCCGTTAATTTTGGTTCGATTCCAAGTCCCCCAGCAAAATATGGCGAATCTTTTTAGTGATGACTTTTACAGAAAAATCGCGAATGGAGAAATACCGTTTACTACAAGTATTCATGGTAGTGGTGATGAGCATACTGCAATAGAAGTTTTAGGGTCTAGTGTAGTTATTGATGGCGTGGAAACAATTATGATCGATAAGCCAATTAAGGTTGGTATTGGTGGTGCAAGGGAAGGGTCTGAGCAGTCGGGGAAAGCGACGCTACAGGTATATCCAAATAATCCAAAAAAGCTTATTGTAAATACTCAGGGTTCTGGGAGAGTGGCTCCCCATAAATTCGAATCAGTTAAATTAATAAATCTCTGTGAGCCACTTGTTGCGGATGACGGAGTGCATAAAATAATTGTTACGACTGCGTTTCAGAGAGATGAAAATCAACAGACAATAGAAGTACTCTTCATAAATCGCAATCAAGTCAGAAAAGAAGGGAAGAACCATCCTCACATTCTTTTGAACCTTGACGCTTCAGGAAAATTTATGAAACTTCGAGGATTTAATGTGGAAATTAAATCTGAAAGCATAATTTATTCTGATCAGAATTATCACGCAATTCCTAGTTGCTTACGGATAATAGATACAGAGTTTAATAAGGAAGCAGTAATTGAATTTCTGTTTAATGAAAAAATCGGAGAGCTGGTAATTAGTGCAGTATCATTGGTATAGTATACATATAGCACCATTAGTACTAATATTGCAGTAACTATCAATGGAACATCTCGACTTATTGCTAAATAGAGTTAAAAATCTTAGCGACAAAGTTAATCAAAAAAAGGAATCTGATGTTCATGTGAGTAACATTTTCAATAAACAACTCTCAAAATTACTAGTAGAAGGTTGTTACCTCTCTGTTATTCTTGAACGGATCAAAGCCGATAATCCAGATACAGAATCTACACAATTAAATTTAGATATAAAATCTTTATATATATTTAGCAAAATATTCACAGAATCAGTTATTTATCTAACTAGCCTATTTGTAAAAAGTACACCAGATATTAAGTGGGAGAAGTTGGGTCCGTTTATTGCGTATTCAGAAAAACACCTGGATGACCAACCTGAAACATTCGTGCTTTTTTGGAAAGAATGCGGACAAAGTATAAAAGCGCTACAGAGCACTCTTGGTTATAGGAACAATATCGCTCATAGCAAAAAAAGTGATGTCGAGTGGACAATGCATTGGAGCGGTCTTGATAATTTGGAGATGAGTAAAATAGTTAATTTCCCGTGGGAGGATGATGCCATTGGGGGCAAAATGGAAACACTGGCCCCCAATGATTTAATGATGGGTATTTCTAAAAATATAACTGTAATTATTAATTATCTTGAAAATAATTTTTAACACTCTCTCTTGTGAGAGTGAGGGCACATAGTCTCAGTTGTTCGCTGGTGTTATAATACACACATGAATTACGATCCAATTGATTTTTCAAGTAAGTTAGTAAAAGGAAGAATTGCGGAAACGCTGTTCGAGCAGATGTTGAGAGACAGTGGTTGTTTTACAATATTGGCCTTTGGATATGAAAGTGTTTTGCCAGAGTTGGCGCATAGGCAAAATGATATACATGCACAGGAAACAATGGAAATCATTAGACGGGCTCCAGATTTTGCTGTAATTAACAATGAAACTCACGATGTTCATTTGATTGAGGTGAAATACATGATGAACCCTAGAGAGGAATGGATTTTAAGAGATGCTCAAAGAATGTTTGAGTCCTGGAAGCCCTCGTACCTCTTTCTTGCGACACCAAAAGGTTTCTTCTTCGACAAAGCAAGCACTATCATAGAAAAAAACGGCGAAATGACGCCACTGAAGCACCCAAAGATTCCAAAAGATTTGCAGGAGAAATACAAGATCGGAA
>JAKAMX010000041.1 GCA_021812665.1 bacterium
AAGGGTGGTCTCATTATCGAATGGCAAGGAATCCAGGGCTTCCTCCCTGCTTCACAACTAAAGAGCGAGCACTACCCTCGTATCGAGGACGGTGACAAGGACAAGATCCTTGTTGAACTCAAGAAACTCATCGGTAAGCGCATTGCAGTGACGGTGATTTCAGCTTCTCCAAAGGAAGGCAAACTTATCTTCTCTGAGAAAGAGCAGGGCGTGAAGGAGAAGCGCGAAGTTTCAGGAAAGTACTCTGTCGGCGATGAGCTCGACGGTACAATCTCAGGGCTCGTAGACTTCGGCGTCTTTGTAAAACTCGAGGATGGCATTGAAGGTCTCGTACACATTTCAGAGATCGGATGGGGCCTCGTAGATGATCCTCGTGAACTCTTTAAGCTCGGACAGAAAGTTCGCGTAAAGGTTATCGAGATCAAAGACGGAAAGATTTCTCTTTCTATCAAGGCACTCAAAGAAAATCCTTGGAAGGACGCTGAGAAGCGTTACAAGAAGGGTGATTCTGTAACCGGTATTGTTATCAAGTTCAATCACTACGGTGCACTCGTATCTCTCGAAGAAGGAATCGCAGGACTCGTACATGTTTCTGAATTTGGCACAGAGGAAAAGCTCCGCAAGGCACTCGAACTCGGTCGCACGTATCCTTTCACCATCACACTCTTTGATGCAAAGGATCAGAAGATGACACTCTCGTACGCACAGAAATAATCGACTCTGTTGATTAACAAAAAGGCGCGACCACATTGGTCGTGCTTTTTTGTTTTGCTTGTCCTTGCTATCTCAAATATTGCGTGGTAGAGTTCGAATAGATTTTAAAGCACATAGTCCGTGGCCTCTCGCCTCAAAGGAGCACTTATGTGTCCACAAAAAGTTCCCATGACCGAGGAACGCAAGGCTGAGATTTCGCTTGCGGCACTCCGGCTCATTGGTCGCAGCAAAGAAGCAATCGACGCTGTTGAGCCAGAAGAAGCAATGGCCCTGCTTGGTGTAACCGAGGAGGAGTTCATTGAGTGGGCCACTGACCTCATCGGTGAAGAAGAGATGAGAAAATTTCTCGAGGACGCTGCCGACGAACCCGAGGAAACGGCCGAACAGATCGCAAGCAGAATTTTCTGCCCCACATGCGAGATCGGCCTACTCAAAACAATGCCGAACGGTCTGATCGTCTGTGTCACCTGCCTCAAAAAATTTGGTGGCTAACACAAAGCCCCGCGCGACATGTCGCGCGGGGCTTTATTGCTATTTAGTTTTGCGCGCGCTACCATTATCCTAGATTTTTTCTTTTTGAGGAGCGCGTCATGCAAACGCCTGATAGCAAATTGTCGAGGGAGCGCGTGGGTCAGATTTCTTTTCTGCTCGCGAAATTAATCGCTGACGGATTAAAAAACGAAGTGCGTGATATCGAAGCATGCGCACACTCACTTCAGATATCCGGAACAGAGCTTCAGTGCTATCTGCACACAATCGACGGCGAAGTACATGTCGAATGCCTTTTCCACGGCACCCCCTGCCCTATCTGCATTTGCGGAGTCATCAAATACGAAGACAAGGTGATGAAAAATTCAACCTGGGTGACACTCCTAAAATGCTCAAACTGCCGAGCAGATTTCGAGCGAACGAATACCTGACACAATCATACAGCTCACACGAAACGTGTCGGGCTGTTTTATTTAGTTAACTTGCCCGGTGGCAATATCACGTCCTTCATCGAGAATGAGCGCGAGCGCTTCTGCTCCTTTTTTTGAAACTTTTTTTATAATTTCCTGTTCAGGTTTTTTGAATTCACCAATGATGAAATCGAGGATGGCTTTTTCGCCTTTTGGTTTTTTAATTTTTCCGCTCGGAGTTGCAGGGCTGACGCCGATGCGTAGTCGCGCGAATGCTGTTGTTTTGAGGGCCTTAATGATAGACTCGAGACCTTTGTGCCCACCGGAACTACGATTGAAAGAAATTTTCATCGAGCCGAGTGGCAAATCAAGATCGTCGTACACCACGATAGTGCGCTCTGCATCCTTTGCATTTTTTACGAGTGGCGCGACGCTTTTGCCGGACACATTCATAAAATTATCTGGTGCAAGCAAAGTGACTTTGTCTTTCCCATATGAACCTTTTGAAACGAGTGCTTTGAGCCCCATGTCCCGATTCCAATCTGGAAAATCATTTTTTTTGCGAAATGCTTCGACGACCATTCGTCCCGTGTTGTGACGCGTTTTTGCATATTCATCCCCCGGATTTCCCAAACCGACTATTAGATATTGCATCGTTTGATTGTATCAAAAACACGCCACGTGACACACCTTGACTTTTTAGCATTTTATGCTATACTCTACACTAGATAAATTGAACCCCGTCCAACAATCTTCCAAAGGAGAGACCCGTGGCCGACCAGCCCCTGAACGAGAAGAAAATGCTACTCGACATGCTCGAGAAAAGGATCCTCCACTTGTGTGGAAAGATCAACTTCAGCATGTCGGAGGACCTCAGCAAAGCAATTCTCTGGCTGAATGCGCAGAGCACCGAGGACCCCATCACGCTGTACATCGATAGCACCGGCGGTTCTGTCACCCCGGGCCTTGCAATGTATGACATGATTCGGCACTCAAAAGCCCCGGTCAATGCCGTTGTTATCGAGGCTTCTTCGATGGCCGCAGTCATACTTCAGGCCTGCAAAAAACGATCGGCACTCCCCCACTCGACAGTGCTCGTTCATAGCATCAGCTTGGCAGAAAACACCAGGCTTTGCGATGTTGAAGATAATATCGACAAGGCTCTTGCGAGGTCTCGAAAGAATCAGTTAATGATTGACGAGATCTACCACAAGCGTGCGGGTATTTCACTCAGCATGCTCCGCAAAATGAATCGACGAGACAAATCCTTGAACGCCAAAGAGGCGCTCGAGCTCAACCTCATCGACGAGATACTCGACAAGGAGTGAATCGTCCGAACACGACCCGCAGCACACCGTGCTGCGGGTCTTCTTTTAATAAAATAAATCACACCACACTTTTTCCTATTGCAGCAAGTCGTTCTGTATTCTATTATGGTGAAATCTTTCCAATGCCAGAAGAAACAACACCAATCGTTCCTCCAAAAAAGAATTCGTTTCGCCAAGATGCCTGGGAAACTGTACGCTTTCTCCTTATTGCGTTTGCAATCGTGATCCCTATCCGCATATTCGTTGCGCAACCATTTATCGTTTCTGGTGCTTCGATGGATCCAACATTCCGCAACGGCCAGTATCTCATTGTTGATGAACTCTCCTACAACATCGGCAAACCGTCACGTGGTGATGTTGCGATTTTTAAGTATCCCAAAAATCCAAGCCAGTATTTCATCAAGCGCGTTATTGGTCTTCCTGGAGAAACTGTGGCTATCGATGATCAGGGCCACGTATCAATAAAAGATGCGAGCGGAACTACAACGCTCGCACTCAGTGAGCCATATGTTGAATATCCAAAGGACGAAGCAGCACAGCGCACGCTTGGACCAGATGAATATTTTGTAATGGGAGATAATCGTGCGGGTAGTTTTGATTCACGCGCATGGGGTCCCGTGCCACGTAACCTTATTGTTGGAAGGGCATTCCTTCGCCTCTTCCCCGTAAGCGCGCTCGGTGTGTTTCCTGGTCAATTTAGACAATCATAAAAATCATGACGAACGAAAAATCCGACAAGAAAAAAAAGGTGAACGAAGACGAAATCGCGAGCCCGAAAGGAATGCGTGATATTTTCGGAAAAGAATACTACGCGTACCAAGGCTTTTTTGAAAAGGCTGCTGAAGTTGCAACCTACTATGGTTTTCGTCCTATCGAAACACCAGTGCTCGAGCGCGAGCCAGTGTTCACTTCGAGCCTCGGTGTCGGCACTGATATCCGTGACAAGGAAATGTATACCCTCAAAACCAAAGGTGGCGACCATCTCGTTATGCGCCCAGAAGGTACCGCAGCAATCATGCGCGCATACATTGAGCACGGCATGCAAGCGCAACCTCAGCCGGTCATGTTCTACAACTATGGTCCATACTTCCGTCATGAAAATCCTCAGCGTGGACGCTTGCGTGAATTTCGCCAGTTTGGCCTCGAAATTTTGGGAACACCAAAAAGTATTGCGGACGCCCTCATCATCCGCACGATGACGCTTGTTCTCGAAGAAGCCGGATTTAAAAATCTTTCAGTAGAAATCAACAGCATCGGCGACAAAACATGCCGCGGAAGCTACATGCGCGCGCTGGTAGGATTCTACAAGAAGCATACATCAAGTCTTTGCTCTGATTGTCACGAGCGCCTCAAAACCAACCCGCTTCGCCTTCTCGATTGCAAAAACCCAAAGTGCCAAGAGCTAAAAGCAGAAGCTCCAACTTCTATTGCTTCACTCTGCAACGAGTGTCGTCACCACTTCAAAGAAGTTATCGAGTATCTTGAGGCGATGGAAATTTCATATCGAATCAACAACAATCTCGTCCGCGGTCTCGACTACTACACGCGCACCGTGTTTGAAGTGATTGACGCAACACCAACGCTCCTCGAAAACGGCGAGCCTGCAGCTCCTATCGCTCTCGGTGGCGGAGGTCGCTATGACTACCTCGCAAAAGCGCTCGGTAGCAAAAAAGAGGTGCCAGCAGTTGGTTGCGCTATCGGTGTTGATCGCGTCATTATGTCACCTGCTCACAAGCCACTTGACCCACGCATCCTCAAGAAACCAAAAGTGTATTTCATCCAGCTCGGATCTGAAGCAAAGCTAAAAAGTTTTACGATCATTGAGACCCTGCGCAAAGCACATGTGCCGATAGCACAATCACTTTCAAAGGACGGCCTCGCTCAGCAGCTCGCTATCGCAGAGCGAAGCGGCGCTCCCTACACCATTATTTTTGGTCAAAAAGAAGCACTCGATGATACCGTGATTGCCCGCAATATGGAAACTCGCTCACAGGAAACGGTTAAACTCGCTGACCTTCCCGACTTTGTTAAACACCTCAAAGACGAGTTGCGATAAATTTTTAGCCCATCTCAAGGTTTCTCATGGGCTGCAATAGATTTGGTATGCTGCTTTAAATTATGATGCAGAAAAAACTCTCGAGAAAAATAGTCCCGAAAACTAAAAAGATTATTTTCTTTGATGCAGATGGGACCTTGTGGTACCCCAAAAGAACCAGGCACACAAAAATGCCAGATTGGGTATACCTAGATAAAAGTATCAAAGATTATCACGCACACCTGACGATGATTCCGACTGTGGTAAATACACTTAAAAAATTAAAGAGAATGGGGATACTGACAGTAATTTTATCCACTCACCCGCACGAAGTTAAGGACGCATATACAAGACTGAACAAGAAAGTCCGACATTTTAATTTAAAAAGTTTTTTCACCGAAGTGCATGCAACTCGTGAATATCACGAATCAAAAGGTGAATACATTACTGAGATACTACAAAAATTTAGTATCCCCAAAACCCAAGCATTAATGATTGGAGATAATTATTTATGGGATTATAAGCCAGCCAGAGATATTGGTGTAGACGCATTACTCATACAGTCTGATTATATGAAAAGAGATAAAAGGCTAAAGACGATCAAAAAACTGTCAGGTATATTTAGTTATATAAAACTCTAATATTAAGGGTCAAGTCTTGGTGGTTCTTTATCCGAGTGATTTGCATTCAGAATATCTTTATGGTAAGGTATCGCCTATGTCTACGGTAAACGCAGAAGTCAAAAAGAATAACAACGAGAACGCGATTAGCCTCATCCGCCGCTTCACCAAGCGCGTACAGGGGTCAGGAGTTATCCCTCGCGTTCGTTCTCTCCGCTGGAGCCAGCGCAAGCCTTCGGATTTCAAAGTAAAGAAAAGCGCACTCGTCGTTCTCGCACGCCGCGAAGAGTTCAAGAAATTGGACAAGATGGGCAAGCTCGCAAAGAAGGAGGACAAAAGAAAATAACAATCGAAATGCCTCCTCTGGAGGCATTTCTTTTTCTCACATTTAGCATTTTCACAACACAATGTCGCTCACAATCACCAACACCACAAAAAGCGCGCTTCCTCGATTGCCCTTTGCAAAAATGACCGACGCTGTACTCGGCCCAAAGTATGAGTGCGGACTCGTAATCGTCAGTCCTCGCAAATCGCGCGAACTCAATCGCACCTACCGCTCAAAAGATTCGTCGACCAACGTTCTTTCCTTTCCGATCGAAAAAAATGAGGGTGATATTTTTATAGATCTCAAAAAAGCGCGCTCCGAGTGTGCACTTTTTGAGCGCTCATACACCAACTTTGTCGGCTTTTTGTTCATTCACGCGCTTTTTCATTTGAAAGGTTTCGATCATAGTAGTAAGATGGAGGCACAGGAGAGAAAAATTCGTAATCTCTTCGGTATTTAATCTTTCTCATTAATGCGCGCACCAACAAAACGCATCGCTACTGGAATCGATGTCGGCACCCACGCTACCCGCGTGGTGGTTGTTGAGCACACTCCCGGAGAAGCGCCGCGCATCATAGGCATGGGCGGATCTGAAACACGAGGTCTCCGCCACGGATACATCGTGAACAAGGGTGACGCTACGCAGAGCATACAAAAAGCGATTCACAATACTGAAAAAATTATTGGTTTCAAAATCAAAAATGCGATCCTTTCAGTCGGCGGGATTAGTCTAGAATCAATGATTGGTCACGGAAGTGCGATCATTTCTCGTGCAACGGGCGAAGTGGGCAATCTCGATAT
>JAKAMX010000001.1 GCA_021812665.1 bacterium
AGCAGCTGGTATGCAAGGAAAGTTCTGGGAAATGGGTGATGCGCTTTTCAAGAACCAGGAAACTTGGTCAATCATGGACAACGAAACCGCAAAGGCAACATTCATAATCTACGCAAACAAACTTGGCTTGAATATTGCTAAATTCAAACTCGACATGGACGGCGCGACTGTAAAAGCAAAGATCGATCGCGATCAAAAGAGCGGGCTCACTTCTGCTGTCGACCACACACCAACATTATTCATCAATGGCAAAAAAGCTGACAATCCTCGTTCGGCTGACGAGCTGAAGGCGCTTCTCGATTATGCAATCCAAAATCCCTAATTGGCTCCTCGCTACGTTTATCGCTGTTGCGCTTATTGGTTTCAGCGATAGCTCTTTCTTGCTTGCTAAACGTTTGTCAGGCGGGCCCATTCCTTGCTTCATCACCACCGGATGTGACACAGTTTCTCTCTCGTCATATTCAACGCTTTGGGGGATCCCGCTTGCGGGGTGGGGCGTAGCATTTTATTTGGGCATCGGTTTTCTCACGCTGCTCTACTGGGATACAAAAAAAGAGTATCTCTTAAAACTTATTTTCACTGGCACCTTTATCGGGTTCGTTATGTCAGCATACTTTATGTATCTGCAAAAGTTTGTGATCGGCGCGTTTTGTGTTTATTGTATTGGTTCCGCTATTACCTCAACAACGCTTTTCGCTTTGAGTTTGATCTCTCGGAAAAAATTGAATTCCGCATAGATAACGAAAAACCGCCGCGGTGACCGTGGCGGTTTTTCTATTTATCGTGCTTCAAACAATTTCGGCTCTTCCTCGTTTCGCATATTGAGTGCGATAACAAGCATAAACACGAGAAGCGTTAGGTATGCTGGCAGGAAGAATAGTCCCATGATATTGAGGAGTGTCTTGAGCGCCAGCGCCGGAACGATCGCATAAAGACTCATTTTGTATGCACTGCTGTACGAGAGTTGCTCCTTTTTGATCCATGCAATCAGGAGCGGGATAAGTGCGAACAAAAGCAAAATTACCAAATAGAACGCAAAACCGAGCAAAAAGACCACGAACATCGCAATTCCCCCGCCAATAATGATAGCCACTGCATGGCTGCGGATTTGTTCAATAAACGAGAGCAGCATCGCCTGACTAATAACCATCGGAGGCGCATTGCGGAGTGATTGAATGGTGATCTGTCCATCCTCGTTGCTCGTCACGAGATCTGTCTTGGTGAGTAGTGCGTACGTTTTGTATTCCAAAAACGACTTCTTGTCGAATTCATGATTTGTATCAACAACAAGCAAATTCTGAACAGAACCAACCGTTGTTGTCGCGCCGTTCATACTTTTGACTGGCACAAAATACGGCATCGCAACCTGCGCCGAAGCCTGACCCTTGTCGATATTGATTGTGAGCGCTTCAGGATAGTAGTTCTTCACGAGATCTGCTGCTCGATATTTGATGAATGCCCCGCCCACGATTCCCAAGAACACGGCTAGTGCGACGGCCATAACTCCCGCGAGCGCTACTGTTGCCTTTGCATAAAAACGAAATGCCTCCCAAAACGGCGCCGTAGCAATATTTTGGTAAAACGACGGATTATAAATACTATTTTTAAATGTTTGATAAAAATTTTTCATATTATTATTTTTGATTTTTTGTCACAATTTTATGCATCTCCTCGGTCAGTTCATTATTTATTTTCACCAATCGATGGATCTCGTCTTGAATTTTTAAAAGCGCTTCGGCGTCCTTGTATGTTTGCAACGCCTGCTTATCCGAAGCCTCAGCAGCAACTTTTTGGCCGACCATGATGACCGACAATAATACTAATTGCAAAAACGTCTGCGCTATCCATGAAACCAGTGCCGCCGTGCCGCCGTGTATTGCAGCAGGAAGGCTAATAAGCGCAATAGCTGCAAACAAATACGCGCACCACATGGTGCCGACTGCTGCGGTTATCATTATCGCCAGACGACCATTAAGGCCGACGTGCTCATTTTTTGTAAGATGTGGTCCTGTTTTTTGTCTCTCCTCTATTCGTGGGTGGGGTACGTGTGTTTCCATATCATCACTGATGATACACCGAAAGATGTGCCACATCAATCAGCTACACGATATACAAAATCCCGCACATTTCTGTGCGGGATTGGATGAAAGATTGAGTTAACCCAGGTAACGAAACGCCCAGAGGCTATCCGGCTTGAATTTCTGGTCATACCCGAGATTGATGGCGCTCACATAGCGACCGACTCGGGCGACACTGTCGAGAACAAAGATGTAGCACTTATCTCGCCAGGGCAGAGACTTGGTCACCACATGGATCCTCTCCTCTTTCTACCATTTGTCAATGGTTCTACCCCCTTATTAGGGCCTTTGTTTAAATCTGCACCAAAACCACACTGACAATCCCCAGCAGGATACCAATCTTGTTCGTAAGTGAGAGACTTTCATTAAATAGCGCCACGCCTACCAATACAACAACAACGAGATTCAAAACAGTAAATATGGTGATTGCTTTTGCGAGGAGTTCAAAGCGCAAAGAGTTCGCCCAAATGATTGTACTAATACCATAAAGCGCTACCCCTCCCCATAACAAAACCCCACGCGCATTTATTGACCAATATTTAAAAAGAATGTCGGCGATGATTTCAAATGCGACGGCAAGCACTACGAGATAGAAGAAAGTGTTTTTCATTTTTTCGCAACAAGCTTAGCTCTCACCTTTTTCCAGTCTCCGCGTTTGGGCTTTCGCAGTATCAATCTTTTCGTAGTCAATGTTATCTCTCTCATGTTATTACTTAAGCCCGTGTTCGTGAAAACATTCTTTGTATTTCTGGTCAGCGTTCATCAAGTGGTAGATCAACCAGTCCTCGAGAAAATCGACAAGATTGAAAGCTAGCTGGATAGGATCATCTGCAAATTGTTTACTGAGATCATCAAGCTTTGCGCTAAATTCTCTGTGTCTTTGAATATGCTCTTCCGCTCCTGCATAATTAAATTGCTTAAAATATTTCTCTTCAGTAGCAAAGTGAAATTTTTTGTATGCAACTAGTTCCTCCACAATTCTAGAGATCTTTTCCCTTGTTGGCGCCTCGCTGATCGCATCAACCAGTTCATTTATAGTGGCAAACATCACCTTATGCTGATTGTCTATTTCTTCCACCCCAACACTATATTTTGCATCCCACTCAAGTTTTTTCTGTGACATGCATTCATCATACCAAATTGAACACGGAAAAGCCCCACGCGAAGTGGGGCTTTTCTATTATTTTTGGGTGCCTACTGGGAATTATCACGAGTTGCTAAGTCTGCTTGCGTGAGTACACACTGCGCGGACTAAGTACTCGCGATCCCGACTCGGCGACCGTGCGGGTGCCCGCCTCCGTCTTTCAAATCCCGATAGCCGCTCCAAAAACTAAAGAGACCGGACAACTTGTCCGGTCTCTTGTTTTGGGCTGCCGTAGTAGAGGAAGTACAAAAGATTTTTGTGTCCCCGATTGTATTACTTTGTATTTAATTTGTAATGTGCCTGGGTACTTGTTGCGCCTGCCGTCTTGTTCCTCTCCTAAAGCTGCAATTAGCTTAGTATGCGTTGAGTACTGCTCGTGTCCCTGGTCCAACATAACCAACAGCCGAAATACCATGCGCTTTCTGAAGAGCGGCAACACCCGCAGCGGTAAGTGGTCCGAAGTTTCCGCTGGTTGGACCATTGTAATACCCAAGCTCAGTTAGTCTTTTTTGTAACTCAACAACCTCGTTCCCTGTCATACCCTGCTGAAGGAATAACGTGAATTGATATTTTGAAGTCGAAGCGGGAGACGTAGTAACGACCGCTCCTGACGAACAAGGAAGTCCTGTTGTAGAACTGTACCCATAGCTCGATGAGCACCCAGAAGGAAGTGTGCCGCTCGTCGTGCTTGGGATGGTTGTTGTAGTTGTGCTACCGACCGTCACCGGAAGTGCCCCGCAGTCATTCAATGAATCACACACAACAACGATGGCGTGCCCATTACCAATTCCAGACAATGAAAGCACACTTCCATTTATAGTCGCCTGCACAATATTTGAGTTAGTGTTATACGCAACAGTATAGTTGCTGTTTGATCCACCAGAAACAGAAACACTAGTGCTTTGTCCGAGACTCAGTACTGGCCCTGTTGAATTAAAGCTCAAGAACGAAGTTGCTGTTGATGCGTTTGTTGTCGTGGGGGTTGTTTGCGTCCCGGTGACATGGAGTGATAATGACGCACACCCAGTGTTGGTTGAAGAGCAAACAGTGATTTGCGCTGAGCCAATATTCGCGCCGGTTACATAGAGCGCACCTCCACTGATCCCCGCCTGGAAAACATCGTTTGATGGAGTGATGAGGATATACGGTGTCGTGCCACCAGTGATAGCAACACTTGATGTTTGTCCGATTCCTACTGTTAAATTATTTTGAGCAAGATACACCTGGCTCGTACTCGAGGTATTATTTACTGTTACTTTTAAACTATTACAGTTACCTGATGTAACACAAACATTGATCGTTACTGTTCCGCTTGCTGCACCCAAGAGTGTCAGAGTGCTGCCCGAAATATTCGCCTGAACAATACTTGGGTTTGTGTTCGAAGCAATATAATAGGTTGCTGCACTACTGCCAGATATTGATACGGTCATCGTTTGCCCAACAGTTAGCACCGGTGCTGTTTGGCTGAACGAGATGCTACCCGAACTTGTGCCACCGAGAGTAACTGTGACAACGCCACACGAACTAACGTTTGTTGAACACACCGTGATCGAGTATGTTCCGCTCGTGTTACTGCTACCACCCAAGGTAAGAATACTTCCACTGATGCTGGTGGTCACATTGCCAGAACTTGAATTACCTGAAACCATATATGACCCCGTACCGCCAGAAATAGTTATCGCAGTACTCTGTCCGTAAGAAAGAGAAACATTACTTTGACTAAATGTCAGCGTCTGTGTTCCCCCACCCTGAACCGTCACGTTTAATGTTGGACAGTTTGTCGTATTTCCTACCGAGCAAACAGTGACAGTTGTCGAACCACTTGCGAGCCCCAAAACAGTAATTTGATTTCCATTAACCGCAGCAGATGCAATCGCAGCATTTGAGTTGTTCAAAATATACAGAGCATTTTGTGTGTTGTTGGTTGCAGTCACTGTGTTCGTCTGACCAACAGAAAGCACCAACGCAGTCTGGTTTAGCGTAACTGAATTCACTGTTGTAGTAGTCACCGTAGGCCATAAGACCGTTGATGAGATCAAGCCATTGATACCACCTACCGAGACGTATGCTGGATTGCCTGTCGTGAGCCCAAACGAAGAACTACTAAATGTGTTTGAGAAATATCCGGACGAATTGGTTGTACCGATAGCCTTGATCTGCAAAACAGAATTTGTTGGTGTGTAATAAAGAATAACGCTCGAGTTCGGATCGGCGTTCACCGCAATCTGAACATTGTCACTACTTCCCGTAGCAGTAAGATTCAACGTTGGCGTTACTGAAGCAAGCGCCGTTGCCGAGAAAGTAACAAAGGAAACGACTGATAATAAAAATAGCAGAATTTGTTTTTTCGGTTTCATATAATATAAAATAGCACAATTAAAGAACAATATTGCGTATATACCGTATACGAGAAGAAATCAGAACTTGATGCGAGACGAGTAAATTATAATACTTGAAACGCTAGATTTCGAGGCTTGAAAACAGGCCAGCCGGACGATTGTCCGGCTGGCCTTGTTTTCAGATCTTTCTACTATCGTACGCCCAGTGCAACAATGCCTGTCTTTGTCTCGGTCTACAGTGCGCATCACCCGCCCTGCAATGTGCCCTGATCTGAGCGATATGCCTCGTCATCATACGCCATCGCTTGATCTGTCGAATATCCTCTGCCGGAATTCGTCGCCCCATATAATATCTGCAGTACCACTGGAACCATCCGCGCGGATCATCTTTGTAGATCCACCCCTTCTTTTGCCAGACTGAAAGTGGCTGGCTTGCATTGATTTTAAAGTAATTCAGCTCCGGATCATGTGTGTATATCCCCTTCTTCTGAAATTTTGCCTTTGTAAACCAGCTCTTTGGAAATTCTTTCGTGCAGTCTCTCATATAAACTCCGCCGAACACGCCAAGCGCGAGCATTTCTTTCGGAGAGAGATCTGGTTTGAATTTCGGATCAAAGTTCTTGCCTACCGGCTCGGTAAGCTGGTATGTATATCTCTTTTGCGTGCGGTCGTTGACCGTCACCAACTTCTTCTTCATATATTGAGCGCGACAATAGAGTAGTTAAGATAAACAGCAAAACTGACCCAGAGGATATATGGGAGCAGCAAATACATCGCTGTGCGCGAGATTTTATAAAACGATACCATCGTAGCGAGTATCGCGATCCACAGCGCAACAATGTCATAGAGCGCAAGCGTAGGATTATGCAATCCAAAAAAGAAAATGGACCAGAGCATGTTGAGCACCAGTTGAACAAAAAAGAGAATCAATCCCCTTTTTCGATCCATCGCAGTTATCTCTGATTTATTTTCCCAAACGAGAAACACCGAGATACCCATGAGCAAATACAAAAGTGTCCACACAGGACCAAACACCCACGAAGGTGGGTTGAGCGCAGGCTTTAACAAAGTGACATACCACGAAGAAACTGACGAGACGGTGAAAACAGAACCAGCAATCCCCGCCAATTCACAAACAACGATAGCAAAAACGACTTGAGAGACACGCTTGATAGTAAGGTTGTGCATTGCAGTCATTGTATCATTTTGTTTTTGATAATTGATAGGCGCCGAAACATGCGCCCGAAGAGCGTCTTGCTGCTCTCCGCTTTTGCCGTATCACTACTTAAAAAAACTAGCGCCAACCAAGACGACTCCTGCCCCAAGAAGACACCCCGACATTTTTCCAACAGCGGAGCCAAGAACAGTCCTTTTGTCGTCTACGGCCAACGCGGCCCAATATCCCTCAAAAATACCCGCGACCCCATCAGTGATCGCATTGCCAACCACACCACCGATTATTGCTCCAACAACACCCGCTAGTTCTCCGCCGACTACAGCCATTACCGCGAGAATTCCATTATCGATAACACCGAAAACAATGTCCGGCTTAACAGCTGAAATCTTTATATTAAATAGTTTCAATGAAGCAAGGCAAAGAAAAGCGAGGGCAACGAGGACGTACCCGATCAAATTCGCTTTATAGACGAAAAAAGTACTTACAAAAAAGATCACCGCACAGAGGACCAAAATATTTAATACTGAGGTTAAAAAACTTTTCTTTGTCATATGAAGGATTATAGCATCCAGTGCCTAACACTGTTAGGCACTCCCAGAAAGCCAAAGAGGTCGGGCAATTTGTCCGGCTACTTGTTTTTGGGTGCCTACTGGGAATTATCACAAGTTGCTAAGTCTGCTCGTGTGAGTACACACTGCGCGGACTAAGTACTCGCGATCCCGCCTCGCCGTTGCTTCGCAACATGCTCCGGCTTTCAAATCCCAGCCGCAAGCAAAGCAGTTTGCTTGCTTAGGCACCCAAAATAAAAAAGCCCACCTCGTGTGGGGCTTTTTTATTTTGGGTGCAGTCGTAGAGGAAGTTCGAAAAGTTTTTGAAGATAAAAACAGCACGTCTATCTACATTCCCGCTTTCTCAACAAAAGAAGGCTCGGGCTAGTTCCACTTCCCTTTCAGCTTGAGATATTTGATGGGAATAATGAGCAAAGAAACAATTACGAAAATTGCAGTAAACACTAGTGCAACCAGGCCAGGGGTTAAAATATTTGGTACTCCCCAACTTCCATTACCTTCTGGAGTAATTGCGGTAAGGATGACAGTGAGTGGAATCCACCAATACGCAAACTTGAGCCAGGAGTAGAAAACTTCGTCACGGATTTTGTAGGTGATGAGAGAAATTAAGAGTATTGTAGCTCCCATATATAGGCCGAGAATAACAAACGGTTTTGAAATGTAAGCGGTGTCATAGCAGTATTTTGAACCCGCTGACCAAACTCCGATATTTCTGCAAAAACCAAATATTAATGGGTTACTAACGATATAAACTCCAATAAACACTATGAGCGAGGCCCAAAACACCGTTTTTTTAGATAGCATAATTTTGTTAATAATCTAATATAATCTTTCCCTTGTTCGTAGTTGCTCTTAGAATAACAAGCCCTGGTAATGTTTTGGCGTCACCTGTTGTAGTATTTTGTATCTGTGTTGCATTCTTTTTTGCGTTGTAATGCGCCTGAATACTTTGTGTTCCGCTTGTTACCAATTCTTCAAGTTCTTTGAAGCTCCCTGTCTTATCAGTAGACCATTCATATTGTAATACAGTTTGAGATAATTCATTTGTGGATACACCATTGTAACTTAATCCCTGAATTTGAACATTGAGCTGGTGACCACTCTGGGTATTTTGAGAGTAGGTAATCTGCAGTGTGTTATTCCCTTGATCTGCAAGGAGCGAGGAGGTCGCGATAGTTGATATAGATGTTTGTGTATCGTCAATACCCTCAATCATGAGATTCATAGCGCTTGCGCTCAACGAGAGACGTGCCTCTGGTGGGGTGAGATCAGGAGTGACAATTTTCCCAAGCTCTGGCTTGATAGTGAAATCGGTACGACCATCACCATTGTAATCAACGAAAAGTGGCGAGGCGTTTTGGATCGTTCCATCAGTGAGGGCTATTGTCGCTTTAGTACTTGTCGAAGTAGGAACAGCTGCTATTGTGCTCGAGGCGATAATTGAATCGTTTCCATCTATCTCTTGCATGTCGAGCGTAAAGGAGCCAGATGCATAGCCATCGAGATTTAGCGTTACTGGGGCGTGATTTGGAGTCGTTATTACTTGGACTTCGCCATATCGACGATAATCAGAACCAGGAATAGTTGAAGTTGCATAGTTTATAATGTTACCAGCACTGTCGATAGCGGATAGGTTGAGGGGCGAATGAAGAGTGAATCTAAGACGATTTGTTTTTACAGTCAATGGTTTTGTTGTTGTAATAAAATCTGGAAGAGTGCTTGTTGCACCAACAAGAATATCGTTGACTAAATTTCGTAGCTGTGGGACCTCGAAGATATCGGAATGTTTCCGATCATACGGTAATAATTTTTGTGGAAAAGTATTGTTGTATTGATATAGATCAACCCAATATTTCGTCACTCCTGCTGCCGCAGGCGTCCATAATGCACTCGGTGAAACAACAGTACCATCGCCATCTACTACTTCATATGGTGTATATTTTATAGTAGGAATATCTACATAATTAGAGCACGTAGTCGATGGCGAAGATCCATTCGCACAAACGCTATCCTCGCCCTGGTAATATTGAATCGTTGCAAGCGTATCCTCTCCCCACCCAGCAATTTCATACAAGGGCACGCCCTGCGGTGGCACCCATGCGTCAAGCGTATTGTGGACTGCGTTTGCGTTGGAGAGCAGTCCCGCATTTCCTACAGCAGGATAATCCAAGTCGCTTGGCGACGAGGAAGCTAGACGCCAGGTATCTGTAATAAAGTTTGCAAGACGATCTGCAGAATGAATCTCGTTGCCATAGCGAGCACGAAAATCGGCAAGGATATCTGATTTATCAAATGTCACAACAGGATTATCCACATACGTAAAATAGTTTGCTGAAGGAAGTAGGTTGTATGTGGCTGGTGTTGTGCTAGCAAAAGTGCGTGCTGTTTGTGGATCTAGGGCGTAAGGCATTTGCGTTGTTGGCAAGCCTTGATCAAAGCCATGAAGAAGCGCGCCAGCCGCTTCAGGGGTACCGACCTCAGGAACTGCAACAAAGATTATTTTATCAATGAGTTTTGACGCTTCGCTCCCCAGCTTGTTGGTAAGTGCTTTCGCTACAAGTCCTCCGTTGGAATGAGCGACAATCGTTACCTTTCCTGTCTTTGATGAAGCCGCAAGGCGACGAAGATCTTGAATGATATACGGGGTGCTCGTTGCCCCCTGAACACCTCCATAATAAATACGATCATCTGAAAGCTGGTTTCCTGAATTCAGGATATCATCGAGTGATAATCGCCAATCGTACGGAGCTGTATCCCAGTCATTGATCGTTCCTGCGCTTTTGAGTCCATTCATCTGGTTAATAAATGACTTATACACGTTACCTATTCCAGGCAGATATGCAGCATCAATCACTCCTTTGTCGTCACTGTTCGGATTGATATAGATATCATTCCGAATACTTTTACCTTGATCATTTAGATACAGATCGGGCGTACTATTACTAAAAAGACCAGGCTCCCAAAGTTTTTCTGTTCCACCATTGTAATCAGGACGATAGAGTCGTGAGGCTTCAACACCTGGCAAGAAAAGAACGTTTGAGTAACAGTTCTCAGTACAGGCAGGAGACGAAGTAGCAATAGTGAGATCAGATAAAGTTGAGCTTGCGGTAACGTTATAAAGTAACCACGCATCGTGCCCATCATGGTCGCCCCAGTTGTAAGTGAGGAACGCAAAATTCCCAGGACCAAAGCTATTTAGTGCTGGAGGTTGGGAATAGTAATCACCTGAACCCAAAAGAGCAGAACAAGAATAATTTATTCCTGAGACAAAAGAGGGATTTGTACAGATCCACCAAAACCCAACAGGATGACTAAGGGGGTTATCTGCCAGCGTCGCTTGATAATGCGGATAAACATTCCCAACCGTGGGTATATTAAACGCTGCAGGATTATTTATAAATGCAAAAGAAACTTGAGGAACTACTAAAAATAAACCAATTATTAGTAGTTGTTTACGGGCAAAGGCTTCGGTAATACGTCGCCAGAAAATCATACAAACTAACCCTAGGAGAAAGGGGTGGCGATGTCAAGCTCAAGGCTGAAGCCTCATTGACAAAAATTGACGATGGGTGCAGTAGTAGAGGAAGTTAGAAAGGTTTTTGAACTACGGAACAGTGTAATGACTCCCATTCCCAACATTGTTTTAGGAAATATTTTTTAGTGATGACTGAGTGATCTTAACCTTAGGCTTGATTATTCTATCTGCAACCTCGGTTTAATT
This sequence comes from bacterium, assembly GCA_021812665.1. Classification (GTDB taxonomy): domain Bacteria; phylum Patescibacteriota; class Minisyncoccia; order Phycocordibacterales; family UBA1550; genus UBA1550. Next base: position 11,029 of record JAKAMX010000001.1, read on the forward strand.
AAGTAACATCTTAGGTCGAAACGTGGGGCGTGCGTGCAGCTTCGTTGTCGATGTCGATTTGGCGCCTATCTAAGGACTCTGTTATGCCCCGAGTGCATGCCAGGCGTAAAAGAGAAACTAAATCTCATTGCGGTCTTTGAATCATCTGACGGGGTGGTTCTTGCATAATCACTGCGGCATTGGAACATGCTCCTTGCGCTGTTCTTCCAAATCATCCTTAACAGTCTCTGTGAGAATAACATCACGTTTTGTTGTCGTGAGAAAAATCACAAGACCAAGGATTGATCCTAAGAATATGAAGCTGGTTACTGTCGTACCGAGACCAAGGCCACCGTCTGACCTTGCTTGCGATAAATAGTCGCCAATCGAGGCACCTAGTGGTCGCGTCATAATGTACGCAAGCCAGAACGCAAGTACTGCGTTTGAGGATGCATGTTTGTGTTCTGCGCCAAGAATTGCTTTGAATACATAATGCGCTATCGCAATAAGTGCGATTGTTCCAGCAAAAATAAGGAAAGCTGTAAGATACCCAAGATTGAACTGTTCTGCGATAAGATCACCTGCTGCTGTACCAAGCGCAAACGTGAAAAGAATTGCAAGCCAATAAAATCCTTCTCGCTTTCGTGTAAAAATAGTGTGCACAGACAAAGTTTTCTCCGATACAAACCAAGCTATGAATGTTGCAATAAGGGCGATAGAAAACGTGATAGTTGTAGCAATGAGCGGTACGCCAAAGTTATCGCTCAGGTTATCTGTAATAAGCGTGCCAACAACACTAATAAGCACCACCGAAAGCCAGTAAATAGATGGTATATACTTCTTTGATCTAAATTGGAAGAACAATACAACAACAAGCAACACACCCATAATGACGCTTGTACCATTAAGACCGAAGCCGAGGGTCGTGCTGAGATAGTCAGCGGCGGTCTCGCCAACAGTTGTACATAAAATTTTTATAATCCAAAAATATAAGGTGACTTCTGGGACCTTGTTCAGCATCTGAGTCCATTTTGAAAAATCACTGTTTTTCTTTAGCGAACCATCTGTGGTTGTTGTCATGCCATTATTCTTATTAATGTAATAAAATTTAGTCTGCGATGATTACGTTACTATTTGAATTGTAAAATTCTGTAAGGCTATTCATCAACACGACGTCCATATGCGGCAAGAAATAGGAGAAAGATAAGGACGATGGGAGTGCCCAGTGCGACTGGTAAGACTTGTGCTGGGTTAAGATTCTTTTTGGGAGCAACATGGAACTGCGTTATTTCGCTCACCTGTGGCACTGGGTCGCCTGCTGTTTCTGCAATAATAATTAAGGAATAATCACCAGCCTTCACAAAGTGGATCTTCCAATTGAGAGGAAGCGTTGCATTCGCATCAATAGTACCCACGTAAAGCCCTTTTTCTGCGCTCCAATCCTCAAGGTCAACCGGTTTATGCGTCTGATTGTCCGAAAGAGAGAGGTATGTCGTCACTCCTTGTATTGCCTGCGTGCTCATGTTTTTGATTGAGCCTTGTATAGTGACAAAATCCCCCGCAGTACCATTTAGTGTTTTAGAAGAAAGTACTTGTAGGATGAGTGGGCGAGAGGCTGAAGCTGTGCGCACAAAGAATGAACACCAAATCAATAGCAACCACACAAATATAAAATGTGTATATTTCATATCAATCATTATTTACTACCCCTTGTTTCATAAATATACGCTCAGATCCATATAAAAAAACAACCGTAATTGCAAGAAAAACTATCAGTGGCAGGAGAAACTGCCAATTCTCGAGAACAGATGTGTGGTAATCGACAAGCACGTTATCGAGTGACGAGAATATAGCATCAATAGGGTTTATGTGTGAAATAAGTTGTGATACTAAATCATTTTTTAAAGTTGTAGTGAATGTGGCTGGTATACCAAGTGCTAAAAGCATAACCAGCGACGTAGTAATCGTATTTTTACTTGTGCGGAACAAAAGAGAAAGCCCAAGAATCAACAGTGTAAACGCGCTGACTCCAACCGTTCCCAACAGAGTAACATGTGCAAGAAATGGAATAGTGAGCCCAGACCCAACGGACGCAACAATGATATACGGAATACTCACAAAAAATATGGCTGCCCAAAGAGTAAGCACAGACATAAATTTACCCAACATAAGATTTGAAAGTGAAACAGGTGAAAGAAAAATATTTTCAGCCGTGTCTTTATCGAACTCGACTGTTAATATAGACGCTGCATCAAGCGCGGTCACCAGAAGCCCAATACCGATAATTACCTTAGCCAAGAGCCACATAAGTTCCGTCTGATCGAGAAGCGAGAGCTCTTTGTTGGTAAGGAGAAGGTAGCTCGTTAAGCTAAATGAGAGTGACGCAATAACAAGCCAGAGCATGCTCTTCCACGAATAGAGTTCCCCGCGTAATTCTTTTTTCCAGATTGTCATTGGTATCATAGTGTGTGTGTGAGATGAAGAAATATCTCCGTAAGCGAACCATTCGGCAATGAAGTTTCTTTTTGTAATTCTGTGAGTTTTCCATTAGCAACGATTCGACCATTATGGAGTATCACAATTCGCGAACAAAGATTGGATACCTCATTAAGAAGATGGGATGATAAAAATATTGTGACACCCTCCTTGTTGAGATTTTTTAAAAGTCGCTGGATATCCTCTTGGCCCTGAGGATCTAGGCCGAGAGTTGGTTCATCGAGAAAGAGTATCTTCGGATTGTGTACGAGCGCGCGCGCCAATGCAAGCCGCTGCTTCATGCCACGCGAGTAGGTGCCAACGCGCGAATTGCGCCGCTCAGTGAGGCCGACCTTCTCTAGGAGCGAATCAATACGCTCATTTTTCTCGTCCGACTTCATACCGTAGAGATCAGCAAAGAACTCCAAGTACTCCGCTGCCGTCATCCACTCATAGAAACCACGCCCTTCCGGCACGACACCGATAACCCGCGCAATGGAGGCCTTGTTGCCCGACGCGTATCCGCCGACCGTGACCTCTCCCTCGTCTGGTTCGATAATGCCGGTAAGCATACGTATGGTCGTCGTCTTGCCCGCACCATTGGGACCCAGGAAACCGTAGAATTCACCCGCAGCGACGTCGAGATCGATGTGATCGACCGCGACACGACCGCCGAATGCCTTGGTAAGATTTTTTGCTGTGATTATTTCAGTCATATTTATTCTTCGCTTTTGCGCTTCTTAGAAGACGACCAGAAAATATTCATGAGAACACTTGACGCTCCTGAAATCGCGAGAAAGCGACTAACATAAAAATTAATCATAATTTGGCTATCGGGCACATCGTAAAACTGCCACAAATAGATACCGAAGCAGAGAACGCCGAGCGAGATGAAAAGAAAGAGTTGTCGCATATCATTTACTGTTTTCCCATTTGAAACTCTTGATTACTGCATCGAACACACTAGAATACTGTGTAAATGTGTCCTGCGCAGAACTGCAAGTAAGTAACCCAGCGCGATCTTGTCCCGAGATGTATGCCCTAACTGTCTTACTCAAAATCCTACTAGTTATACTAGTATATGTAAGCTGGTAAATTTCATTACCATCGATACTTATTTTTTGATAATTAGTTCTCGAGTAATGAGACAAAGAGTGTTTCAAGGCTGACTCGTCCTGGCTCAGAATATACAGCTCTAATGTGCTGTTGTCTGGAACGTCCATAAGCTCAGCCGTACAGGTGCCATTCGGGAATAAAAACGTGTAGCTGCCAGCTGGCTTGTTTGGCTCAAGCTTCCAGTTTTTAGGAACTGAAACAGTGTAGTAATTCTCTGCCATATCCCGATTATGGTAAACGTCCAACACCGCAGAGGACGTGCTGTTTATCGGTATATTGTTCTCTGTTGGCACGAGCGAAACCGGATTAACTTGGGGTACAACATTTTTCTTTGAAAGAGGACTAAATGTGTAAGCGGTTAGTCCACCAAGCGCAAGAAGCGCGAACGCAAATATTGAAATAACGACTTTATTCATGATTGCAATTGATTTCAACGAGGGATTACCCCGTTGGGCATAATATAAAATCTACTGCGTAAAATCTCTGTAAAGGTGGACCTAACCCACACAAGACAATCGTATTGTCACAACAGTACCCTTCCCTTTCTCGCTTTCTATAGAAACTTCTCCACCATGCTGTATGATAATTTCTTTTACGATAGAGAGGCCGAGCCCACTACCATTTGTACCTTCGCCTTTATAGAAACGCTCAAATACATGAGGTAGATCTTTTGCGTCTATACCAGACCCAGTATCAGAAACGAGCACAAGTGCTTGTGTTCCAGCGTGTTTCACTTCGATGGTTATAGAGCCACCTTTGGGTGTATGTTCAACTGCATTTTGTACAATATTTGTAAGTACGCGTGTCAATTCAGGTTTTCTCCCGAAAATATGTACCGACTCAGTTGTAACGATCTTTAAAAAAACTCCTTTGTTGTCGGCAAGTACTTTGAGTTTATCTGCTGTACCTTTCACGATGCTTGAAACGTCGATTTGTTCGACCCCAGACTGTGATCTGGTATGAGAACGCGCAAGCATGAGGAGGTCTTGAGTCATGCTTGTAAGGTTGTCTATCTCCTCAATGTTACTACGCAGAACTTTTTGTGTAAGCTCTTTCGTTAGGGTAGGGTTACGCAAAAGTACTTCAAGGTCGTTTCGCATAACCGCAAGTGGGGTGCGTAGTTCGTGAGAAGCTTTTTCTGAGAACGTTTGCTGTGCGTCGAGCACATTCTGAATAGGGCGAAGAGTATATCCCGCAAACAGATATCCGAGCGACCCTGTCGCAATAAGTATAATGAGGTCAACAACCAAAATATCATTCTCGAAAGATGAGAGTGTGTGTTCAATGAACCGCTGCTGAGACACTGCGTCCGCAAATTCGCCGTCGTTAGGTTCATATAAACTGGATTGAAGATTGTGATACAAAAACAAACTAAAACCAGTCACAATGATTGTCACGACCAACAAATACACACCAGTGAGTTTTAGGCGCGCCCAGAAAAACACCTTACGGTCTGAGCCTGTATCCAATGCTGCGGATTGTTTCAATTGTTGCCCCATGTTTATTCTTTAACTTATTCCTCAAATTATTAATATGCACATCCATCACTCTACTCAAAGGATTGAATTGAAAATCCCAAAGATGGTCAATTATTTGTTGTCGATTAATCACTTGCCCTGGCTTGGTCATAAAAAACTCTAGCAAACGAAACTCAGTAAGTGTGAGATTGAGTTTCTTGCTATCTTGAAATGCTTCCTGAGTTGAAGGATTAAGCGTTAAATCGCCGACCTCAAGAGTGGGTGCAAGTGTAACACGAGGACGTCGTGAAAGTGCTCGTATGCGAGAAAGCAATTCATCAAACGAAAATGGTTTAACCAAATAATCGTCCGCTCCACTATCGAGTCCTGCTATTTTGTCATTTGTTGTGTCGCGTGAAGTAAGCATAAGTATAGGCGTCATTATGCCTTGCTCGCGGAGCGATCGACAAATTTCAAGTCCATTTTTGCGAGGTAGGTTGATATCGAGAATCAGAATATCGTAGTCTCGATGACTCATGAGCATACGCCTCTCACCGTCCTCCCCGTTCGTGAGATAATCAGCAGCATAACCTTCCTGTAACAAACCTCGGGTCAAGGAATCAGCAAGTTTTTGGTTGTCTTCGATAATCAGAATTCTCATAGTACGAGTTTACCATATCCCAGACAATGTAAATTACATGTAAAGGCACCAAACAACAAGCCCCCTCATCTGAGGGGGCTTGGAAACACAGAGAATTATGAGAGTTGTTATTCGCCTGAATTTTCTGAGGAAGACGCTGGCTCGCTTGATTCGCTCGCAGCACCACCATCTTTATCGCCTGCCTTATCGGCATGCTCCCCGTGTCTACCGCGACCAAGAGAGATTGAGGTCGCGCTGACATTCATACCGGTTACTGTACCTTCTACGAAGATTTTATCTCCTACTTTGAGGTCAGTAAGGCTAGCTGCCACGCCGTGATTTGTCACGGTTGCTTTACTTGCATCAATCGTGTATGAAGATCCTCCTTCGTTAGATTCCTCACCCATAACGATGGTAGTACCGTTGATGCTTGAAACGATGCCATCGCCACCCAGAGGGGCATGTCCATGCGTTTTAGTTTCAGTTGCATCAGGCACATCACCTGGCTCAGGTGTATCTACTGCAGAAGGAGCAGTAACTTTTGTATTCACAGGATTCCCTGTAGATGTTGCGCTTTGTGCGCTGGCTATAATGGCAACACCCGACACAAGACCCACAAGCGCCATTCCACCCACAATGAGCGGCGCCGTTAATTTGTTTTTAAACATAGTTGAGAAAAGTTATTAATTTCTGATAATCATCACAAATGATATGCCTAAGTGATGAGAGCATGAGGTAATGACGACTTACTCTCCTTGCTACTGTGATCAATTCTAAAAGAAGGTGCGTAAATGCTCTGTAAAGTATTTCGAGTTTATAATTAATACAGAAAAACGGAAGATGGTTACATCTTCGTTGACAGAAATTGACGATGGGTCAGGGAGGGCTATCTTTCCTAACAATCCTTGCCGACCATGAATACATGACGGGGGTTAAGGAAAAACTACAACTAATTCACGGATTGATTCAAAACCCTAAACAGGCGTTACCGGCCCTGGTCCAGACCCAATAATGACTTGGTTGGTTAATTTACCGACATGCTTTGAAACTAAAACAAAAATATTGCCCGGGAAAGTAGGGACTTCTACTGGGTGCGCACGGATTAAAAAATTATCAGTTTTTTCTAGAGGACCCACTAGCGCAGGAGGACCCGACGGAACCCAAGCAATATTGTGAGGCAACTCATCTCTGTTTGTTCTATTGTCTACAAGAAAATCAAGGTGTAGAAATTCTTCCTTCCCTACACCCTCTTGAATAAGAGACATCGAATGAAATTTTGAATCTTTTTTTGATTGATCTAGTATTTTTATATACTTGTCCGATTCTTCTGACGGCACAGGAAAAGAAAACAAATACGTCTGGAATTGCTTCTCAAAAACACTTATTGACTCGACGCTCATCCCGAACCAATAATTCAATCCGGGTTCGATTTCAGATACACGACGACTAGGAAGCTGACTGGTTCTATCTTTCTTTCCATCCTTAAAAATTGTCAGATGCCAGCTTTTCGAATTTGGCTCAAGAGTTATGTGGTCAACAATACCGCTTTCCCTTAGGTCCCCTTTTTCTGAATCCCAAAGTGTCTTTCTTCCGATAATCCCCGGAAAGAATATCAACCTGCCTGAGGGCGTATAACAGAGGGAGCCGACAACAGAAAAATGACCAACATCGGACAAAAAGAGGTGATTTACACGCCCAGTATCCCACCCTTTCTCAATAAGCACACGGAAAGGTCTAGCAATAGCGCTATCCAAAGACACAGAAGACCCTGGTTCTGCATAAGGGAAAGATTGTTCTATGGTAATAAAATCTGAATTTATCACAATGAAAGGTGTCTAGAGTTGTATCGGTGCCATTCAAAAACCTATAGTGGATAAATATCTAGTGGCTCGACTATTTCTTTCCATCCGTAAACCTCCAAAACTCCAATTCTTGCTAAATCAAACTCGGGCAATGGAGTTGGTAATTTACCAACCGAAACCAACATTCCGTAGCGATAATTGTACGGGGCGCCAAAATAAGTACTTTCAATCTTTTTTAAATCAGCAGTAAATTCCTTAATAGTCGGATCCTTCTTAACCTCAAAAACAACAAAATTATCTGAGTGATTTCCACGGTGGTGGATGGTAATATCTGGCCTTTGTCTTGTGTACTTAACAAGCTCAACATCTAGATCGTATTCTGGAAATTGATCTTGTAGTGCTTGTCGTAAGTGGGAACAAATATTTTGTTCAGATGTTCGCCAGACCATATGATCGTTATCTGATATCCATTGTGCGGCAAGACGAACCTTCTCTTTAATTTCATCAATATCCATGGGAAAAGTATAACAAAAAAATAATTTTAGGATTACATGATTGCTTAGTAGAACCATATCGTCCTTAATAATGTGCGTTAGCCCTTGCGCACTGACATAAACCCAGAATGTCTTGCGTCTCGTGTGTCAACAATAAAATTCCCATTTATCCTTCTCAGGTCAGGCATAAAAACAGGAGTTGGCCCCCCATTCATAAGAAAATTATCTTCAAATACCTCCCTCCCTCTTGCCATTGCTGTATCAAAATCAGCGTAACCAAGAAGCGTCGTTTCAAGAAAAACCATCTTATCCTTATCGCTTTTATCTCCCCAACCAATAAACGCATGTGTCGGTGTTAAAAAGATCAAAGAATAAACACCAAATCCCTCCAACAGGCTTGAGAAAAGCACGGTCAGATCGATACAATTGCCTGCGTTATTTTCCAAAACCCGCTCTGGCAAGATAACTCTTTGACTACCCATCGATGTCTTAGACGAAAATGGCTGATTAAGATAGGTCATTCCGTTTTTTGCCAGATAGTCATACAGAGCCCTCACGTGAGCAATAAGATCTCCTAGAGTATTTAATTTATGCCCAAGAGCATTGTCTGGATGAAATGCTCGGGCGCCACTGCGAACCTTATCCAAGAGACCCTTCTTGTCTGTTGGGGTAATCCACGCACAAACAAAATCTCGCAAATTATATGTCTGGTTACTTCTTAAGTCCTGCAACTCCCACACCATTTCATCGTTCGCAAGAATATCAACGTTAAAATTTTCTTCAAAAAGTACCTCTTTCCTGTCCTCGTCAATTACCCGACATAACATTGTTGCCTTTACGGGGACAGCGAGATTTTCTAGAACATCCTTCTTAAGACGAGGGCACTGAGCTAAAATATTTCTCGCTTTTTGTTCCTTCTGATTATGTATTCCGTGTATAAAAATTGTTTTGGTCTCTTTCTCTGAATAACCACATATCTCTGTTTCTACTCGTAACCTTAACTTGTTTTTAGACAAATTGAAAATGTCATATTCAACAAGAACATCTCTATAGTTGGGAAGCTTTTGAATTTGCTCATAAATACGTGACGGTAATGATCTCTGAATTGTTCTGACAATAACATCAATATTTTTATCTTCAGGGATAAGGATCCCAAAACCAAACCGCAGGGTCTCATAATCACCTAACTGAATTGGTTTAGAAATATCAGCTTCTTTTTTCTTGATGATTTTTAGAATTTCTTCTTTAGAAGCTCCGTCAAATGCGGACTTAAGCTCCTGCTCTAAATTAAATAACGGGAAAGTCCCCCGATAAGGTAACGCGGGGCGGAAACGAGGCATTCGTGGCTCATACGACTCTAATTTATCAAGTTGATACTGAAACCACTCAGGAAAAACCTTCGTAGTTTCTGGTTTAACCCTCCAGGCAATTGGCTCAATATCATACTCCCCTGAACTCACTACTGAAATCTTCTCAAAAAGAACTCTCCCGAACGGGAACAGTGGTGCAAATTCAAAAGTTGCCGCATTTGCCTCAAGTAGGATCCTTGCTTCGTATTTTTCACCAAAGCAGAGATCTGAATAAAATACTGAGGATTTCTTATTGTAATAAACATAATTCTCATCACCTGGCATCTCAGTCAGTGGAGGAAAACTTGATGGCATCAATAAAATGTCCGCATCTGCATCGTAGACAACCTCAACTTTTTTTCCACTTCGAAACAAATCAACCCCAACTACCTGTAAATATTTATTTAGCATTAAAGAAAATAATGGTGCTGGCGCAAAAAAGAGCTTGCTCTGTTTAGGAAATCTTTCAAGGAGATTATCAGTTCTCATGAATTTCCAATTTTCACCCTCATACAAATTTTGTATAACATCTTCTGGTCCATTTATTAAAAATGAAAAGGAAACTTCCATTTGTCGGAAATTTTTAATTTCAACCTTAAAAAATTTAATCAAACACTCAAGGTTGTCATATTTTGCTGGATGATAATGCTCTGTGACACCTCTTATTTGTGAAAGATTTCCACCACTAAAACTATTGGTAAAGGGGTAAGTTCTTGGTACGGGTTTAGTCATCTCGATTAATTTTAGATTACTAAATTCAAGAAAACTTCAAGCGAGTTCTAAGAGAAGCGACGTCTCGCCATCCCACCAATCGGTCATGAGAAAGTCGGCCTGCAATAATGCCGGGGTCTAACTTTATACTTTTAGCAAAGCCAAGTATTGCCCTTTTTGAAAAATCTCCTGCGCAAAGAAAGTCTGAGTAGGATTTATGATCAATTAATTCTCTGGTTGCAAAATTGTCTGCCTCAATTTCTTTCTCTTGAGAATCCGAAAGTGGCCTCTCGTCAAATTCCAAAAACCTTTCTTTTTTACCATGAAGAAGGATGTGTCCAATTTCGTGAAACAAATTAAACCAAAACATGTCAGCATACGCACCAAACAAACTTAGCTGAATTACAGGAGTATCACCAATCCAACGCACAGCACCGCTCACTCCTGTCTCGGTAAAATGAGGAATATAGACCAACGAAACCCCAGCGTTTCCTAATATCTGTTGCGCCTCAACAGAAAATTTATCTGCCGTTTTTGTTGTAAGAGCTCGCAAACTTTTAAGCGAATCCTTGAGAGCGGCCTCTGAGAATTTTTCAATTGTTACTTTCTTTGATTCAATTTCACCACACCTCAACCATGCAGCAATCCCCTCGCTCCTTACCCCAGCAACCGTTCTCTTCCTAAAAGCAACAGCTTCTGTATTTGCAACAAAAGACAATGAATTAACTCCAAAAAATTTCCAGAGCTCCTCAACTCTTTTTTCTCTGATATTTGTCTGTTCGACATACTTTCTCTTCGCGAGCTCTAAATATGGGAACCTAGACAAAAGGGCTGTCTCTGCTCTCAAAGAAGAAAATTTTTCAATTCGAGCTTTTGTCTCCTGAAAATTTTTCTCCAAATTAATCCAGAACGAAGCAGTTCCGCCCAATGCGTTCTCAAACAACAATGCGGTTTCAACAGTGATAGATGCCTCGCCATTTATGATCTGGCTTAAATGCTTTTCTGTTAGACCAGTACGCTCGCTCAGGTTTTTCTGTGTCATCCCCTCTCTTTCTAGTGCGCGAGCGATGGTGTGTCCTGGGTGTATTGCTTTGTTTGGTTGGTAAGCCATATTTTTATTTATGATAATCCTTAAAAATCTCTAAAATTAATATTGAGGTGATTGTCTTAAAATTATCGATTCGAAAATTTTGGTCTCCATCATGGTTGGGGCGGAAAATGACTCTATGCTTGCTGGTAACATCAACAGCAAAACATTTTTTATAGGAGCCCTGTAGAGGATGTGGGCGATAACTCCGAGGAACGTCTGCGAGGGCATCCGCGGCGCGGAGAACTTCAAAAGTTGCGAGAATATCATCAGCGAATTCTTGTCCATTTTTATTATATTTTTTGCGCAGAGCATCATGATTATTAACCAGAGCTTCATGCTTCTGGTTATCGAAATCTATTTTCATGATAGCATAGCTGGCTATTGTAGGTCAAATTATTATTTACCATATTGGTAAATAATAATATACCACCCAATAAAAGCAGCTGCAAGCAAAACAATATACCCATTATTCGGCAACCACTTGTGCCGGCGCAATAATCCTCTCGATTGTCGCTTTCCACTTAGCCTGGCTCGGTGCTTTTACGCGGAGGTAGTCAAAGTGATTAGGTAGCACAATGTTCCCACCAAGAAGCGTCTCTCCTGATTCTTGGGTATTACCAGAGGCAGTATTGAATCCAATGATATATGGAGTTCCTACGATTGTTGCGTTCTCGTCATAGTCAACAACGCCATATTCCCAGCTTGCCATGCGAAGCTGAATCTGTTCTCCATCAAGACCTGTTCCCTTCCCAAAATTTTCATTAAGAGGGCTGTTTGACCACTCAAGGCGAAAGAACCACTCAGCCTTAGGAATTGAATTATCAAATGTTACAGCACCGAGAGATTGAGACCCTGCCCCGTTCCACGACTTAATAATTTCTGTCTGCGCAGGGATTGTCCTAAAAGTTGGCTGTGGGCAACCAAGTTTTTGAGCGATCGATGCAATAATCGTCTGCTGACTTGAGCGGGGGCTCAAACCTTGTGTCCAATCATAAAAAGCGAGGAGATGGACATTATCCAAATTGTTTATTTTCCCAGAAACACAAGTTTTCCAATTACTAGATCTTGAATAGGAAGGGACCAGTGCGGTAAACCTTGCATCAGTTTTTGAAAGAAGGGGCGCATTACTAGTGACAACTTGTGTGTCCTTTACACTCAAAACACTCCCACTACTTTTTACATTTGATTCTGGGGTCTCTTTTTGTAATGAAACGGTGGATGGTCCGGGAAGTTGTTCTTTTGCAAAATTCTCAACTTGAGGAGGGTTCACAATAAAAGCTACAAGGGCCACAACGAACGATGCAAGAGTAACGACGCTTTGCATTTTCCAAACAGGAATCTGAGAATATTTCTCTCTTAAAAATTTTGCAAGTGGCGGAAAAAAGATAATCGCTACGGGGAAAAATAAAATCGATATTGCAGGCATTCCAAAGAACCCAACAGCGCCAAGTAACCCAGAGACGATAGATACACACCAGCTCGCGAACAACAACAAAGCACTCCCGATAGATTTTAGATTCATAAAATTACTTTGCTCCTACAAATTAAAAACCAGCTTGTAAAAACCTGGTGGGTAGGTACACAAAGCCCGCCACCAGGAGGCCTTGCGGCCATGCATGAGTTTCCCCATGCAACGTACAGCACGCCCTGAATGACGGGTTTTCTATGCTGTACGATTTGCAACCATACCTTAAGCATTTGAACTCCTAAGGGTTAGGTCGACTTCCTATTCAGTTGTAACCTAATGATAGCTCAAAATAGCTTAAAAACCAATATTTTGTTAACATTTTAACAAATGACACGAGTAGAAAAGATGTATCAAGATATTGCCTGGGTTCTCACAGAGATCAGGCGCCAGAATTCAACTGACGGAAAACTAAACGAGGTTGGTTATTTTGAATTTGAGGAAGGTCCAAATATTCCCCCTATAACACAACAAGAAGCTATCGCAAAATGGTCCTTGCAAGAAAAAGGAGTACTTAAGGTTATCAAGAAGATCACGAAGCAAGCTTTTGTTAAGCACGAATACGGCAGTGGTTTAATGACGGTTGATGATGGATTAGAAATTAAGATCAACGTTGCAAAATTTGAGGAGCTAGAAAACTCAATAAACCAAAAGATTCCTGCACTCAAAAATGCAAAAAGAATACCAATCACACTAAGCGACAAAGATGGAATATACAGGAACGATGGAAAAGGTAAACAATATGGGATCAGCAAAAAACGCAAAGCGCTTCTTTTCTTAATAGCAAAAAAGGGTCGCGTGAGTTTGCCAGAACTCCAAAAAGAAACTGGGCGTAGCGAATCGAGAATTTCTAGCGAAATAACTGAAATAAATAAAGTTTTCCGGGATAGCTTAATGCTAGCAGACAATATTATTATTCATAACAACACAGGCGGATATTCAATAAACAATACTGTGTTTGAGATTAACCTCGAGTAACCGCTTTACCCCCTGTTAATAACTTTTTTGAAAACCCCTTAAACAAAGGGGTTTTTGCTTTTTATTTTCCTTAAAAGCGTAACTGACGCGCAGCCATGCTTTTTAATACAGTGTGCATATGAGGAAGAAGAACGCACAAAAAACAACAGAGAACAACCCGACAGAGAAAGAGGTTGATCTTTTTATTGAGCGCCTCTTGGATATCCTCATTACACAAGCAGAACTTTCTGCAGAAAAGTAATTTGTATCTCTGAGGGTTACTAATCTTATTGGTATTCCTCAGAGCTGCAAAAGCTCAGTCGTACGGGGTGTACCTGTAGCACTGAAAGACGACTATAAATAAAACTTTCGAGATTATGGGCGACCGACTGAAGGTGACCGATATACGCATGATGTACCACCCGGGGAGTAAGGGGAACAAGAGTAAGTGGTAATGCGGTTGAGGGAGCAGGAAGGAGGGAGGTGTGGGGCAGAGGAAAAGGTCCTATAGTCAATTAATTAACAAACAACATGAACAACCAAACAAAACACGTGCGCGTATCAACAAAAACACATAAAAAGTTAAAGACAGAGGCTGCTTCAAACAACACCTCAATGACACTTCTTCTAGAAAAGAAACTATCTGAACAGGAACCAGAATATTTTGACGAATACACTGTAACCACAGATTCAACAGTTTTCAATCGTATAGCAATCGAACAGCTTGGAAGAAAACTCACGCGGGACGAGCTCTGTGATATTTTCGAATTCCTAGGGGGCGAAGTAGACGGTATTACAACCGAGCGTATCCTAGAGTTGCCGGGACCAAAGAAGAAAACGAACTATGAAGTGCTACCAAAAGCAACAAATGATACAGTTGATGATTTTTAAAGGTATATGAAATACAACAAAGATATATCTCTTCTGCATCAAGAAAAAATAAAGGAAATTATTCTCGACGATTCCGGGGTAAGCTCGAGCTATATTTGCCGAGAGCTCACAAAGAGAGGCCTCAAACTTGGAAGAAATTATGTGACCAAGCTCGTCAAACAGGCAGCGCAAGAAATTGCAGAAGAAAAGAGAAACCTACGCGACGCCAAAGAGAAGAATCTCCCCTCTCGCATCGAGCAATACAACACCCTCATCTCAGCTCACGACGGAATAGAAAAGCATCTCGAAGAACTAAAGCTTGTGATCAGGGAACTCTCGGAAGAGCTCCCGATTGAGCACAGAAAAAGTTTTTGGTAATCCTCCCCTTGCTATATTCGTGATTACGAGCATTCTATGTATTAAACAAAACCATGAACAAAGCACTTATCTACTGCCGAGTATCCACCGAGGAACAAGCAACCTCAGACCGACATTCGCTTAAGACACAATTAAACCTCTGTGAAAAAGCCGTCGAGGATGGTGGTTTCAAGTTGGCCGAAAACGGAGTCTACCAAGACCCGGGACGAAGTGCTACAAACATGAACCGACCAGGACTGCAGGACATGATGGTCCGTGTTTCGGAGGATAAAGACATCACGGCTGTCTTCGTGCAGGATTCAGATCGACTAACGCGAAATGTAAGCGATCACCTAACCATCAAAGCGTTCTTGAAAAAGCATGGGGCACAACTTGTCTCGGTTTCTCAATCGGGCATCGAGGACACCCCTGAAGGAAACTTCATGGACCTCATCATCGCCGGAGTCGGGCAATTTCAATCGCAAATCACGGGACGCAAAACGATCAAGAGTATGGAGCAAAAGTTCAAAGATGGTGGGTGGCCCACCCATGCCCCTATTGGCTACCTAAATGTTGGCGACAAAGAAAACAACGAAGAGAGAATCGTCGTCATTGATGAAACGCGAGCACCGCTCATCAAAGAAGCATTCAAAATGTATGCGACTGGAAACTATTCAATCATTGAGGTGCGTGATGCACTATATAGCAAAGGATTTACTGCGCGCGGAGGTAAACTATTACAGCACAGCAAAATGGTCGATATGCTAAAAAACCATTTTTACTATGGAGAAATGCGGTGGCGCAAAATGTCGAATACAGGCAAACACACACCGATCATCGACAAGGAAACTTTCGACAGGTGCCAACTAGTTATGGCAAATAATCAAGGCGGGCGATGTCGCAGAAGAAAGTTTAACTTCATTCTTCGTGGGTATGTATGGTGCGGGCGTTGTGGATACCGCTACACCGCCGAACACCACCCAAAGAAAAACAAGAGTTACTATCACTGCAACCACTACGGCAACAAGATTCCGAATAGCACCATCACCTGCGCCGATCGCTATGTGGAAGTTGATGACTTGGAGAAGCAAGTTCGAGACCACTTTGACGAGATCCAATTTTCAGAAGCATTCATAAAGAAAATCGAAGGTAGGCTTCGCTTTATATATGAATCAAAAAAGAATGCAGTTACTGGAACAAAGAGTCGCCTTGTTCAACAAAAGCTAACGCTCGAAAAGAAACTTGAGGCCGCAGAGGAAAAACTTATCGATGGTGTCCTCGATGACGATGGGTTCGACCGCGCAAAAAAGCGCTACCGAGAGCAGATCGAAAACCTTGAGGAACAGATCAACAAACTCGACCGAACGAAAAACATAAAAGTGGACGTCATCCAAAAAGTTCTTCTGATGGTTCGAGATATCGGGCAAGCATACGAAAAAGCAGACCCTGAACTCAAGCGCCTTTACCTTGGACTTTTCTGGGAAAGATTCGAAGCAGAAAACCGACAGATTACTATAGCTACTAAATCCCCCATCATAACAGCGCTAGAGGCCGCAGGAAGCGTCTCGTATCAAGAATTGACCAATGTACCAAGCGCAGAAAATACCACTCTTGGAAATGAAGTTATATTAAACTCCTTTAGGGGTGCCTACAGGGATTCGAACCCTGGCTGAGAGTTCCACAAACTCTAGTGCTAACCATTACACTATAGGCACCATACTAGAATGCCCGCCCAATATAACAGAAAGAATGTTGATTGACAATGGTTCCCTGCCTTGCTCTGGTGTGTCCCAAAATTCGTTTCGTTGACAAAAAGGGGTCACACGGTACCATTAAGAAATCAGGTAAATAATTTATACATATCGCCATGAACCCATTCGAAAAAATGACACCGCTGACAGAGGAACAAAAGCAGGCAATTCGTGAGAAATTAACAAAGGGTGCACCAAAGGTTGAGACAACAGAAGACAAAGCAAAACGAAGAGCAGAGTTTGCAGCAAAGATGGCTGGCAAAAGTCAGGAAGAAATGGGAAAAATTCTTGTCCAAGAGAAATACATCCCAGGTGGCAAGGAGGATGGTCAGGCAGCGTAGGTAGCACCATAACAAAAAGGACCAGAAGAAATTCTTCTGGTCCTTTTTGTGTGGGAGAAGAATTATCACGAGTTACTAAGTCTCGGGTACGTTAATGACGAGCAAGCTCGCTAATTATGTGGTCACAGATAATTCCTCGCCGTCGCTCGGAATTTCCGCGACCCCGGCTCGTGGTTTTGCAAGCTTGCAAAACATCACTGCGCCTCGCACATGTACGAAAAAATCTGGAGCAGTCCAGATTTTTATCGTCATGTGCGCAGGAGAAGATTTGAACTTCCATGCCCTTGCGGGCGCTACCACCTCAAGGTAGTGCGTCTACCAATTTCGCCACCTGCGCATTACTCCGAGAGCATACATTAGAACCATAGTTTTTTCAAGAGAAAACCCGCCAGTGGCGGGTTTTCGTTTTTGTTAGGCTGTTTCCTCTTCTGGAGTTTCCTCTGCCTGCTCGGCTACGGTTACACCACCCTTGGTGTGACGCATCTTGCGGCGAACATCGCGAGTAACTTTTTCACGGATGAAGTAAAGCTTCGAGCGACGAACTGCTGACTGCTTTACCACCTCAATCTTTTCGATCGCTGGTGAGTAGAGGGGGAAAATTTTCTCAACACCAACACCTGATGCAACCTTTCGCACAGTGAACATTGAGTTGTTTCCTTTGCCGCCTTTTACCGCAAGAACAAGACCTTCAAAAACCTGAAGACGTGTTTTGCCTTTTTCCTCAATTTTGAGAGATACCTTTACGGTTGCGCCGGCACGGATTGGCAAATTTTTGCGCTCCGCCATTGCAACTGGGCTCATTTGTATAGTTGTTGTTCCCATATTTCTTTGTTACCAAGTACTCGCCACTCTAGCATACGATACCGAGTTCTGCAAGCGTCGCCTGGAAATCCAGGGGCAAAGGCGCCTCAACCCTTTGGGTAGTGCCATTTTGTAGCCTGAAAACAACTGAAAAGGCATGGAGAGCCACCCTACCGAACGAGCCCACGCAAGGGAGCCTGGGGGCGTAGAGTTTATCGCAAAGGATGGGGTGGCTGATGGCTTTGAGGTGCACACGGATCTGGTGAGTTCTGCCGGTATGCGGCTCTACTTCGAGATATGACAGTTTGGTGCCTGCCACTTCCCCTTCGCCGATGACACGATAGTCGGTAACTGCTTCGCGTAAATCGCCACGCGCGCCATATTCAGCTGATCGCTTTCGAAAATCGCTAGCAGAACGTCCGATGGGGCGATTGATCGTTCCGTTCTTTTCTTTGAATTGTCCGTGCGCGATCGTTCGATAAGTTTTTTGAATCGTACGTGCCTGAAATTGCGCCTTGAGATTTAAAAATGACTCTTGTGTTTTTGCGATTAAAATTACTCCCGATGTTTCTTTGTCGAGTCGATGCACAATACCCCATTTTTCAATTGTCTCTCCGTTTGTAAGCGCAATGGTTTCTCCAACACCGCGCACTGCTGGATATTTTTCTAAAACCCAATCCGCGAGTGTTGGTTCTTTTGTTCTGCCGTCTGGATGCACCACGAGGCCGGCCGGCTTGTCGACGACCAGCACTTCGGTGTCTTCATACAATATATGAATATTGTCTTTCATGAATTATTTGCCCATGCGTCGCTCACGAGCATGAAAATCATCGATAATTTGCATAAATTGCTCTTGAGAAAAATCTGGCCACCATGTGTCGACAAAGAAAAGTTCGCTATACACTGTCTGCCACGGCAAAAAGTTTGAAAGCCTCTTCTCTCCTCCAGGGCGAATGACAATATCAGGGTCAGGCATGGGATGCGACCAAAGTTTCTTTGAAAATTCTTCTTCAGAAATACTGGTGGCACCTTCGGCAAGTGCAGCGTTTACCGCAGATAAAATTTCCGCGCGTCCGCCATATGACATTGCGATATGAAGCGTGATGTCAAAACTTTTTTCAGTTGCAGTCTCGAGTCGCTCCATACCCTTTTGAATGTCTTCGGGAAATCTCGCCCGATCACCAATAAAACGTACGCGTACGCGCTCCTCGATCATTTTGTCGCTCTCGTTGTCGAGAACAGAACGCAACAATTTCATGAGATACCCTACCTCATCTTCGGTGCGCTGCCAATTTTCTGTCGAGAACGCATAAACTACGACGTTTGGGATTTTCAAATCACGCGCCCACCCAACAGCCTCTTGCAGTTTTTTATATCCCTCTGCATGTCCTTCAAAAACGGGACGATTGTGTGCACGCGCCCAACGACGATTGCCGTCCATAATAATCCCCACACATTTTATTGTTTGTTCTGACATA
>JAKAMX010000002.1 GCA_021812665.1 bacterium
CTTGCACTCTTTCTTCTCGTAGAGACAAACACAATGTTGAGCACTCGCGCGGTGAGCCTCAATCCATTTACGCCGCTTAAGCGTGCAATAAAGAATCAATCATTGAGAATAAATTATTTAGCATGGTTCCTTTTTGGGCTTGCTATTGCGAATTATCAAAGTGTGTTTTCGCTGTATTTCCGTGATGTTTTTGGTTTTAACGAGCTAAATGTAGGAGTGATCTTTGGTTTGACGGGGATCGTTATCGCTTTGAATCAGGGATTTGCTATGAAACACCTGTGGCTTAAATTTTTTAAGGAACCAATATTGGAGTTGTGCATGCTGGCTATTTTTGCGTCTGGTTTCTTTTTGTTAAGTTCAAGTATTTTGTTCGTTGTTGGTATTGCGTTACTTCTTACTACTTTTGGACAATCAATTTTACGTGTAGTTATGACCAGCCAGGTGGTCGGTGTTTCTCCAAAAGATCAACGGGGGGAAGCGCTCGGGATCATGTCGTCGATTACTTCCTTGAGTATGATGGTTGGACCTGTTTTAGCAGGATTTATGTACGAGAGCAACAATACAATTCCATTTTATTTTGGCGCTCTTTGTTTGTTGGTCGCGTTCTGGTTCTTGTACCAAAAACGAAAAGAACTTGAGGCGATGAGTTTGCCCGAGGATGTTGTTATGGAATCAATGATATAATAGTGACATGAATAAAAATCAAATACTCGCTGCAGGGGCTGTTCTATTGTTACTCGTTGGTCTTGGGAGTTTCAGGTTTTTCCGTTCTCCTAGCGGTACCAGCAACACAGCACCGCTGCCAGCATTGTTCGATGTAAAAAATATGTCATATGTTGTGGGGAGCGAAACATTCAAACTTGTAGACGGTGTTGCGACAAAGGAATACGCTCCTGGCTCTGCTATCAAAAACAAACTCAGATTATTTGGTGATCCCGTGTACGGCGATCTTGATGGCGACGGAGATACTGATGCTGCGGTTCTGCTCCAAAATGAACCAGGAGGAAGCGGCACATTCTACTATGCAGCACTCGTGATCAATAATGGCGGGTCAACCTATACGCCAACAAAGGCGATGCTTCTCGGTGATCGTATTGCTCCACAAGTTATCGAGATCCGCGATGGGCGCGCTGGTTATTTTTTCGCAGAAAGAAGGGCAAATGAACCAATGAGCACACCACCTTCATGGGGTAGAAGTGTTTTAGTTCATTATGATAAAAAGACTGGTGACATCGGTGAGTGGGTAAAAGGATTTGAGGGTGAATCGAATCTTCCCAAATAGCAAATGGAAGAGATTATTTTCCACATAAAAAGTAAAACACTGATTCGAAAGTTGGTGGGCGTCATCATGATCCTGCTGGGTTTTGTGCTGCACCTCATACCGCTAGTTCCTGGATCGTGGGCAATCATTATCGGACTTGAAATTCTCGGCATTCGCCTTCTTGTGCAGGATTTATTGAAGAAATGGGTTAAGGATTCAAAACATGCGCCAGGTTGGATAAAAAAGCGCCTTAGATAAAACGAGTTTTATTGTGAACACCAATATTCTTGCTATACTTTCAAAATGGAGCTGATTGAGAAAATACAAAATCGCACGCATCTTGCAAAACTTGTTTCAAAAAAGGAGATTGCGAGCGATACCCATGAATTGGTTTTTGAGCTTGAGTATAAAATGGATTATCGACCGGGGCAGTATGTGTGGGTAGAGATCCCACATCTGATCGTACCTGATATTCATGGCAATAGACGAGCATTTTCGATAACGAGCATCCCTGATGCAACGAATAGCATCACTATTGTTTTCCGCAGCTCTCCGTCTGGATACAATCAGTCGCTGCGGTCTGCTGTTGCTGGCGACGAATTCAACGTTATTGGTCCATTTGGTGACGCTTTTTGCTTCCCTGATGACCCGGAGGTTCCGCTTATACTCATTGGTGGAGGAGTTGGTGTAGCGCCCTTTTTAAGTCTGGTGAGGTATGCGGCGCGAGAAAAAATACACAGAAATATCTCTTTGTTTGTGCTCAATAAATCTGACGATCGTTTGTTCTACGGCGAAGAACTAAGGAATTACAATGATTCACCATCGATAAAAACAAAAACTCTCTCAAAGACATTTGAGTATGGCGACATTGAAGACTTTGTTGGGCTCGGTCATGCCCTGGTGTACGTATCAGGCCCACAGGGCTTTGTGGATCTGGTACACACCACGCTAAAAACAAGAGGTGTTTTTGAATATCAATTTCATTTTGAGCATATTTATCCCAGCACCTCTATCGACGTAGAACTCATACAGCTTTTTTCAGAAGGGAAACCAAAGATCGAGCCGAGCGAATCACTGCTTTCTCGTCAGCACATGATGCTGACATACGAACTCGTAAATGCGACGGCAACTCATACGGTAGTGACCGATATCCGTGGGCGAATAGTTTTTGCAAATAAAGCAGCGCAAGATATTACTGGCTATACACTTGAGGAAATGCTTGGTAACACACCACGATTGTGGGGTGGGCTCATGCCGAAGGAGTTTTATAAAACACTCTGGGAGACCAAGCTCCGTGGGGAAATATTTAGTGGAGAAATCGTTAATAGGAGAAAAAACGGAGAGATCTACATTGCAGCAGCGCATATTTCACCAATAAAAAATGAAAATCAAGAAGTCGTTGGCTTCATTGGATCTGAGGAAGATATTACTGAGGTTCGAAAGTCAGAGCAAAAGGCAAACGAGAATGAGGAGCGATTTGTTCAACTAACTGAAAAAATTCCTGAAGTATATTGGATCATCGAGTTCGATCCGAAAGAAAAGGTGGTTTACGCAAGTCCTGCATTTGAGCAGGTGTGGGGCGTCCCTCGCTCAGCGCTCTATGAGAATTGGCATGTGTGGATAGACCACATTCACCCTGAGGACCGTCAGAAAGTGATGGATACTTTCAAATTATTTCTTGGGGGAAAATCTGCCTTCAGTTTAGACTTCCGCGTGTTGCAACCGGGCGGTAAAACTTTGATCGTTCATGCGCAGGCAGACAAAGCACTTGATGAGCACAAGCATATTATGCGCGTTGTCGGCGTCGCTCGGGACATTACCAAGGAAAAGACGATTGACCAAGAAAAGTCAGAATTTGTTTCCTTTGCTTCGCATCAACTCAAGACGCCGATCACTGCAACACGATGGAATATCGAAACGTTGCTTGCTGGGAAATATGGACAACTGTCGCCAAAACAACTTGAGGTGATGCGTGGTATTTTAACAATGAACACCCGTATTGACGAGCTTATTAGTAACCTGCTCAACATCTCACGTATCGAGCAAGGAGTGTTTTTGATCGATCCTGCACCAATAGATTTTACAAAAGTATGTGATGAGGTTTTGCTTGAGATGGGCCCCTATGTCGAAAAACGCGGGCATACTCTCACGAAGAACTTTCAGGGAAACTTGCCACAAGTTTCCGCTGATGCGAAGCTGCTTCGTATCGTCTTCCAGAATTTTATTTCAAACGCGATCAAGTACACGCACGAACACGGTAAAATAACCGTTTCCCTCAAGGTTGAAGGAAGCGACATTGTTTTCAGTGTTGCGAACGATGGTGCGCCTATCCCTGAAGCAGATCAGGAAAAAATCTTTGGAAAAATGTTCCGAGCAAGTAATGCTCCTGAGCAGGATCCGGGCGGAACGGGACTTGGTCTCTATATCGTTAAGCAAATTCTAGAAAATGCGGGAGGCAGAGTCGGTTTCTCCTCGAAGCCAGGACAAGATACCATCTTTTTTGCCACCGTTCCGCTTTCAGGAATGATACGCAAAGAAGGAACAAAATCACTTTCAAATTAATTAAAAAGCCCCGTTATCTGGGGGCTTTGGTTTTCGGGCTTATTTAATGAGATAGAAGCTGGGTACGCACACGCCGCCGAGTCGAAGGGGGATGCCGGCCTCGCGGAACCTCCTGTTGAGGTGCTGGCGGATCGCAGTAAATATTTGATTCGTGTCGTTTTCGTCCAGCATTTCGTCTGGCTCATTTCCTTTGGCGTCGACAAGACGAACCTTCATAAAAATGAGGTTGTCCTTGGGGTCGAGGGAAAGGCGAATTTTGTCCGTCATGATCCGCAGGTAAGCAGATTCATTGTATTTTTCAGCCGCTTTGGCGCAGTGCGGCCTACACGTGTCGGCGATGACCTTGATACTGCCTCCGAGAGCGGTTTCACTTTCTCGAATGAGGCCTTGTGTCTCGCTGCGTTTTTTACTGACCGAGCGAATCTCGGTGAGCGCACCCTGAAGATCTATGGTGGGCACAAAACTCCTTATTAAGATGTGTGATAGGGGAACTTCCGTGGATAAGTTATCACAATAACAAAAGCGTGTCGAGTAACCCTCGGCCCAGGAACTATTTATTAGTAGAGATTAATTTTGTTTAAAAAACCAAGAAAACAAATAAACACCAGTAAGCGCAAATAGTGTCCACCAAAGCCAAGTAAGCTCTATGAGATAATTGTAAAAGTAAGTTCCCAAAAGTATACCCGCAGAAAGCAAACAGATCTTGAGAAGTGCCGCTTGCCACCACTTGAATGTCCAATCTTTAAAAATGGTCATGTTATATTCGTGTTAATTAAAACCAAACTGCCCAAAACATTACTGTGAAATTAATTGCTGAAACTACGCACCACGTGCAGAATGCGTTCAATACAAAACCCTGAACATACAAGAAATATGCAGAAAACAAAAAGCCAAATGTCACCACTGCTTGAATCGGCCAGAAAGGAATCATTCCTATTGAGAACAAATAAGTCATAACAAGGATCGCTGCATACATTGTAAATCCTGCGTATGAGTTTGGAATTCCAAACGTTTTGCTTTGTGGACTATGCTGAACGGTGTGACACCACTCTTTTGGAAAGAAAGGACAAGCGACATCAGTACCCATGATCTTGTGATAAATTAAGTACAACGTATCCAGGATCCCAATTCCGCCAAACAGATACAAAATATTTATATTATTCATAATGCATTCATTATACCACCGTTGATTCCTTGCAATAACAGTAAATAAAAAAGCACTCCATTTGAGGTGGAGCGCTTTAGTATATTTACTTTAAACTGTCTGGTCTGCTTACTTTTGTACTAATGTCCTTCGGCCTCCTCAATTCGAGGAATGTCCTCACTACATTCGCAGGGATGATGATGCCGTAGGGAAATCCATCGCCAGATTTTCCCTCGATGCCGCGCACAATGCCTACGAGCTCGCCGCTTGTGTTGTATGCGCCACCTCCTGAGTTACCAAAGAAAAGATGTGCATCTGTATATGCGGAGTTATTTTCAATGGCTACAATTCGGCCACGGGAAACCATTCCTTTGTGTTCGAGTGGATTTCCTGTACACACGATTTCTTGATCGAGGGTTATACTCTGTGCAACCTGTAATGCCGAAAGAGGTGGCGTGTCTGTTGCAAGGAGTGCAAGATCATTTTTAGGGTCAACCTTCACGACACGTGCGAGCTTACCGTTAATCTTCACTTCTGAGCCAGCATGAAGCACATGGAAGTTCGTCAAGACAAAGCCTGAGGACACAATGACACCTGTTCCATGGCCCTCACCCGTCTCGACTGCGACGTTCCTTGCAAGAAGTTTGTCGAGAGGTATTGCTTGCTTACCATTTGCGCTAAGGCCGAGCGTAGCAAGGATGACAACAAAAGCAACTAAATAGCGCATGGCGCCTCCTGTGTGAGTGCTTGTTGGGGGACAGTTTCTAGGGAAATAGTAACCCTTTTCTATCTTTTTGCAATCACGCAATCTTATCGTGCTGTTTTAACAAAACAAGATCGGCAAACTGGCTCGTACCCGAATGTCCCATCGTCTGGAATCACAGGTGGCATACCTTCGGTGACGGGAACGCCTTTGTCATACACTTGGGTGTGTGTTGCTGAGATCTTTTTGCAGTCATTGCATACTGCTCTTTTATATCGAACTTCAGTTGGGCCAAGTTCAAGTAGCCTGCGAACAGTGGTGAACATCTCGCCTTTATAGTCCATATCAAGCCCAGAGACAACAACCTCTTTCCCGTTCGCGAGTGCCTGCTCAATGTGCGCGACTTCTTTTGGGTCAAACATGTGGATTTCATCGATGCCGACCACTGAGAAGTCGCTATCTCCAATGTGTGCGAGCGATTCAACTTTTTCAGCATCCAAAAAAAGTCCGCTTCGTGACTCTATTCCTTCGTCGCGAACATTTCTTTTTGGTTGATACAGCGCGTATTTGGTATTTGAATATTTAAGAGGGGAGAAAAAACTAATGAGATCAAATGATTTGCCGCTTTTCATCGGGCCTAAAATGACAGTGAGTTTCATGACTATGATTATAACGTAATTCTGCATTCTATAAAAAAGCCCCACATAAGCGGGGCTTTGGGCATTGTGTTAACGACGGATGGCTGCAAGAATTTCATTGGCAGCTGCCTCGGCGACATCATCGTTCTTGACGAATGTATATTCGATTTCCGAGAGACGGGCCTCCATGAGCCAGTGTTTGGCTTGTGTGAGGCGTAGTTTAATATCTTCGTCTTTGTCGCCGCGCAACCGTAGTCGTCGCTCGAGCTCTTCTCGCGAAGGCGGTTCGATAAAGAACGGCTGGTATGAGGCGAGCAGGCCGCGCTCACGCAGGAACCTGACGAGCAAGGGAATGACGCTGGGAACCAGAATCATTATGCCCATCGAGCCCTGGATCGAAAACACGTCTTCGATCGATGCGGCCGATGTTCCGTAGTTTGTTCCACCATGTTCGGCGGTCCAAAGAAACATTTTCCTGTTGACCATTGCCTGGAACTCCGCCTGTGAGACGTAGCAGTATTCGCCAGGCAGGTCGTTGTGCCGTCGCTCTCTCGTGGTATAACTTGAAATCATTCGAGCAGAACGTCTTTGTGAGAGAATCTCTCCTGCAATCGTGGTCTTTCCCGCGCCAGATGGGCCGGTAAGGCTGATCAAGTTGATCATGTATGACTCCTTTTAGACAAGGGGAACGTCTGGCGCTATCCTCCTATTTATTCGGTGTTATGTCAAGGCTGTGGTGGTTGTTTTACAATTTAAATCATATCTGGTAGACTAGCTTTCGTATTCCGGTGTAGCTCAGTGGTAGAGCAGTGCGCTGTTAACGCATTGGTCGTAGGTTCGAATCCTACCGCCGGAGCAAAATATAAAAACCTGGGGCACATCCCCAGGTTTTTATATTTTTACCGGCGGTAGGATTCGAAAGTGAGTGCGAGTACCCATTTAGCAAAATGAGTCGCGCGAACAGGGCCGAGCGGATCGAGGAGTGACGACGACGAGAGAGCACTCGGCAGAATCCTACCGCTTGCTATTGAACGAATTTGCGAGGCGAGAGTCGAGGGAGAAATTCTTACTGCTTAGTTCTCTTTAATATGTTCCGAGCATGTTTTACATTTTTCGATCTTTTCTTTGAGCTCAGCCATCTTCAGCTCTCTGCCAACCATAAAGTTATTTAATTTTTCAACCTCACGAATTTTAATTTTAAGATCCTCTTCGATCTTCTTCCGCTCAGTAATGTCTTCAATGGTACCATCAAAATAGATATTTCCCTTTTCGTCGGTTTTCTTGACCGCAGTCACAGATCCCCAAATGGGTCTCCCTTTTAGTGTTTTCAATATCAGCTCTTCGCCAGTTACAAACCCCTGCTTGATCATTTTGTCGCTAAACCTTTTTCGATCTTCTGGGATTTGATATAAATCAACAACACTATGCCTTAGAAAGTTTTCCTTTGAGTCCGCTTCAAACATTTTGACCATAGCCGCATTTGCTTCAAGGAAATGCCCCTCTTCTCCGGGCGTATTTACATAAACACCAATGGGTAAACTATCAACAAGGTCTGCGTACCTTTGAATTGTTTGTGGGTTTGTTTCTGGCATAAATTTAAAGACTATGTATATACACATAATAGTATGCGAAGTTGCAAAGGAAAACAATGCAATCGAATGGATCTTCTATCGTCGACGTTTGCCACGACTATTTCGCAACCGTTGATCGGTCGGTGCTTCATGGAGCACGGGGAGATGGCTGTTATCGATGAACTCAGAAATTGATCGGTCGGTAGAACTTATTTGTTCATTTCCGCTGCCAGATTTTTTTATAGTACAATACCCTCATGTACATTCGTGTAAGTGTTTCCGCCTCGGCAAAAAAAGAGTTATTTAAAAAGTCCCAGAAGGACTCTTTTCTGGTTTCGGTCAAAGAGCCTGCCGAGCAAAACTTGGCCAACAAACGAGTTCTGAAGCTCGTTGCTGGGCACTTTGGCATTTTACCCAAGCAAATTCGGATTATTTCTGGTCATCACTCACCAAGCAAAATACTCAGTATTCCTGACAAAAAATAGGGTTTTGTTGTGGCTCGGGGTGAGTGTTATAATTGGCTTATGCGAATAAAAATAAAAACGACGAACATGGAACTTACGAGTGCCATCTCGAATTATGTCGAGGAAAAACTCGAGAGTGTGGAAAAGTTTGCAATTTCGCACAAAAATGAAGAACCGTTAGTAGAGGTTGAGCTCGCAAAAACAACGAATCATCATCATTCTGGTGAAGTGTTTCGTGCCGAGACAAATCTTCGTGTTCGCGGTAAATATTTTCGCGCTGTATCAGAAGGATCAGATCTCTATGCCGCAATAGATGACATGAGGGATGAACTGGTACGGGAGCTGACTTCATACAAAGACAAAGCGCGTACCTTGCTTCGTCGCGGCGCGGGCGCAATCAAAAATTTACTTCGATTTGGAAGAAATAAGTAGATCTATGAAAGCAACAAACTATATTCTTATTCTGCTTGCGGTTGCACTGGTGGGGTTCATCGTCTGGATTAGCGCGCGTCAAAGTACTCCACAGTCAACTCCAGCAAACCAAACAGAGACAACTGTTGAACAAACAAATAATAATACGTCGAATTCAAATTCATCTTCAACAAAAAAAATGACCACGGCAGTACTCACTACAAGCATGGGCGCTATCACTCTTGAGCTCTATGCTGACCAGGCTCCAAAAACGGTTGAGAACTTTATAAAACTCGCAAACTCAGCATTTTACAATGGCACTCGTTTCCATCGTGTTATCAAAGGTTTTATGATTCAAGGTGGCGATCCACAATCAAAAGATCTCGCAAAGCAGGCGCTCTGGGGAACTGGAGGCCCGGGTTACAAATTTGCTGACGAGATCGATCCATCGTCTCAGCTCTATAAAACTGGCTACAAGCGCGGCGTTCTCGCAATGGCAAACTCGGGGCCAAACACCAACGGCAGTCAGTTTTTCATAATGCATGAAGACAACCCATTGCCACCAAGCTACACGATCTTCGGGAGAGTTACTTCTGGGCAAGATGTTGTGGATGCTATTGCGAACACACCAACTGGAGCAAGCGATAGACCGGTGACTGATGTTGTTTTGGAGAAGGTTGAAATAAAATAGCGAAAACAAAAGAGCGGCTCGAGGGCCGCTCTTTTGTTTTGACAAAGTATATGCAACCGTATACGCTCTTTATCAGACCATAGGAATTATTTTTAATCACCCTGTTCTTTTATGGAGGAAATATGACCAAGTTGGGCCCGTGGTTTGTTCACTCGACATTATCAATTGCACTCCTGTGCATAGTTTCAATAATTCTTGGAATGGGAGAGTGGGGAGTGGTATCAAACATTTTTATCGGTCTCTTGATGGCGCTAGGCATCATCTTCTCTCGCGGCGAAAAGCTGGCAAATGTATGGACGCATATGTGTCTTGCTACCTTGTTTACTGCAGGTGCTGCTGTAACAGGCATCTCGCTTGGGGTTGCTATTATGCGACCAGAGGGCGTAGGCACCCCCGAGTGGAGGTTCATAAGTAGCTTTTTTACTGCACTGGTCTTATCCGGAGCGATCCTTGGTATTGCATTATTTGCCTCAGTTGTTGCGAAAGAGTTGAAGATGAAGTTCGAGAAGACTTTTTCGTTCTTTACTATCCAGGGGGTTGCACTCTATCTATTCTTTAGATACATGTTTCCCATTGTCAGTAAATTTTTTGGGGCTTAATACAAAAGGCCTCGTGAGTACCACGAGGCCTTTTTCTTTACTTTTGCCCGTGGAGAAATTCGGTGTACGACATCTCACGCTTACCTTCTGGGATAACACGATCGATCTTTAATGCATCATTTTCAATGTGTGCCTCAGTAATCACTACTCGAATCTCTCGACCGCCTCGGTGTGACATAAAGTATGCGCGCGGCCAAATATTAAATGCGCGAATTTTACGAAGAGTATCCGCAGCATCGTCGTTGAGTCGAACAAGGGCATCAGCCTTTACGATTTTTTTTGTATAGGTTGCAAGCGCATGATTTTGTTCAGTTGGCGTAATGTCGCCAGCAACCCAGTGGGGGATGGTTTCTGCAAGGAGTTTACCCCCAAGCATTCCAAGCGTTTGTTCGAGTTCAGTATCTTTTAGTGGCCAGTTCTCGACGGTAATTTTTTTTGTGGCAACAATTGGTCCATGATCCACCTGTTCGTCAATGAGCATAACGGTTACGCCTATCTCGTGTGGTTCGCCCACCGGAGCTTTTTCAAGGATTGAAGATTGTAGCGGCGTTGGTCCTCTGAACTTTGGCAAGAGCGATGGGTGAACGTTAAGAGTTCCGTGTTTTGGTAGATCTAAAATGGTTCGTGGCACGATTTTCCCGTACGATGCAATAACAAAAAGATCCCAATCGCGCCCCAGAGTACGCAAAAATTCCTCCGACTTGATTTCAGAGGGCTCCAAGGTGGGGATGTGATGAATGTCTGCCCATTGCTTTGCATCACTTGGGCTCAGCTCTAAACCGCGTCCTTTTGGTTTTGGCGGGGCAGTGATGATGAGCGCGGGCTTTATTCCCTGGAGTGCAAGTGCCTCCAGAACATATACTGAAAATGAAGAAGTGCCCCAAAATGCGATTCGAAGATTTGTTTCAACCATATTAAATGTGTTATGAGCGAATGGTGGAACTCTTTTTATGTGTATGCTGTTCGCGTATTCGTTGTTCTTGCTGTGTGATTTTTTCTACATTACGCGCTTTATCGATAAAGAGAACGCCATCGAGGTGGTCTGTTTCGTGCTGGAAAACTTGTGCGATGAGGCCGCTTCCGCCGCGTGTGAATGATTTTCCATGCTCATCAAAACCGCGCACTGTCGCTTTTTCTGCGCGTGCCACTTCGCCATAAAGCCAACGTACTGATAAACATCCTTCGGGTGCCCAGTGCTTTTTGCGAGATAGTTTTGTAATGACCGGATTAATAAAAACGAGGTTTGTAAATTTTGGCTTTGCGTTTTTAGCGTCCGTAGCTAAAGCAACCTCATTTTGATGAAGTTCTTCGAGTGATTGGCCTTCTTCTTGCGCGGCAAATTCAAACGCGCGATGAGAAACAACAAAAATGCGGAGCGGAACTCCGATCTGTGGTGCCGCAATAGCAATACCGTCCTCTTCTTTGTCGAGGGCTGCAACCATCTGGACAATGATTTTTTTTAGGCGAGGGGAACCGAAATCTTTTGGATTTACCGGCTCTGCTTTCCCGCGAAGCACGGGAGCCTCTCTTTGGAGAATTGCTGCCATTTTTAAAAGCATACCCTATTTCACCTCAGAAATAAAGCTTTACAAAAGGCTATTGGGGTTCACCTCAATCACCATCTGTGGTGGAAGCGCACGCAGTTTGTTTAGTAGTTCAGTGCTAGGCCATGCATGTTCAGCGAGTTTTAACAGTACATGCATTCGAAACATGTTTTTGGGCTCCTTGGCCATCGCTCCTGAAATGATGGGGTCGTACACGTTTAAAAAATTTCTTAGGCGTTCAATATCGCCCGCTACTTCATCTCGCTTTCCGCGCAGGGTAATTTTGATGATTGTGCCAAATGGCGGGTACGAAAACGATTTTCGCAGGTATAATTCGTTTTCCATAAATTGCGCGAGGTCTCCAGTGAGGGCTTGGGTAAAAAGTGTTGTATCGTCTGCTCGTGTTTGAATGAGTAGTTGCTCGGTCGTTTTTTCTCGCAGCGCAAGGACAAGGCCGAAAATGCGTTCTGGCATGCGAATGTCAGGTATTGCAAACAATGAGTCGATCGAAACGATAGCAGTGTGCGAGACTGTGTTCAAAAGAGGGATGGCTATCGGTGTTGCGACCAGAACACTTCCGGGAGTTTTTTCAAATTGCGCAACGATCTTTTTTGCTTGCGCGCGCGTTCGAGCGCGATCGCCATCAATAATGAAAATATGCACCGATGGAAACGATTTTCTTATCTCATCTTCTACTCGATCAACGCCAACCCCGACACCTTCAAGCTTCCATCCGCCGCATTGAGGACACGTCTCATGAACGTTGTCTTCTGGTTTGCGCATGAAACCGCAACTATGGCAAACAAAAACGTGGCTATCCGAATTGACTTTGCTTTTGTGGATTACTAGTGGGGTATCGCATTCGGGACAGCGTACGAGCGCGCCGCAGTCTCCGCATGATGTTATTGGTGAAAGACCCTTTCTCGCTACGACGAGCAACACTGATTTATTGTTGCTCGTCGCATTGCTTATGACCTCACGTAGTGGTGTGCTTAATACAACAAACTTATGCTTTCCCGTTTCATCATAAATCGATTTTTCTTCAGCACGCGGATCAACAACGTCAGATTGAATATCAGTGTATGCGCGCAATGCAACGCGACCAAATTCTTCAATCTGGCCTTCTCGCAGACGCGCGTGGGTTTCAGCGCGAAGGAGCGGTGCGCCAAATATGAGATTGCTCATGCATGCGCGCGCATATTCCTCAACAAAAATGCGCTGGTCGATAAGCGGACGGGTCATAGTTTTCCACGTGGGTATATGCTCTTCGTCGAGCACGATCGTTTTAAAGTAGCGTGGAACTGACACATACTGAGCAGTTCCGATAACAAGAATAGGGTGTTGCTCTTTAAGTATCTTGTTCCATCTTTCAATGAGTTTTTTCTTTGTTAGCCCGCTGTGCAATGCATATGTGTAGTCGGATATACCTCGTTCTAGTTTTTGTGCAATTCGTGTCACGTCGTCTTCGGTGGGGAGGCAGATAAAAATTGATTCATTGCGTGCAAACGATTCACGAACGAGGCGCTCCCAGTGCTCAAGACGAGTCTTCGTATCTCCCTGAATAGCAAAAAGGCGGGTATGCGTTCCTTCTCGTTCGCGTTCGTCAGTTTTTAGGTCCCGCAAGTCTCCTTCGAGATGGGCATCGAGAATTGCCTTTGGGGTCAACGAGAGCAGTGTCTCTCCAAATTTTTGTGCGCAAAAATCAGCCGTCTTTTGTGCAGCCAAAAGAAATGAGCGCGTCCAGATGCGACGCGGGTGAGCGCGGGTGATTTTTCTGATAGCGTATTCTGATGATTTTATTGTGCTTTTTTCATCGCTGACCATGCGCGCCTCAAGCACAATCGCGGGAATCTCACGCGTTCGTACTGGTACGACAATGATCATGCCCACCTCCAAGGGTTCCTTCGAAAAGTAACTGAGACGCTCTTTGAGTACACCGCGTACGATGGGGGCTACGGTGACGATCTGCATATCTGTATAGTACCTCAAAACAAAACCCCACCAAAATTGGTGGGGTATTGATCACGAAATGAGCTTCATTACCTTGTTGTTAAAGGGTAAAATTCTTATTTGCGCATTAGAAGTCTGATAGGCAATTACGTTTTTTCCGCCCACGGTTTTCACAGCGAGGACTGTGCCCCAACGAATGCATGGTTCTCTTTCGAGACAAACAAATAAATCGCCCTCTTTAAGTTTCGATGCCCTCACGAGATGCTCCTTTCCGAGTCAATGATGTCACTTTTCAACAAACTGTCAAATAATGATATTACCACACATCATTTTCATTTGGCCAAACGATAGAGTGCGTAGTAGTATACGCAATATATTTTTATGGGAAACACATTTATCATCAACGGTTTTGGAGGTGAGCGGAAATTGCGTGGCGAAGTTAAGATCACAGGCGCAAAAAATGCAGCACTCAAAGCGATTGCAGCAACGGTGTTGTTCGGGGATAAGGTCACCCTTGAAAATATTCCGGAGATCGATGATGTGTTTCGTATGTTTGAACTTTTGAAAGGGATGGGTGCCGAGGTAGAGCATCGCAAAGCGGGTTCGTATTCTGTTGTGGTGCCGAGAAATTTGGCAACAGAGCTTCCCTTTGAGATCGCAAAGCGCATGCGCGCCTCGATTGTTTTTACTGGTCCTATACTTGCCCGTTTTGGTGAAGTCTCGTTTCCTCATCCAGGTGGTTGTCTTATCGGTTCACGGCCAGTCGATCTTTTTATGGAGGGCTTTGAGAAAATGGGCGCGAAGGTCGCTCTCAAAGACAACAAATATACAGTCGTTGCCAAGAATGGTTTGAAAGGCACGGAGTTCTTTCTAAAGAACCAGAGCGTGACAGTGACCGAAACATTTATGATGGCAGCGGTTTGCGCAAAGGGCACAACGGTGATCAAAAATGCTGCGATGGAGCCAGAGATTGTTGACCTTGCGCAGTTCTTGATAAAGTGCGGAGCAAAAATAACTGGTGCTGGAACGCCGACAATTACGATCAAGGGTGGCAAGCTCTTGGTTGGAAAAGGACATCCCTACAAAACAATGCCCGATCGTATCGATGCGGGAAGTTTTCTTATTCTGGGCGCGCTTGCCGCAAAAGAGCTTCGCATCACCAACTGCAACCCGATTCACCTTGAAGCAGTTATCGAATCGCTTCGCACTGCAGGCGTAGATGTTGAAACCAAAAAAACAGAAATTATTGTTCGCGCGCCTGCAACAATAAAGCCTATCGATATTAAAACTCACGAGTATCCTGGTTTCCCAACCGATCTTCAGGCGCCGATGACCGTTTTTCTGACCCAAGCAGACGGAGAGAGTAAGGTGTTTGAAACAATTTTTGAAGGACGCCTCAACTTCACCGAAGCACTTGCAGCAATGGGCGCACAGATCACCATGATGGACCCACATCGTGTACTTGTTCGCGGAAAGTCAGAGTTACGCGGAAGGAAACTCACGAGTCCGGACCTACGGGCAGGCCTCGCATTCGTGATCGCAGCGATAGTTGCAAAAGGGGAGTCGGTCATCCATAATGTGGACACTACGATTGACCGTGGGTATGAAGATGTCGACAATCGCTTGAGAGCTATTGGTGTTGACATAAAGCGCATAGATCAGTCTGAATTTTAAACACGGGGACTCACGGAATAATTTTATGTCATTGTTTTCAACAAAAATTGGTATAGATCTCGGCACCGCAAACACGCTCGTGTTTATTCCTGGCAAAGGAGTGGTTCTCAACGAACCATCTGTAGTTGCGGTAAATCAGCAAGACAATCGCATCATGGCGGTAGGCCTCGAGGCAAAGCAGATGATCGGCCGCACCCCTGACACCATCATTGCATATCGACCAATGAAAGATGGCGTCATTGCTGATTATCGCGTGACAGAGGCGATGCTTCATTACTATATGAACAAAGCACTCGGTAAATGGAACCTTTTGAAGCCAGAAGTGATGGTCTCGGTTCCAGCAGGAGTCTCTTCAACTGAACGTCGTGCGGTCATCGAAGCAACGATCAAGGCTGGCGCAAAAAGCGCGTACGTGGTCAAAGAGCCAATTCTCGCGGCAATCGGCGCAGGAATCCCTATTTATGAAGCATGCGGGCACATGGTGGTTGATATTGGAGGAGGCACCACAGATGTTGCAGTGATCTCTCTCGGTGGTATTGTTGCGTCAACATCCGTAAAGTGCGCGGGTAACAAAATTGATCACGCTATCGCCGACCACATAAAGAAAACATTCAATCTCGCTATCGGTGACCGCACTGCAGAGGAAATCAAAATTCGCATCGGTTCTGCTGTCGCCATGGACGACGAACTTTTCCTCACCATCAAAGGACGTGATCATGTCACTGGTCTGCCTCGTACTGCACAGGTAACCACCAATGAAATAGTTAAGGCTATTGATAAAGAGCTTCGCGATATCGTTCGCGCGATCAAGGACGTTCTCCAGGAAACCCCTCCTGAGCTTGCTTCAGACATTATTGATCAAGGCATTATTATGACCGGCGGCTCGTCTCAACTTCGCAATTTCCCCGAGCTCGTAGAGCGTCGAACAGGAGTAAAAGCTATTCTTGCAGACGACGCGCTATACTGTGTGGTGAAAGGAACCGGTATTGCGCTTGACCACCTCGAGACGTACAAGAAAAGTATTTTAGCGAAAAAATAGTTGTGCTTGGGAGTCGGGTATCCGACAGAATCAATCATGGACAACATTTTTGAACACTACAAAAAAACAGGATATCTCCATCATGCATATGTTATCGAAGGACTGCATGAGGATGTTGTTCGCGTGCTTGTCCCGACCATCGAACGTCACTTGGGAATAACCGCAAAAGGAAATCCTGATTTCAGTATTACTCGACACGAGTCGTTTAGTATTGATGAAGCGCGCGCGCTGAAAGACATTGAAAAACGTTCGGCGTGGGGTGGGGGGAAAAAGATTTATATAATAGGCGCAATTACATTTCCTCTTGAGGCGCAGAATGCACTCTTGAAAACACTTGAGGATCCGACGGAGGGCACACACTTTTTTATTATTCTTCCGCGTGCTGAAATTTTGCTGCCAACATTGCGATCGCGTGTTCTGGTGGTGGCCGCTGACGAAAACACGCCAGATGAAGAAGCGAAAGATCTCGCAACTAAATTTTTAGAAGCAAACCTAGAGAATCGTTTTGTGCTTATAAAAAGACTTGTTGAAAAAAAAGATCGTGAGCTTTTCAGACGTATGCTCGATCATATTGAAAAAAAACTCTATGCGCGCTTTAAAAACAAACCAGATACTGAGGCAGGGAAGGTGTTTAGCGAGATCTACCAAGTAAAGCTGTATCTTGCCACGAGAGGAGCGTCACCCAAGATGCTTCTGGAACATATAGCTATGATTGTTTGATGGACTATTGACAAAAATCTCAGATTGTGTATAGTATTGGGTAGCTACGGACTAGACCTCAATGAGGCTGGTACCAGTTCCTTTCACCCCGTCGGCAAACGGCCGCTCCCTGAAGAGGAGAGACGCCCCCATCCGCCGACTTCATCTGCCCAAGGAGGGCAAACGACGTGCCGAAGGTTGACTACGGCTAGGCAAGCCAGAGATGGCCGCGCCAAGCAAAGGCCTTGGTCAGCGCCTAGGGCAGGTGCATTCGCGCTGAGCCCACATCCCGCAACCATCGGGCCTGTCCAAGAGACAGACGCCGACCCCCCCTGGAGGGCACATGACCCCAGCCGCCGACACGAATCGAGCGCGTGACCGTCCCGAGGAAAGCATCATCGCTTCCTTCGACATCGGCCACGGCCGCGACTAGCTACCTAGATCGCCGCCAACGCCCACTTCCCACCGGAACACGCAAGTGCTCCGGTGGTTTTCTTTTTGCCCCCGCACCTACTTTGCCATCATTTCATAGTTTCTCGAGTATTTGAATTCGCATGCATACACTTAAACTAAATTAGTCTAAAATGTTTACGCAATCATTCTTAATGGCAAAGTGGGTGCAGGGGTTTTGCCTATCCAGGGCTATTTTGATATCATGGCTTCATATGTCATACGATTTTTCTGCATTTAAAAAGCGAACAGGAGATATTACTGAATATCTAAAAAAGGAACTTTCGGCGATTCACACCGGTCGCGCAAGCACAGCAATCCTCGATGGAATTTTTATTGAGTCGTACGGTACACGGCTCGCTATTCCACACGTTGCGACGGTAGCAAACGAAGACGCCCGCACTATACGTATCGTTCCATGGGAAAAAGGGAACAGTAAGGAGATTGAAAAAGCTATCAATGCAGCAAGCCTCGGCGTATCTGTTGCAACCGACGAGGGTGGCCTCCGTGTATTTTTCCCAGAATTAACGACAGAACGACGTGTTTCGTTTACAAAGATCGTTCGCGAGAAAATGGAGGACTCACGCATCGAAATAAAAGGCGAGCGAGAAAAAACTAAAAATGACATCATTGCAAAGCAGCGTGATGGAGAAATAAGCGAGGACGAAAAAACCCTAGCGCTTGAGGAATTGCAAAAGTATGTCGACGAAGCAAACAACTCCGTTGAACTTATTGGTGGCAAAAAAGAAAAGGAAATTTTAGGCGAGTAATATTGTGAGTATTATTTTATTTATTGTCATCCTTGGAACGCTTGTTCTCGTGCACGAGCTCGGGCATTTTATTGCTGCAAAACGATCTGGTATTCGTGTTGATGAATTTGGTATTGGTTTTCCTCCACGTCTTTTTTCTAAAACGATCGGAGAAACTAAATACTCCCTCAACCTCTTTCCGCTCGGTGGCTTTGTGAAGATTTTTGGCGAAAATCCGGGACTTGAATCAGCGGACAGCAAGGATTCTGCACGGAGCATGGTGAACAAGCCTCGGTATATTCAAGCGTGGGTGATTGTGGCTGGAATTGTATTCAATTTTCTCTTTGCATGGGTCATCCTCAGTTTTGGTTTTATGGCGGGCATGCCATATTCGGTTGATGATTCTGCCTACGCGTCTCGTGTTAAAAATCCTGAACTCACCATCACGCAAGTATTACCAAAGTCTCCAGCGGAAATTGCCGGCCTTAAACCTGGCGACAAAATCACCGAGCTCGCTGCTGGAAAATTAAGCAAAAATAATCCCAGCGTAAAAGAAGCTCAAGACATCATTGCAGACCACGAGCAGGTTTCAGTTGTATATGCACGAGGCAGTGAGGTTAAAAAAACGACCATTCGTGGTGTCACGGGAATAGTGGGTTCACGACGAGCGATAGGTGTTTCTCTTGATGTTACGGGTGTATTACAATTGCCGCCGCTCCAGGCTGTCTACATGGGTATCACGACCACTGTTTCGTTGACCGCTGAGACCGCCTTGGGGATGTTCAACCTCATTAAAAATATATTTATTGGCCAAGCAAACTTTTCACAAATTTCAGGGCCAGTGGGTATTGTCGGTGTTGTTCGTGATGCAAATGCGCTCGGATTTGCTCACCTTGTTTCTTTGGCAGCACTTATTTCTATCAATCTTGCGGTCATCAACTTTTTGCCTCTTCCCGCGCTCGATGGGGGAAGACTGTTCTTTTTAATTATTGAAGCCATTAAGCGTTCGCCAATAAAGGCCGAAGTGGCAAACATTGCAAACGGTATTGGATTTGCTCTCCTGATTTTGCTTATGGCTGTGGTGACTTATCACGATATTGTCCGATTGATCCACGGATAAAAAAAGCCCGCGCTGAGCGGGCTTTTGTTTTGAAGTTGGCTAGGTAAAGTGCGGCGACATGAGTTGATACACTTGCCGGGGACCATCTTCATTGCGCGAGATTCTTACGACGACCTGATCGCCTGCGTTGAGCATCTGTTCAAGCTTGCACCCGAGACCGTGGAAGCATTGTGATCGGTCGCTGTGATCACAATGCATCACGTCCTTGCAGTCGAACGTGAGCACGAGCGTCTGGACAGTTGCTCGCGATGTGGCCTCTACGACGATGCGCAGCAGGCTCCCGTCGGTCGGGTCGATCACTTTTGCGTGAATTTTGCCGCAGATGGTGATGAACGGATCGGTGCAGTTCATACTGACAGCGCCGTAAACAAAAAATCCAAAAAGCAGAACTGCTCCGGTACTGAGCAAAGTTTCCATTGAAATCTCCGAAAAAATGGTTGCGAAAGAGGGGAATATTCTCTGCATATTATACTCAAAATAACGCATCTTGTCAATAATACATGCAAACAAAAAAGGTCCCTTTGGGGACCTTTTGGTATTGGGCTACTTGAAAACGCAGTATTCGCTGAGGCGGCGCTTGCTCTTGACCGACACGAAACGGCGGACATCTCTCACCATCGAATTGGTGCGCTCAGTTCGGACACAAAGGATATCTCCGAACTGAATGTAAGCATCAAGCGTATCTCCCTTGCCATGGAAACACTGTTCACCGAATCGATGATTGCAGGCGATCGTCGCGACGGTGTCAAACATGAGTTCGATTCGCGCACCCTGCGAAGTTACCACCGTGACGCTCGAGGTCGTGAAGTTCGCGCGACAGATGTTCAGGTCTACGACCTTGCCTTCGAGCAGGACGCCTCTTCGCCTCACGACAAAAAGGACGAGAATTGTGATGAGGATGAGGCCACCAAGAGCGCTGTAGATCCAGGCGTATTGCATACATGCTCCTTATAAAAATGCTTTGGTAAAACCACGTTGGTTTCACTTCTGACTACAAACTACATATAAAATAGCATTTTGTCAATTAATTTGGCGTGCGCGTATTTTTAATGTACTATACGCACATGCGCCAATCTCAACTATTTACTAAAACGCGTAAAGAGGCACCCGCAGACGAAGTCGCAAAAAATGCACAGCTCCTCATTCGCGGCGGCTTCATTCATAAAGAGATGGCCGGCGTGTACTCGTTCCTGCCGCTCGGTCTCCGTGTTTTAGATAAAGTGGAAGATATTATACGGCAAGAGATGAACAAGGTCGGCGGAATCGAAATGAGAACAGCCGTTTTCCAAAGCAAGGAAGTTTGGGAAAAAACAAATAGATGGGACGATGCGGTCGTTGATAATTGGTTCAAGACCAAACTAAAAAATGGTGGCGAAATGGGGCTGTCATTTACGAACGAAGAAGCATATTCAAACATTTTGAAACAGTACATCAGTTCCTACAAAGACCTACCGGTGTACCCATACGATTTTAAAAGTATCTTTAGAAATGAGGCACGCAGCAAGTCGGGGATTATGCGCGGTAGAGAGTTCTACTGGAAGGCCTTGTACTCGTTTTCTCGAGATGAAGCAGAACATGCTGTTTTCTATGAGCGCATGAAGACGGCATACCAGAATATTTTCAATGCTGTCGGGATTGGCCATCGCACGTATATGACGTTTGCTTCTGGCGGCACGTTTTCAAAATTCTC
The DNA here is from genome assembly GCA_021812665.1 of bacterium. Taxonomy (GTDB): domain Bacteria; phylum Patescibacteriota; class Minisyncoccia; order Phycocordibacterales; family UBA1550; genus UBA1550. Next base: position 20,960 of record JAKAMX010000002.1, read on the forward strand.
GCACGAGTTTCAGGCAATCACTGATGCAGGAGAGGACAGTATTCACTTGGATGAAAATTCAGGCATCGCGGTAAACAAAGAGGTTTATAACGATGAAGTTATCACAGAGCTTGGTCTGCGTAAAGAAAACCTAGTAGAAAAAAAGGCCGTAGAAGTTGGTAATATTTTTTCGCTTGGAACAAAGTTCTCTGCTCCGTTTGATTTGAAGTATAAAGACAAAGATGGTGAGGATAAGCTAGTAATCATGGGGAGCTACGGCATTGGGCTCGGACGACTGATCGGAACTATTGTTGAGATTTTGTCAGACGAAAAGGGGATCATTTGGCCAGCGTCGGTTGCACCGTTCGCGGTGCACCTTGTTGACCTTGCTGCAGGAGACAATGATGTGAGCGCATACGCCGAAAAGTTATACAACGAATTGACCGCTTGCGGCATCGAGACGCTTTGGGATGATCGCGACGCGCGCGCGGGAGAAAAATTTGCAGATAGCGACCTTATCGGAATTCCACTTCGTGTTGTTATTTCAAAGAAGACGCTTCTCGAAGGGAAGGTTGAGGTGAAAATGCGAAGTACTGGCGGGACCACTATTGTCGAGAAAGAAAAGGTCTTTGAACTCGCACGGGGATGTGATACAACTACTGCAACAAAATAGCTATGTTCGAGAAATTTTACCAACTTTTTTCAAATGATATCGGTATCGATTTGGGTACTGCAAACACGCTCGTATACCTTCGCGACCACGGGATCGTCATTAACGAGCCTTCAGTCGTGGCGGTAAACCAGAAAACCGGAACGGTGGTTGCGCTCGGTGCGCAAGCAAAACAAATGCTTGGTCGCACCCCTGGTCACGTTCATGCTATCCGCCCGCTTGTCGACGGAGTTATCTCTAACTTTGAAGTGACGGAAGAAATGCTTTCATATCTCATCAACAAAGCAAACAAAATCAGTAAAAAAACTGTTCGTCCTCGCGTGGTGATCGGCGTGCCTTCGGGGATCACCTCTGTTGAGATTCGCGCTGTATATGATGCTGCAAAAAATGCCGGTGCGCGTGAAGTACATATTATTGAAGAGCCAATGGCGGCAGCAATCGGTATAAAACTTCCTATCAAAGAACCAGTAGGCAATATGGTTATCGATATCGGCGGTGGAACAACTGACATCGCGGTAATTTCATTGGGAGGTATTGTGCGGTCAAGAAATTTGCACATTGCAGGAGATCGTCTCAATAATGATATCGCGAACTACATTCGCGACGAATTCCGTGTGCTTATCGGTGAGCGTACTGCTGAGAGTGTGAAAATAGCTATTGGCTCGGCAAAGAAAGGGTCTACTCCCATGGAGGCCGTCATTCGAGGTCGTGATTTAGTAACTGGCCTTCCTCGTGAAGTGGTCGTGACTGATTCTGATATTCGTGAAGCAATGAGTGGATCTATTCTTGGTCTTCTTGATGCAGTAAAAGAAGTTATTGAGACAACGCCACCAGAAGTTCTTTCGGATGTAATGAGCCGCGGTATTATTTTGGTAGGCGGGGGAGCATTGCTTCGTGGACTCGATGAACTTTTGTCTCAGACTTTACACGTACCGGTGTATGTTGCAAACGATCCACTTACTGCGGTAGCCCGTGGCACTGGCATTGTTCTTGAAGAGATGGAAGGTTTCAATGAGGTACTTATTCAGCACGAAAATGATGCAACGCCGCGCTAATTCGCCGTTCGAAAAAAAAGCCTTGGCGATACTGATCGCTGTTTCTCTTGGGTTGGTTTCTCTGTTGTATCACCCTGTTCGTTCTGCGCTTACTCGGCTTCTTTATGCAGGCGCAACACCTGTATATTCTTTTGGCGCTTCTATCGCAAACGCATCTAGCTCTTTTTTAGCAAATTTCAAAAACAAAGAATCACTTTATTATGAAAATGCTATGCTTCGCGCGGAGAATGAGCGCATGCAGGCAGAAGTGCTTGATAGAAACCTGCTCCAGGAACGTGTTATGAAACTCGAAGAGGTGCTAGGTAGGCCCCATAATGATAATCGTGTTGTTGCTGATGTTACGATCAGTTTTGGTCGGTCTGTGTATGACACTCTTTCTATTGATGCTGGCATGGATCATGGAATTCAAAATGGAGATGTCGTGGTTTATGCAGGTGGAGCTGCGATCGGAGAGATTGCTGAGGTCGGTGCTTCTTCAGCGAAAGTACGATTGTTCTCTTCACCGGGTCAGGAATACGCTGCTCTTATCGGATCGCATTCAATTCCGGCGATAGCACATGGAAAAGGTGATGGAAATTTTGAATCTAAGGTACCCCAAGGTAGCGCAATCGCTGTCGGTGATCGCGTCGTTATCCCTAAGGGGAATCTGATTCTTGGCACCGTTCAAGCAATAGACGAAAAGCCTGGCGTTCCACTTACGACGGTATTTTTTAGGCTCCCATTCAATCCAACCGAAATTCGCACCGTTGAGGTTGTCATCGGTTCTCGATAATGTATGGTAAAACGAATAATATTCAACTTTGTTTTGCTCGCAGCAATTTTTTATACACCCTGGTGGATCGCAACACCGCTCGCTTTCTGCGGAGCATTCCTGTTCAACCCCTACTATGAAGTTATTGCTTTGGGTGTAGTGATTGATCTGCTTTACGGAACATCAGCATCTGCGCTGCATGGTACCGCTGGAATTGTCGGGGCGGTGGGTCTATTTTTCTTGGGAACGATCGCCGCGAGTGTAATTCGTCCCGGTTATTCGTTTCGCTGTTAATGTTTTGCTACAATAAGTCTCAATGTTCAAAAGGAAACGACAACTTTCTCAGCATCATTTGAAGCAGCTCTCACGTGAAATTGATCCCGATGAGATTTTTCTTGATGCAAAAAATTTACCCAATTTCAATAAGGACCAATTCGAGGGAAGAATTGAAAAACCAATAAGTCGCATTGCGGTTCTTGGTGTACTCTTCGTTTTTTTTCTTATACAGATAGTGTTTCTTGGAAAAACAGCCGTCCTTCAAATAATTCGTGGCGCTGACTATCTTGCAAAAAGTGAGAATAATCGCTTGAATCACACGCCTATTTTTGCGATGCGTGGTATCATTTATGATCGCAACAAAACACCTCTCGCTTGGAATTCTTATGATGATGAAGCTGCAAAAACAGCACTCATTATTTCGGATACTGGGACAACTACGGAGAAGATGCCGTTCCCGCACCGTTCTTATATTGTAGCTCCCGGTTTTGGGCATTTGCTCGGCTATGTAGGATATCCAAAGCGCGATAGCAAGGGTTACTACTATCAGGATGCATTTATCGGAAAAGATGGCATCGAGCAATATTATGATGCAACCCTGTCTGGCAAGAACGGATATCAAATTGTTGAGACCAATGCGCTCGGAAAAACACAATCGGGAAGTATTGTTGAAAGTCCTGAAAGCGGTGCCGCGCTCACGCTCGCTATTGACTCGCGTGTCCAAGAAAAACTGTACAATATTATTAGTACTCTTGCTGCGGATCGTGGATATTTAGCGGGTGCTGGAGCGATTATGGATGTTCAGACAGGAGAGCTCCTCGCAATCACCAGTTTTCCTGAGTATGACAGCGAAATATTGTCAGAGGGAAAGGATCGAAAAACTATTGCAGGGTATCAACTCGATAAACGCGCTCTCTTTCTTGATCGAGCAATTTCCGGATTATACACTCCTGGTTCTATCGTGAAACCGATCATGGCCCTCGGCGCGCTCAATGAAAATATTATTTCTCCCGAAAAGCAAATTCTCAGTACTGGATCTATCTCAATACAAAATCCGTATTATCCAAATATCAAATCAGTTTTTAATGACTGGAAAGCTCACGGATGGGTAGATATGCGTCGCGCGCTCGCTGTTTCTTCGGACGTATATTTTTATGAGATCGGTGGTGGTTACCAGGACCAAAAAGGGATGGGGATTGCCAACATCGAGAAATATGCGCAAATGTTCGGATTGAACACGCCGACAGGTATCGATTTGACTGGTGAAAAATTTGGTACTATTCCAAGCCCTGAATGGAAGGCCAAAATGTTCTCTGGTGAACCGTGGCGACTGGGCGACACGTATCATACGGTGATTGGTCAATATGGTTTCCAGCTCACCCTCGCAGAAGCTATCCGCATGGTTGCAAGTATCGCAAATAATGGAGTACTGCTGACACCTCATCTTGTAGTTGATCCATCACAACGAACAGAACGCTCGCAAATTGATATTTCACCAGATAAGTTTGCAATTATTCGTGAAGGAATGCGCGATGCTGTTATGAGCGGTACGGAGACGGGGCTCAATGTTCCGTATGTTGAGGTTGCGGGAAAAACAGGTACTGCCGAGATTGATGCTGGAAAGAAGTATATAAACTCGTGGGCGCTCGGATTTTTTCCATATCAAAAACCGCGCTATGCGTTTGCGGTTGTGATGGAGCGTGGACCACACGCAAACACCATTGGAGGCGTGTTTGTTATGCGCCAGATGCTCGACTGGATGCACAACAACACCCCGGAATACCTAAAAACACTTTAGTGACAAGGTTGTTCGCGGGTCCCTAAAATTGACTTTTTGCCTAAAAACCAATACAATAGCGCAATGTCAGAAGAAAAAGAATATCTAAGTAAGGAGAAATTTGACGAGTTATCAAAGGAGCTAAAGCACTTAAAGAGTGTTCGTCGCAAGGAGATCGCAGGGCAGCTTGAGTTTGCAAAGGGTCTCGGAGACCTTTCTGAAAATGCTGAGTACCATGAGGCTCGCCAGAATCAGGCAGAAACCGAAGAGCGCATTGCGAAACTCGAGCAAATGATCAAAAACGCGGTAATCACCGAAAAGCACAAGGGTGGCATCGTTGGTATCGGATCGACTGTTGTTATAAAACGAGCAGGTGAAAGCCACGAGCGAAAGTATCAGATCGTTGGATCAGAAGAATCAAATACAAAAGAGAACAAGATCTCAAACAGGTCTCCTCTTGGAGAAGCGCTCATGGGACAGAGTAAGGGCGACAAGGTTTCGTTCGAAACTCCTACCGGAGTTATTACGTGTACGATTGTAGACGTAGAATAAATATTTCTATAAAATTTTTGCATGGCATCATTAGAAGAGATTCGGGCAGAACGTTTAAAGAAACTCGACCTTCTCAAAAGTAAGGGGATGAATCCGTATCCCATTGCTACCAAAAGGTCTCTTTCGATTGAGCAAGTACTCGCTTCATTTTCAAAGCTCGAAAAGGCAAAGAAGAAAATTACACTTGCTGGTCGAATCATGGCTATTCGCGGGCAGGGTGCTTTGGTTTTCTTCAATATCCGGGATGGTGAATCAACAATTCAGGGGTTGCTAAAGCGTGGCGAGCTTGCTGAAGATATTCTTATGCTTTTCCAGGATGCAATGGACATCGGTGATTTCATTGAATGTACCGGAACACTTTTTGTCACCAACAGAAAAGAGAAAACTCTTTTGGTGAAGGATTGGAAAGTTCTTTCAAAAAGCCTTCGTCCGCTTCCTGATAAATGGCATGGTCTTCAGGATGTCGAAGAGCGTTTTCGACGACGTTATCTTGATACGATGATGTCAGAAGAGGTGCGTGCGCGCTTTGTTGTGCGTTCGCGCGTTATTACAGCGATTCGTTCATTTCTTGATGATGCAGGCTATATAGAGGTTGAAACACCGCTGTTGCAGGCACTTGCAGGCGGCGCGCTTGCGCAACCATTCAGAACACATCACAATGCGCTTGATATCGATTTGAGCCTCCGCATTGCCCCAGAGCTATACTTGAAGAAATTGCTTGTCGGCGGATTTCCTCGTGTCTACGAGCTCGGCAGAAATTTTAGAAACGAGGGGATAGACATGACCCACAATCCCGAGTTTACGATGCTCGAGTTTTATGGCGCATACGAAACTGCTGCTACGCAGATGGTATTTGTAGAGAAGATGATCAAAACTGTCGTAAAGCAGATATATAAAAAAAGTTTGGTCCCGTTCGGAGAAGGGACGATCGACATTTCAAAAAAGTTCACCGTTATTTCTTTCTTTGATTTGTTCAAACGATACGCATCGATTGAAGATCCAGAAGCGATGTCTCGTGAAGAGTGGAAACTCGTTGCAGAACGCAACGGTGTACGAGTCGAACCGCATGAGGGAATCGAAAAAATCATGGACAATGTGTATAAAAAAACATGTCGACCAAAAATCGTACACCCAACTTTCATTATTGATTATCCTGCTGCATTCTCACCGTTTGCAAAACGACAGGAGAAAGATCCAACACTTATCGATCGCTTCCAGCTTGTGATCGGCGGCATTGAGTTGGTGAACGCATTCTCTGAGCTCAATGATCCTCTCGATCAGCGTGCGCGCTATGAAGAACAAGACAAAAAAAAGAAAGGCGGAGAAGGTGACATCTCTCCGTCAGATGAAGATTATTTGGAGGCAATCGAGTATGGACTTTCTCCGGCCGGTGGTGTGGGTATCGGTATTGATCGACTGGTTATGTTTTTAACAAATACACAAAATATCCGTGAAGTCGTGCTTTTCCCAACCATGAGGCCAAAAGAGGAATAAGGAAAATCTAGCCAACGTGTAAAAAAACCAGGAATTACAAGGGTAATTCCTGGTTTTTTGATTGTGGCGAGCTGTGCCCCAGCGTCTATTTTGGTGGAGAATTTATCCGTTTATCTCATGTAGTTGTACGAAATAAAACTTGAGAAATAGGCGCTGGGGCTGTGGATAAGTCATATAGAAAAGTGGGACAGAGTGTAATATAATGTACACAAGTGGGGGAAAGTGGGAAAGCATAAAGACCTCACAAAATTGTCATGCTCATCGGAGAATTTATCCACACACTTGATCCTAAAAAACGTTTAGCGCTTCCCGCTAAATTTCGCAAGGAACTCGGAAAAAAAGTTGTCCTCACCAATGGTCTTGATGGATGTCTTTTTGTTTATCCGATCAGAGAGTGGGAAAAAGTTTCAGAAAAAATAGCTGCACTTCCGATGGGTCAGGCAGACACTCGCGGGTTTGGACGATTCATGCTCGCGGGTGCAGTTGAAACAGATGTTGATGCGATCGGACGTATTCTTGTTCCGGATTTTCTTAAAGAGTTCGCAAACTTAAAAATACAAGTAGCGGTCGTTGGCTTGTCTACGCGTGTTGAACTCTGGAATGAGAAAACATGGAAAGAGCACAAGGTCAGAATTCAGAAAGAAGCCGGTACGCTCGCTGAAAAACTTGGCGAAATTGGTGCTATCTAAATTATGAATGCTTCTGTTCCGCATCACATCCCCGTTCTTTTAAAAGAAACAATAGCGGGCCTCCGTCTTGTCCCAGGATCAAAAGTTTTTGAAGGAACTGTTGGTTTGGGAGGGCACAGTGAGGCGATCTGCGATGCCATCGGTAGCGAAGGTGTGTTTATTGGAACTGATGCTGATCGCGACTCGCTTTCTCTCGCAGAAGAACGACTTTTGAACAAGCCGT
>JAKAMX010000042.1 GCA_021812665.1 bacterium
AAAGACCAGATCAAAGGTGGCGATGACATTTTTAGGTTCCCCAAACTCCGCTTTACGGAGCGAGCAAGCGATTCAATGTCTATTCGTGACGTTCCCAATCCTAAAATAATCCTCGCTGGCTCAGGAATGTCCAACGGTGGTCGCATTATGCACCATGAGCAGAATTACTTGCCAGACCCAAAGAGCATCTTGCTTCTCGTGGGGTACCAGGCGGTCGGAACAACGGGCCGCATGCTAGAAGAAGGAGCAAAAGTTGTGAATATTTTTGAGGAAGAAATTCCTGTCCGTGCAAAGGTAGTAACTATCAATGGCTATTCGGCACATAAAGATCGTGATGCTCTGCTTGATTTTATTTCGGGTATGAAAAACAAAATAAGAAAAGTTTTTGTTGTCCACGCTGAGTTGGGAGCTGGCCTCTTTTTTGCGCAACGTGTTCGTGATTATTTGAACATTGATGCTACTGTTCCTAAATATGGCGACGTTGCCGAAATAGATTTTTAAAAAGAGTTTTGGTGTCGAGTGTGATATGCCCCCACGCCAACTTTTGCATCGTTGCATTATGTTTTTGGTATTAATAATGGGCATGAAGCACTAACAGGCTTCCACGCAACTCGTGAGTTTTGATGACAACAGAAAACATTATGCAAAAAGTTGGCGTCGGGGTATACTGTGCTTCTAGAAAATATATTTATGGGAAACGATAAACATCAACATTTTAAATTAAAAATTTGTGTATCAGGCGCTGCTGATACTACTTATTGTGGGGACGGGGCAATGGAGATTGCAAAAGCACTTGGTCGCGAAATCGTAGAACAGGGGGCTATCTTGGTTACCGGTGCTACGACAGGTTTTCCTTTGTGGGCGGCGATGGGCGCGAAAGAGGCCGGCGGTGTTTCTATCGGCCTTTCGCCTGCAACGAGTGAAAAAGAACATGTTGAAGTTTATGGTTTACCGCTCGACTATCTTGATCTCATTATTTATACAGGGTTTGGATACTCTGGCCGAAACCTTTTGCTCACGCGTACTTCCGACGGAGTGATCGTGGGATGCGGTCGTATTGGTACCGTCAATGAGTTCACCATTGCGTTTGAAGACCATCGTCCTATTGGCGTCCTTGAGGGGGCATGGGATATGGATGAAGTATTGAAGCTCATGCTTGAAAAGAGTCACCGTGGAGATGAGGGGACTGTTGTCTTCGACAACACACCCAAGGGGCTTGTTTCGAAACTTATTGGTACCATCAAAAACAAGAAGCTCTGCGATCTCGGTGAAAAGTGTCCATTCTACGGTAACGCCGACGGTGTCGGTGGCGGCAAGCCCGGGGATAAGATTCTCTAAATATATAATAAAAAAAGCTCACCACATGGTGCGCTTTTTTTATTTAGAGATTTAAGCAGCTTTCTTTTTTGCTGGAGTTGCAGCAACTGTTGTCTGCTTAACTTCATTTACAACATTAGCAAATGTTTCAGGGTGCTTCTCTGCGAGAAGGGCAAGGATCTTTCGATCGAGAATAATGCCTTTCTTCTTGAGTGCGCCGATAAATTTGCTGTATGAGAGACCAAGTGGGCGGAGCGCTGCGTTTACCTTCACGTTCCAAAGGCGACGGAAGTCGTTCTTCTTGTCGCGGCGGTGCGCAAATGCGTATGCGCCGGCGTGTGCGAGTGCGTCATTTGCTTGCGCAACTTTTTTACTGCGTCCAAAGCGGTAGCCTTTGACCTGCGCCAAGAGATTGCGGCGGCTTTTTGCGGTTGTTGTTCCTCGTTTTACTCGTGTCATAGTTTGCTTATGCTAAAAGTCCTGGTAAAAAGCGCGCTTTTTCGCGGTTGGTCATAGTAAGCTCGCCAAGGCGTTTTGCCTCGAGCTGCTTTGAACGCTTTGCGCGTGCATTGAAGTGGTTTTGACCTGGGGTGCGTGCAAGGATCTTGCCCGTCTTAGTTACCTTTAGTCGTTTCGTGAATGATTTATTCGTTTTCATGATAATTATTGTTTCTTTGCTGCACGCTCCAGGATGATGCTGATACCCTTGGGGCCTTTAACCGGCTCGCCAGACATCCGGTATTCCTCAGAAATGAGGTTGAGGATTCTGTCGAGGCGTTCTTTTTTAAATTCCATATCTGCATATTTCGATCTTCCGACAAGGAAGAGCGCGATCTTTACTCGATGCCCCTCTTTGAGCCATTTTGAAGCGTTTTTCGCTTTAAGCTCAAGGTCGTGCTCTGAGGTTCCAATCTTTACCTGCAGTGATTTTGTTTCCGTAACGTGGGCGCGGGCCTTTGTTTCCTTCTGTTTCTTGCTTTGTTGGTACTGGAATTTACCATAATCCATGATCTTTGCGACCGGAGGGACTGCATTGGGGGAGATCTCGATGAGATCAAGCCCAGCTTCTCCCGCCTTTTTCAGCGCATCTCCGAGAGACAAAACTCCCAAAACCTCGCCGGTATCCGTGATAACACGAAGCTCTTTGGCATGGATCTGGTGGTTGATTTTTATCTTTGGAATCAAGGGATTTGTTGGAAACTAACAACCCGCAAGTGCATTGCGGAGTCCTACGGATTATATGGTATTTCAAAATTAAAGTCAATCAGGGCTTGCCAGAATCGCTTTTGCGGAGTTATCCACCTTGCGACCTGTTGTGGGTGTGGTTTTTATTGTATAATTTTGCATATAGAAGCCGGGCAATTTGAAATTATACAAAAATGGAAACAAATTTTGACCAAAATCCTGCTGAGAAGAAATCTTTAATGCGATTATTGTTCTTGCCGCTTGAGCCCAAGGCTGGAGATAGCTGGCGTGAGACAAGTGCGATCGTGAGCGTGGTGTTTGGGGGAATTTCTCTTGTTGCGTGGGTTGTGATGCTCTTTGGCGTTTTGTTTTCAACGCTCGGCCTTGTATTCAGCATCGTCGGACTTCGCTCAAATCATATTGATCATGCGCGTGTAGGATTTATTCTCTCCATTATTGGTTTTATTGCTGTGTTCCTGTTTGCATACGCTGCGTCACACGGCATGATTAATCTCAGTTACTTTACCACCGAGATCCTTAACTAGTTTTTATTGGCTGTTCATGGTGCGCGGTTCGTAGAACTCTATAAAGCATATGAATAATGACAATAATGAAAAAAACGTCCAGTCACAAGCGGGCGGTGGTTCGGTGCATATGGCGTCAGATAAGTATAAGGCGTTATTTATGTCATCGCGTGATGCAGTGATGACACTCGAGCCACCTTCGTGGAAATTTACTGCTGCAAATCCTGCAACTGTTGCGATGTTTGGCGCTAAAGATGAACAAGATTTCCTTCGTTATCCGCCGTGGGAACTGTCTCCGAAACTTCAGGCAGATGGGAGCAACTCCATGGGCAAGGCAATGGAGATGATCGATGAGGCGATGCAAAAGGGTTCAAACCTGTTTGAGTGGACACACAAAAGAATAAATGGAGAGGATTTTCCTGCGGAAGTGCTTCTTTCAAAAGTGGAAGAGGGTGGAAAGGCATACCTTCATGCGGTCGTGCGTGATATGACTGAGCGGAAAAAAATGCAGACTCAAGTTGTTGAAGCCGCTCAGGAAAAATTCAGAATATTTTTTGAAAATGCCAACGATGGGATGCTTTTGGCAGATAGGAATACAGCCAATTTTATTCTTGGCAATAAGGCAATATGCGATATGCTTGGATATACATCGGAGGAGGTCGTGAAGCTTTCACTCAAGGACATCCATCCAGCCGATAGTTTGTCTTTCGTGCTTGATCAGTTTGAGAAGCAGGCTCGTGGGGAAATAAAAATCGCAAAAGATCTTCCTGTAAAAAGAAAAGACGGCTCTGTTTTTTATGCAGATATTAATGCATCAAATGTAAAAATTGGTGATCATGAGTATATGCTTGGCATGTTTAGGGATATCACTGAACGCAAGCTTTTGGAGGAGAAAATTTTAGAGACCAAAGATACCTATGAAGGAATACTGAACAGCATCAATGAAACCATCTATGTGCAAGATGAGCACGGTGCATTTATATATGTTAACAAGGCGGCGCAAACGATGTACGGGTACGAAACTGCGGAGTTCATCGGAAGAACACCAGAATTTTTGTCTGCCAAAGGGAAGAATAATTTATCGGAGATAGCAGCCTTGGTGAAAAAAGCATACGATGGCGAACCGCAGCGTTTTGAGTTTTGGGGACTCAAAAAAGATGGAACTATTTTCCCAAAAGAGGTAAGTGTAACGCCCGGAATGTATTTCGGAAAAAAATGCGTGATTGCTGTCGCGCGCGACATCTCTGAAGCTAAAAAACAGGAGGAGGCAATCAAGGCAAAGATCAAGGAGGTCGAAGATATGAATAGATTTATGGTTGGTCGTGAGTTAAAGATGACGGACCTAAAAAAGGAAATAGAGGTCCTAAAATCAAAATTGAAATAGCGTATCATGAATACCACAGATCAAAAATTTAAAACAACAGCAAAAATTTTTACGGCAGTTGTTTTGGGGATTGGGGTGACTGTGCTCCTTGGGTGGGTGTTGGGGATCGAACAGCTCAAGAGTATTCTGCCCGGATACGTTGCCATGAAGGTAAACACGGCACTCTCATTTATCTTTATCGCCATTTCGTTGCTTTTCATACAATTTAAATTCTTCTCAAGAAATATTCGCGCAGCTATTGCGTGGACAGGCGCTGGAGTTGTGATTTCTTTTGCATTTATAACGATCGCTGAATATGCATGGGGGATCAACGTGGGTATTGATCAATTTTTATTCAAAGAAGGCACTACTGCAATAATGACTTCCTCACCGGGTCGAATGGCGCTTAACACCGCGACTGCCTTTTTGTTTGCTGGCAGTAGTATATTTTTTCTCGAATCTGAAAGAAAATTTTTTGCATGGGTCAGTCAAGTACTAGCAGTGACGGCGGGGTTCATTGGTCTTGTAGGATTTGTTGGCTATCTATATGGAGCTGATCCGTTGTATATAGGTTTACAGTTTAGTACTGCCATGGCCCTTCATACAACAATCGGTTTCATGTTTCTTTCCTTTGCAACGCTGTTTACTTCTTCAGATGCAATGATGAATATTATTGCCGGAGAAGATACCGGAAGTATCCTCTTCAGAAGAATTTTTATTGTCGCCGCGGTGCTCCCAATTTTGCTTGGCGGTTTTGACGTTTGGCCTGCAGCGGAATCATTGTTTAATGAGGGGATACGGACGACTTTTGCTTCAGTTTTTAATGTGTCATTTATAACCGTATACCTCCTTATTCTTGCGCATTATACAAATAGCGGCGAGAAAAGACGTAGAATTGTAGAAAAAAAACTGGAAGACAGTGAAAGTTTGCTGCGCAAGTCTCAAGTTGCGGCGCATATTGGAAGTTATGTTGCGGATTTCGCAAATGACACATGGAGAAGCTCAGAAGTTCTTGATGAAATTTTCGGGATCAGTAAGGAGTATGAGCGTACGATTGAAGGATGGGCAAACATTATTCATCCTGGTGATAGAGAGATGATGATTAATTATTTTAACAACGAAGTTTTGGGAAAGCACACGAACTTTGATAAGCAATACCGAATCATTCGCCAAAACGATAAAGCAGAGCGATGGGTGCATGGGCTTGGTAATATCGAAACCAACGCCGATGGAAAGGTCGTAAAAATGATCGGTACTATTCAGGATATTACCGAGCGCAAAAAAGAAGAAGACGCTCTAAAGGAAAAATACGCAGAAATGGATAAGCTCAATCAGTTAATGGTGGGCAGAGAGCTTCGTATGGCAGAGTTAAAAAAGGAACGAGATGAGCTTGCTGCTCGTTTAGAAAATAGATAGCAAAATATCAAGGAACGGTTATAATTTTGATATGAACGAAGACGAAATAAAAAGAGACGCTGCAATTAAAAAAACAGAGATGTTTAGTTCGCTCGCCGATCTTGCGCAGATAGGAATTTTTGTAACCGATCCGGACGGCAATTATCAATATGTTAATGCTTTCTGGCTCAATTTAACAGGGTTTGAAATGAAGGAAGCGCTTGGGCCGGGATGGATTGAGGCAGTGCATCCTGACGATCGCGTAGCAGTTTTGGACTCATGGAACAAGGCGATACGTGAAGGTGGGGAGTTCCGGG
>JAKAMX010000043.1 GCA_021812665.1 bacterium
CGCTTACGCGTTACTATTACGCCTAAATTCAGTACTACACATCACTGCGAGCACTGAACTTGAAATTATTATATATGGTGCAAGATGAACCTGCAAAATATACGTGTGGATAACGCGTGGATAGCATTTACGAGCCCGTAAACACCCCGTACGACAGTAATCCCACACGCGAATATACTACTATAAAATGACTATAAAATCAAGAAAATAGGGCTTTCTTGATGAGTAGCGGGATTAAGCCTGGGCAGAAGAATAACGACTCCAGCGACGCTCCCCCGTTTTCTTTAGGACACCACTTTCGACAAGAGCCACGAGTTCTCTTTGAAGTGTCTTTTCGGACAAGCCCGGGAAGTGAATTGCGATGTCTTTTACCATCACTTCACGACTGTCTTTTACAATTTTTAGGATCCTCGATCGACGTGCCTCGCGATCAACATTCACTGAACCAGCAGAAGCAGATTGCGCTGTGGTTTTGTTTGTGTGAACTTCAGATTTCTGCACGTGAGACTTAAAAGAATTTTCTTGGACGTTAGATTTTTTATCAGACATTGTATAGGACATACTACTATTGTTCTGTCCTTTATATGAATTGTCCTTGTGCGCAACTTCAGCTCCGTGAAATGTTGATCCAAAAAATGTTTCGCCAAGAATGTTGTCTGTCCGTGACTCATGTGATGCTTTTTTAATTTCGATCGCATCGCGAAGGGCTGCGTATTCCCTCTTCAAGATGGTGAAGTTCATCTCGGACAGAAGACCTGAGATGAATGCGAGTTCGAGAAGCGCAAGTGTCTCCAAAATGTTACCGCGCAAGACGTCGAGACTGTGTCCTTCAGTTGTATGCCCGCCGATGCGTGCGAACGATGCATCTCGGACAAAGTCCAAGGACAGTGTGCGGAGGCGAGACTTGAGTGGCTCGGTGTCCAATAGAAAATTAGTAACCAGATACACAGCAGTAGCAAGACGCTCACACTTTTTTGAAAGCGTGATAGTAAACGCTTCCATTCCCCCTGCAGCCTGCTGTGCCAATAGTCCTTTATGCTCTATGTCTTTATTGTAGTCCATGTCTGTCCTTTTAATGTCTTATTGGTGGATTTCATCCGCTGGATAATGTGTTTACTTAAAGCTTGGGCATTATATAACGGACAAAAGAGAAAAGTAAAGCCCGTACACCAATGCATGCATCGTGTTTTTCAAAGATCATGACCTTTAGAAGAAGTTCGCGTTTGTACGACTATCGATTCAGGGAGCCATCACTATAAACACTGCATGTAATGCCTGCATTGGTGTGGTGGTAAAGCATTTTCTGCCTGACCTTGAAAAGACTGGTGTGGGTGCGTGCCACGCTGACGCATGCAGTTTTTGGGAGCCACTTCATTCTCTGCTATAATGTTGAGAAATATATGGCAAAAAAAGAATTACCTCGACGAAAAAGAAAGGACGACGTGAAGGGTGCACAGAAAGGAACTCCTGCTAAAAAAATATCACTATTCGAAGGACTGTCGAATGAAACTCGACACAGTGTTATCGCTATACTTTTTTTCGTACTTGGTATCTTTTTCTTGGTTGCTGGGAAATATGGTGGATCAGCAGGTCTCATGCTCTATAACGGGTTCTCTTATTTGTTGGGCGTTGGATATTATGCTGTTCCCCTTCTCCTCTTTATTTTGGGTATCTCATTCTTCAAAGAATCGCGCCCCAACATCGCCACAACAGAAAGTCTCGGCGCATTTCTTTTCCTTTTTTCTATTCTCGGGCTACTCGATATGCAGGGTGGAATCTTTGGTCAATTCGCAGCCTTTTTGTTGAGTCCATTTGGTCCCTATGTAGCAACTCTGTTTTTGGTAGCATTTTTGATAATTTCACTACTCATAATATTCAATACCCATATTCGCTTTAGCTCTCTTCTGTTCTGGAGAAAGAACGAGCTCAATGATGACGCTGAGGAGGAGGATGAGGATGATGACGTAGAAGTACCAGAAGAAATTGTTGAGGAAAAGCCGGTAAAAGAAGAGAAACAAAAAGTCGCTCCTGCTGCGCCAAAGAAAAAAGAAGAATCAATGCAGGTTGAAGGTATTCCTTTGAACCAGGTAATGAACACTGCGTATGTTCCCCCTCCCCTCTCTTTGCTTGAAGCAGATCGTGGCAAACCAGGCGTTGGAGACATCAAAGCCAACGCGCAGATCATCAAAAGGACACTAGCACAACACGGCATCACGGTTGAAATGGACGAGGTGTCTATCGGACCATCAGTCACTCGTTACGCATTAAAGCCGGCAGAAGGAGTAAAACTTTCACGTATCGCAGGTCTACAAAGCGAACTATCCTACGCACTCGCCGCACACCCTATTCGTATTGAGGCGCCAATTCCTGGTCAATCACTTGTTGGTGTTGAGGTGCCAAACGGAACAAAAACTATCGTTGGCCTCAAGACACTCTTTGGTGCAGACGAATACCAACAGTCACCAAAGCATCTCCTTCTCGGACTCGGTCGCGGAGTATCTGGCAAGCTCTATTATGCAGATCTCGCAAAGATGCCACACATGCTCATCGCTGGTGCCACTGGATCAGGAAAGTCCGTGACGATTCACGCCATCGTCACCTCCCTCCTTTATCGCAATGCGCCGGAAAATATGCGCTTTATTATGATCGACCCAAAGCGTGTGGAGCTTACGCTCTATAACAAGATCCCTCACCTTCTCACGCCAGTTATAACGGACGCCAAAAAAGCAATCTTGGCCTTGAAATGGGCCGGAAAAGAAATGGAGCGCCGATACAATGTCCTTGAGAGTAAGTCTGTCCGTGACATCGGCTCATATCATAAGAACGTTCTTGGTCCCGCACTCAAGGCGGCAGAAAAAGGAAAGAACGACGCCGATATGCCAGAGCGCATGCCATACATCGTTGTGGTCGTCGATGAAATTGCCGACATCATGCAGAGCTACCCACGCGAGCTTGAGAGCGCCATCGTTCGCCTCGCACAAATGAGTCGCGCCGTCGGTATTCACCTCATACTCTCCACGCAGCGACCATCAGTAAATGTGATCACTGGTCTCATCAAAGCAAACATTCCTGCGCGTATTGCGCTCCAAGTTGCATCACAGATCGACTCACGCACAATTCTCGACGCAGCAGGTGCAGAAAAACTTCTCGGTGCTGGTGACATGCTCTTTATCTCCGGAGAAATGTCTCGCCCTACCCGTATCCAGTCCGCATTTATGTCGGAAAACGAAGTGAAGTCAGTGGTGAAATATTTGGTCAATCTTCCTACCGACGGCGTTCCTGATGAAATAAATATTTCTTCTGGCAGTGTCAGCAGCGATCGCAATTCACTTTTTGAATCATCATTCGATGAAGACGGTGGCGATGACGATGATGAAATGTATGAAGAAGCGCGCATGACCGTCATCGAAGCAGGCAAGGCATCCACCTCATATCTTCAAAGACGCTTGAAGTTGGGCTACGCACGTGCGGCACGTCTCATGGACATGCTCGAAGAACGCGGAGTCATCGGCCCCGGAGACGGCGCTAAGCCACGCGAAGTCCTTGAGAAACCTCGAACCGAGGAGGACCAATAGAATATATGGAAGCGCGCGAAATTATAAAATGGACACTGGCAACACTTGCGTCTCTCGTTGTCATTGGATACTCGTACTTTGTTTTAAGTGGGTACCTGCGGGGTCCACAGATAGCATTGTCGTCTCCAGAGAATGGGTACGCAACGACTACTCCCCTCATAGACATTACCGGAGTTGCGGTTCGCACAAATACTTTGTCCATTAACGGATCCAAAACAGCCATTGACCTTGAGGGTAACTTCAACAGCAAATTGATACTGGCACCAGGGTATAATATAATGACAATCATTGCGCAAGACCGCTACGGTCGCACAACAGAAAAAACGATCGAGATAAATTTATTACTTACGACAGCAACAACAACATAATAATCTCACTACCATGGCTCTAGCAAAAAAAGCAGCGAAGGACCACAAAGAAATGGGCGCAAACATTGACGACACCATCAAGGCAATCCAACAGAAATTTGGCGAAGGTGCCATCATGAAGCTCGGTGACAAACCAAAGGTTGGTGTAGATTCAATCCCTACGGGTTCTATCGGTCTCGACTATGCACTTGGCGTTGGCGGTCTTCCCCGTGGGCGCATTATCGAAATTTTTGGTCCTGAGTCATCGGGAAAAACAACACTCACGTTGCACGTCATTGCTGAGGCACAAAAAATGGGAGGCATCTGCGCCTTTGTCGATGCAGAGCATGCAATGGATCCTGACTATACAAAAAAGCTCGGCGTAAACGTTGACGACCTTCTCATCTCTCAACCGGACACCGGCGAACAAGCGCTTGAAATCGTTGAGAGTCTCGTTCGTTCGGGCAAAATAGATGTAGTTGTTGTGGACTCTGTAGCGGCACTCACCCCAAAAGATGAGATCGAGGGCGACATGGGCGCACACCATGTAGGCAAGCAAGCACGCCTCATGTCACAAGCGCTTCGCAAGCTCACCGCAATTGTTTCAAAATCAAAGACAGTGGTAATCTTTATCAACCAAATCCGCATGCAGATCGGCGTAATGTTTGGTAACCCAGAGACCACCCCAGGAGGAAAGGCACTAAAGTTTTACACATCAGTGCGTCTGGATATCCGCCGCATCGCACAAATCAAAAAAGGCGAAGAAGTTGTCGGCAGCAGAACGCGAGTAAAAGTTGTTAAAAATAAAGTTGCTGCACCATTTAAACAAGCAGAGTTTGACCTCATGCACGGTCGCGGCATTTCTCAAGAAGGAGAGATTTTGACGCTCGGCGAAAAGTTTGAAATTCTTCAAAAATCTGGCTCTTCATATGCCTACGGTGATATAAAAATCGGCCGCGGATATGACTCAGCATGCACCTTCCTTGCCGACAAAGAAAACAAGGCAATTCGTGCGGCCATCCTCAAGGAAATTCGTGCGAAATTAAAAGAAACGGAATAGTGCCCTTCCCGGCTTGAACTGATCCAGAAAATCTGTAATATACAAATTCTATGCTCGAATACAACGAAATTACCCCAAAGAAATATATTGTGTACGAAAACGGACCATACGAAGTCCTCGAATCTCACGTTGCGCGCACCCAGCAGCGTAAGCCACAAAACCAGACAAAGATTCGTAACCTCATTACTGGCCAGATTATCCCCGTAACTTTCCGCTCATCAGACAAAGTCCCAGAAGCTGATATCGAAAGCAAAGATATAAAATATCTCTACACCGCAAAGGGTGAAACATGGTTCTGCGATGCAAAGGATCCATCAGACCGATTCCAACTTACCTCAGAAATGCTTGGCGGGCGTGAAAAATTCCTTAAGCCAAACACAATCGTAGACGCAATGGTATTTGATGAAAAAGTGATTGGTGTCCGCTTCCCTATCAAGATGGAACTCCTCGTAAAAGAGGCAGCTGCTGCAGTAAAAGGAAACACGGTGCAGGGCGGATCAAAACAAGTTGTACTCGAAACTGGTGCAACTGTAAACGTACCAATGTTTATCAACCAGGGTGACCTCATTCGCATTAACACAGAGACAGGAACCTACTCAGAACGTGTAGACAAAAAATAACCCCCACGTTAAAGAATTCATTGTCGCAACACATGTACTACTTCTATATTCTACAGAGTAGTAAAGATGATAAGCTCTATTTTGGCTATACTAACAATCTGCGACGCAGGCTTGCAGAACACAACAGCGGCCATACGTCCTCTACAAAATCACGCACACCTCTGATGTTGCGCTACTACGAAGCTTATACGTCGTGTGATGACGCAAAACAAAGAGAGTGTTCGATAAAGAACAACGGTAGAGTACTCGCGCAACTAAAGCGCCGAATCGACAAAAGCCTGCAATGAGTTCATTAACGTAGGGGTAAAGGACATCTCTTAAAGACATTGA
>JAKAMX010000044.1 GCA_021812665.1 bacterium
TACATCAGGAAGCGGTGATTGTTTCATTGCGGCTAACATAAAATGGTTCACCAAAAGTGCAATGTCGTGGCCAGAACTTCCTCTGATCGAACCTACAACTTCAGCTTCTGAAACCTGTTTTGTTACTAAGGTCCCTTTTGCTGCCATTTCAATATCTGAAATTGACATTCGATGAGCTGACCGCTCTTTTTCAGGAATTTGTTCCCATTCAGTGAAGTTTCTCTGGTTAATCTGAAGACGACTTGGTTCGTAGTGTTGTCCTTCAGCAAATGGCGAGACAGCTTTTTGATAAAGCTCGTATTGTTTTTTGGGAGCAAGATCTATACCTTTATTGTCTTTTGCTTCAGTTCTGGTTGTGCGCTCGACGATCAAATCAATATCAGAATAACCACACTCTTCAATTACTTAAAGTGGCAAATTTAGTTAAATGAAGACGTGAGGATTTCCTCACGTCTTTGACATAAATTGATCAATTACCGACTGAATCAGAATCCGATATTCTTGGTACTTTTCAGCATCCACGCCTTCTAGTGAAATATGCAGTGAGCTCCCTTCAGGAATAAAGACTGCATGAACGGTAAAGTCATTGTTCATGACAAGTCGAAACTTTTGGTGAAGTCTTATGTCATGTTTCCAACGCTCAGCTGTTCGTTGTAAGCAGTCGTGATTGATAACGCATATTTCAAAGTTATTCCAGAACGCTCGAGGCACGCTTTCTTGCTTTAGCTTTTCTTTAATCGCAATTAAAAGCGAATAACAGATGTCTTCAAACATGAAATCCTCCACAAATGCCCTAAGTTGCACGAAATTATAAAGAGAATTGTTGTTATAATGCAACTAATTTTCGTGTCTTATCTATAGAAAAGAGGTGGAGTGTGATACGGCATCCAAAAGACGAAATAGTAGTAGCCTACAATGATCGAGAAGTACAGGAGCTACTTGAGGGAGAGGACTTTATCATCGCACCCGATGGTGAAGGCAGGTCTGTTTTATATCTGTTCCGTGGAGCAGAAGGAAGCGTCTTAATGCAAACAGGAGTTCAGAGCGTTTTGTACGAGGAAGTCTTTGAGGATGACTACTCAGTCTTAAAACTGAGCGCAGTCGTTGAAGAAGTACAGACCATGCTTACTGATGTTCGGTTTGTATTCCCTGAAGCTTTATAGTCCATCGTGGTACTATGAAACTTCCGTTTTGCGTATACACAAAAGGTGTTCAAAAAAATGCGTGTTTGTATCGTTGCAAATGCAGTAGAGGCAAGTTTGGTTTTGATGCAGTTTTCAGACATCGACGCGATTATTCAAACAGCCGAAAATGATTTGATATCGACATTTTTGTTTCGCTTCGACTGCTTGTATGCTGACGCGTTGAAAGGGGTGCAATCAAACTTTGGCTGGCATGTTAAGTTCAGTCCGGAGCGACACTATGTAGCACCAGTTCTTGGCCCGGCAACGCTTTTAAAAACGAAGATTAGAAGCATTGTCCCGTCAAGTGAACCGGTGGAGTTTTTGGAGTATCACCGGCTTGCAAAAACGTGAACTTCATAAAAAAGCGGGGTCAAATGGCCCCGCTCACTGTTTTTCTCCAGTCTTTTATAAATCCAGTCATGAACTTGGTTACGTCGCTGACTGTCAAAAGTCGGTTTGCTATTGGGAACAAAACTACTCTGCACCACGCGGGGTTATGTTTATCATAGATAACACACCCACTCGTGATACCGTGCCCCAATAGAAATACATCATCACAGAATGTGAAAACCAACTGGCGATCTTTATCTGATGCGATAATGGTGCCATCTCGAAGTCTTCGAAATATTCTAAACTCTCGTTTTACTAGATCAAAGATCGCATTATATCGCGCTTCGTATTCACTGGGACTCATTATCGCTCTCCCTCGTGACTCCCTTAAGAAAGATGGCGTGGAGGTATTTCCACGCCATCAAAGAACAAACTAAACGATCACTGCTGGTTCTGGGTAATCTTGCGCATTTAAAAGAAACGGTCGAGTAGCGTGAATAACGGTTTCGAAAAAGGTACTACGATAGATCGGGACACCGGCACCGATAAACTTCAACTGAATAGTGCAGTCTTTGTTCTGCGTAATTATCACGCTCATATTCCGATTTTCGGTGAGGTAGGTTTGCCAACCACCACCTTGAATCGATGTGTCCAGACCAATCTTCATTGCAAGTGCCTTTTCGTTTCCGGCGAGTCGTATCTTTTCAACCAGACCTGCCGCAGGGGCATTGCTTGCCCATGCTTTTGCTGCAGACGCGATAGACTCTAAAACTGGCGCCAAATGAACGGGTTCGATTACCAAACTCAGAATGTCGTTGCGACCCATGTGTTACTCTCCAAACTATAATGATCAATAACCCCTACTGTTAGGGGATTATAGTGTATGCCTTTCTTCATTTGCCTGCAACTCAGCGAGTGTTATACTTGTGCGGTTTACGGATAAATATTTTTGTAAGGAGATTTGAGAATGAATGTTGGAATTTATCCAAACGAAGAATCCGCCCTTCAGGCTTTGGTTTTAGAATCGTTTGACATCTTTCTCTTGACCGGTTTTGAAGGTTGCTGCCACACAGCGGTGATCGTCCCAAATGGTCCGTATTCGGACATGTTTGAAGGCCTGTACGAAACCTATATTCCCAAGCAGATTCCAACTGCACACAGCTACTTTGAACGAAACAAAACGCTCACCGAAGTAGTAGATGAAATTACGTTAGAGATTCCCGAAGCAAGATTTTTCGATCAGCGAGCTGGTGTATAAACGTATTTTGGCGCAGTTTTTTTGTAAAGCTGCGCCACTATTTTTGATCTTCAGCCCATAATGCAATATACTTTCCCCATCGGAATGAAAAGAGAGGAGTTTTTTAATGAATCGCTCATTCCATCGTGACGTAGAACTGGCTCGTAGAGAGGTCTGCGAACTGGTTGACTCAGAAACGCTTGCTTTGTATCGGAGGGCTGCCTTGCGGTGTACTGTTCCGGTCCAAATTGTGGTGAAGGCCACCGAAGGCCAGCCGTTCATAGATGCTGAGGGACATTCTCAGCTTGTTTCACTGGGGAGCACGTTTGTTGTTATCGCTCATCCCGAGAATTCACTCAGCGAATTTCGTGAGAAAGTTTTAGAAGTAACTTTGGAATCTACTGGGGGAGAATAAACGAGTTGAATGCACGGCTAATCTATAAACCGTTGGAAGTGTCGATTTTAGTAGTCGTTAATGAATCTGAACCACTGGGGGAATACCGAAAGTTTTGGCTCTCTCCCGGCACGCCAGTTCAGCTTGACGACCATCGAGCGCTACGGGTACGAGACATTGAAGGCTTGCAGTACACGGGAAGTATTTCGGTCGTTTCTTTTAGCGAGAAAAGTGTAAAGAAACTATCGTTTTTCGTGAGCAAGCAGGCCTATGACGAGGCGATTGTTCCACCGCCTGAGGTAAGTGAAAAGACGGAATAATTTGGTGTTTGGGCAGGTTTAACCCTGCCCCTTTTTGTACCCCATAATTTGCTTTTTAAGCTGAAAAATGATACAATACTGATAATTCGCAGGCACATAAAAGCACTGCGTAAATTGTAGTCAATTAGCACATTAAAGGGATAATATCATGACTTATGCAGTACAGTTTTTGATGGGAAAAACCCATCCTCGGTCATTTGTGAACGAGTTGTTTTTCGTTGTAGGTATAACCATTGCATGGGTGGCGCTTGTCGTTTTGGCTTTGACCCGAATGACAGGCATTGTGTTTGTTGTATTCGTTGTGTGTGGCCTTGGCCCACTGTGGGACGCAATATGCACTGACGAACGCACCGAGGACCGCCCTCGAGTGAGAAACACAATGACATGGTTACTTTGCCTGTCGGTTGGTGAATATCTAGTTTTCTATTCTCTACACGTCGACTATGGTCACGAAGTACCGTACTTTGGCGTTATGCCTATATTAATGGTTGCTCTTACGCTGTACACGATTTTTTCGGTCCATAGAGACCACGTACAATCATTTCGCAGAGTTGCACCGCAGATAGTTGTTTCGCCACAAGTAGAACCGGCAGTTGAGAGAGTGGCAACTCCGGCAGTACCAGTGCAACAACAGCCAAGACCTGCGCCGGCTCAACGGACAATCCAACCAAAGTCTTGGAATGATCTTGCTAATGAAGTCTGGAATTTCCAGCCACTCCAAGAGCAATTTCGACTGCTTATTGAGGGCGTGCAAAGTACTGTATGGCCCGATGAAAATAAGGAGCCAAGTGATGTGTTTTTTAAGGGTTTTATCGGCGATATAAAGCGTCTGCAATTGCCGAAACCAAAAGACCTAGACAGTCTGTCTGGGACTTTCATTTGGGTTGCGCAACAGCTGCTCGAGCAACATAAGGAGCAGCCGTTTGCTAACTTAGATGAGTTCTTGGATGCAAGAGAAGCTCTCCTGACATCAAGCTTTCCAAAGTAATGTCACGAGACAAGGCGCGGATACCCCGCGCCTTTATTTGTGCTACAATTTTTTCCATCGTATTCATATTTGAAAGGAACTTGTCCAGTTGACCACATTTGTGAACTTTCCCACCGGGAAGGATTGCAAACAGTCAGTTTTGAACGGAGATGTCGACGTTGCGTATTGGGTAGTGGAAACACAAGGTTCTCGACCGTGGCTTGTTGGGTGTTTTTGCAAAACACCAGAAGATGCAGAAGATGTCGCGTCTGTTTTTGACGCAGTTCTTTCAACGCCACGGGTGACGAAAGAGAACAACCTCTGGAAAGTGTTGTACTACGACTCAGCCCATATGTATTCTGTCTTGTATGTGAAAGAGTTGTTAGAAGAACTCTTTACAGAGGATCCAAAGGCATAGTCACAGATGTTCAGGCGCGGAATTGTCACCGCGCCTTTTTTTGTTTTTTGAAACTTCATGTTGCATCTTTGTCTTTCCAGGTGTGAAATACACATAAGGACAATTATTGAGGAGATTAATTTCATGAGTAGTCACGATGGTTGTCAGATTTTGGCGGCACAGGAGCTTTTAGCTGTGATGCAAGGGAAGCGAATTCCAAGATGTAAATATCTCGATAGCTGTACTGGCGCAGATGCATGCCGAAGGTTTCATTTGAAAACATTGCATTCACTGCCTCTAGTGAAACGTAATGAACCGCCGCTCTGGGAGCCAAAGTCCTCAAATGTGTGATCCTTGTTTAGTTTAAAGGCGCAGCAAACAAAACTGCGCCTTCTTCATGGCCCATAGCTTGAAATTTGAGCTTTTTTCTGCTATACTAGCAGTATCTATTTAAGTTTCGTGAGGGAAGAAAATGCCTCAATCACGTTGGTTAAAGTCACAAATTCGACAGGATTCTTTTCCGGCTTACAAGGCTGCTGCCAAAAAAGCAAAGGCGAGTATCCGAATTTTAAAGCGGCCGGGTGAACGGTTTCGAAATTACGAAGGACATCTTATTACGGTGGACGTAGGACATTTCTGGATTGCTATCGAAGCAGCCCGCATCACAGAGTTTTGGGCAGCCTTTGAAGCCGCCTAGACAAACTTTGTATATTTTCAAGCACTCGTCATCGAGCGAGTGCTTTTTTGTGCACTCATTAAAACCAGGAAATGATACAATCTCAGACCACTCTAGAGTAAAGGATGTTTGATATGCAGTACGACTTTAAGGGCATTTTTTTGAAGTGCGATATTACCCTACAGTTGCGCAATGATCCGAGTGCGCTACTCATTGTTCCGGCTGGTAAAGTGTTTTGTGTAGACCAAACGGTTCAACCACAAGTTGTTGAAGGGGGAATGACTCAGCTTATTGACATGCTTCCGGTACAGTATCGAGCGTCTGGCTGGCCAAACAAAGTTCTCCCCATAGCGGCATGGGTGAGTAAGGCTCGG
>JAKAMX010000003.1 GCA_021812665.1 bacterium
TTTTGGGTGGGTGCAGGCGTGGCTTTGGTTGAGATGGGTTTCTTCAGACTTTTTCAAATCACTCACTTTTTCCGTGAGCAGACGCTTTCAATGCAAAGCGCAATCCCGTTTGGCCCACTTCTCATCCTTGCGGTCTTCATTGTATACTTTGCTAAAGTAAACTTTTTTGATGTTTCAGGGATCTTCTATCTTCCTTTATGAATCGTAATGTTAAAAAAACGGGATTTACCCCTATACCAATGGTGGCATTGCTGCGAGGTGTTTTTTCAAAAATTAGCGAGTGGTCGCGATTATCCAACTATATTCGAACAAAAGTTGAGAAATCGAGGCGCAGCAAAAACACGATGCCAGCATTGGTGTCGGGGTTTAGCCTCGTTGAGCTTGTTGTTGTTTTGTCTGTTATGGTTATTATCACGGGGCTTGTCCTCGCGCGTTATCGTGGTTATGGTAAAAATGCTACATTTGCGAACTCTTCGGAGGGTGTAGTGCTTGCTATCCGTGAAGCACAAGTATACGGAGTCGGCGTAAAAGGTCAGTCGCTTATCGTGACGTGCGCAGGCGGAGTAACGAAATACGACTGTGGTTATGGCGTGTACTTTTCAACCGCTTCACCGCAAGGTTTAACGCTTTTTGTCGACAAGAACAGCAGTGGTAAGTTTGATAGTGCATCATCAGAAACATTGTCGAGTTTTAATTTTGACCCTGCGACATCAATCACCGATCTTCAGTGCGATATGGGGACAGGGTTCGCTGCATGCCCTGGTGGAGCCCTTAACCTTACGTTTAAACGACCGAACCCCTCAGCAACTATAATGGACGGTACCTCGGGAATACAATTCAATGCTGCTACGATCACGATCTCAAATGGTGCTGATACGAGTATAATTACGATTACAAAGGCGGGGCAGTTATCGCTCCAATAATATGCAGACGATCTACATAAATAAAAAATCAGGGTTTACGCTCGTTGAGATGTCGGTGTCGTTGGCTGTTTTTACGATCGTTCTTTTTATCGCAACGAGCACGTTTCTTTCCGTGGTAAACACCGACCGCAAATCGCAGTCTGTTCGAATCGCCACAGACAATCTCAACTTAACAATCGAAGATATGGCACGAAGGATTAAGACAGGATCAAACTATAGTTGTGGCGGTAATCCTGGCGTTGCTGACTGTTCTGTAGCACAAAGCGTTCTTGCTCTCGATGATCAAACAGGAACACGCATTATGTATAAGCGGGGACAAGGGAGCAGCGCAATCGTTGGTGGAGTTGTCGCTAGCGGGTGCGGATCTGCAAGTTATGGTGCAACACAAGGATGTATTCTTCGATCGGATGGCGGCGGAGTATTTTTGTCAGCGACGAGTCCGGAGATAGACATCACCGACCTCAACTTCTTTGTTGTCGGAAGTGGCTCGTATGCAAGCGGTGACAGAATCCAGCCCACCGTTGTAGTGTCTATTGATGGTATGCTTGGCGACCTTTCGGTTACAAAAACTGCCTTCAAGATGCAAACAGCAATAACGCAAAGACAATATGACCATTAATTTATTCAAGAAAATGAGAGTGTCGGGGTTTACGCTTGTCGAGACGCTTGTCGCGCTCTCTATCTTGCTTATTGCAGTAGTTGCGCCAATCTCGAGAATCGAGGATTCGCTACATAAAATGTACTACGTTCGCGACGAAGCGATTGCGGTGAATCTTGCGCAGGAGGGGATTGATATTGCGAGACAAGTTCGCGATACAAACATGATCCAGAATGTACTATGGACACAAAATCTCTCTGATGGGACGTATACTGCAGATGTTTACAAATTTATTACGGCGCCAGCAACACCGAGTGGGTATCTTATTCCGTGCGCAGGATGTGATCAGAAAGTATATCTTGATCCAGTCAGTGCTTTGTATCGCCAGGGTACAGTGGCTACCCAAACACAGTTTTCAAGAAATATAGTAGTGAGTAGTGCGGGCCTACAATCGTATGAGCGGAGCGTTACCTCTACGGTGACTTGGAAGACCGGAGGAACAAACGGCAGTATTGTAATTAAAGAATACATATATGATTGGGCACAATAATTCACAATCCAATAAAGGCGCCGCATTGCTCATCGCGGTTCTTATGAGCGCTGTTGTTCTTGTGGTGGGTGTAGGCGTGTATCAACGAACATATAAAGAGGTAGTTTTTGGTTCAATGTGGAAACAAACGCAAGTGGCGTTTGGTGCTGCAGATTCTGGCCTTGAGTGTGCAGTTTACTCTGAACTTCATGGTACGCAAAATTGTTTTGGTTTCGCTATTACGTGGCCGCCGCCGGCTCAAGGAGAAGATCTTCTTATCGGGTCGACTTGCGTAAACGTGAGGATGACAAAGACATCGGGTGCAGGCGGGATGGTTACAATTGAAGCGCGTGGATACGATGACGCGTGCGGCTCTACAAACCCTCGCCGTGTTGAAAGAGGTCTCAAGATTAGTTGGCAAAATCCATAACTATGCGTGGGGATAATGAGCTTATACCAAAAACGAAACAGGCCGCGCAGGAGCGGCTTGTCTCGCTTCGTAAAACTATCGAACACCATCGATATTTGTATCACGTGCTCGATAAATCCGAAATTTCTCCCGAAGCGCTCGATGCACTCAAGCATGAACTCGTACTCATTGAAGCGGCATACCCAGAGTTAATCACACCCGATTCTCCATCTCAGCGCGTGGCCGGCAAACCGCTGAAAGGGTTTAAAAAAATAAAACACTCAGTTCCGCAGTGGTCTTTCAACGATGCGTTCAACGTAGAAGAAATGCGCGAGTTTGATACGCGCGTGAACAACATGCTTGAGAAAGAGATGCGTCGCGCTGTTCGACCAACGTATGTATGTGAACTAAAAATCGACGGTCTTAAAGTGGTGCTGACATACGAAAAGGGAATTTTGAAAACAGCTGCAACGCGCGGTGATGGAGTTATCGGCGAAGATGTTACTGCAAATGTGAAAATGATTGAGTCTGTTCCGTTGTCTCTTCACGAAAAAGTTTCCGGAGTGTTTGAAGGGGAAGTGTGGATGGCGAAATCAACGCTCGACCGCCTCAACAAAAAGGAAATTAAAGCAGGGCGACCTGCGTTTGCAAATCCACGCAACCTTGCGGCGGGCACTATGCGTCAGCTTGATGCTGCGGTAGTAAAAGAGCGTGGTCTAGACGTTTTTGTCTATGACATTAGTGCCCTCGATCGCGAGATCCCCAAAACGCAAATCGAAGAGTTACGGATGCTTCAGAGGCTCGGTTTTAAGGTCAACGCACATTTTGAAGAGTGTAAAACCATCGACGATGTTATTTCTTTCTGGCAGCGATGGCAAAAGAAAGCGCCCAAAGAAGACTATTGGATCGATGGTGTGGTAATAAAAGTGAACGAGCGGGCATACCAGGAAGCGCTCGGATATACCGGCAAGGCGCCACGATTTGGCATTGCGTTTAAGTTTCCTGCAGAGCAGGTTACTACAGTTGTCGAAGATATTGTGCTTCAGGTGGGCCGCACTGGTGTGGTAACCCCTGTGGCCCACTTACGCCCTGTTTCTGTTGCTGGTTCGACGGTTTCGCGCGCAACGTTACATAACGAAGACGAGATCGCGCGACTCGATGTGCGTATTGGCGACACGGTAGTGCTACAGAAGTCGGGTGACGTGATCCCGGACATTATGTCAGTGGTAAAAGAAATGCGTACGGGTAAAGAAAAGAAATTTGTTTTCCCAAAGTTTGTCGAAGACTGCAACGGTCCAATCGAGCGCATTACAGGCCAGGCTGCCTATCGTTGTGTAAATAAAAATACATTCGCGCAAAAGCGTCGAAAGTTTTATTACTTTGTTTCAAAAAAAGGTTTTGATATTGACGGGTGCGGTCCAAAGGTTATTGATGCGCTCCTTGACGCTGATCTTATTGGGAATTTTGACGATTTATTCACCCTTACTGTTGGTGACATTCTCACTCTCCCAAGGTTTGCTGAAATCTCTGCGAACAACCTTATTGAGTCGATAAAAAAAGCGCGCAAGATCGAACTTGGGAAATTTATTACTTCGCTTTCTATCGAGCATGTGGGCGAGGAGACTGCAGAGGATATTGCGCAGGCATTTGGCACTATCGAGAAAGTTCGTCGAGCCACAGTCGATGATTTTAACGCAATCTCAGGCGTTGGCCCGATTGTCTCAGGGTCTCTCGCGGTATGGTTTTCTGACGCAAACCACAAGGCGCTACTCGAGCGACTTCTCGCACAAGTAACAATAATTAATCCATCGCACAAAGCAGCGAAAGGAATTTTTACCGATAAAACAGTTGTTCTCACGGGCACGCTCAGTTCGATGAGTCGTGATGATGCCAAAAAAGAAATTCGTGCTCGTGGTGGAGAAATCGTTGAGAGTGTTTCTATTAAAACTGGCTTTGTGGTTGTAGGGGAGAACCCGGGCTCAAAATATGACAAAGCGCTATCCTTGGGGGTAAAAATCCTCGATGAGGACGCATTCCTCAAGATGCTTCGCTAGGGTGTCGCCTGAGGTCTAAAATCGTGCTACAATCGGCTATTATGGAGATAGAGACAAAAGACGTTGAGCACCTAGCAAACCTCGCTCGTATCGTGGTTTCTGACTCGGAAAAAGAGGTTCTTCGACATGACCTCGGTGAAATTTTGACCTATGTTTCTCAGGTCAAAGAAGTTACCGCAACGCTTGGCGAAAAGCAGGTCGGGAGGCTCCACAATGTTATGCGCCCAGACGAAAATCCTCATGCGGCTGAGTCGTTTACCGAAGACTTGGTTGCGGCTGCTCCAGCACGAGATGGTAACCGCGTGCTCGTGAAAAAAATTCTGTAATATGGATATCTCAACACTCACCATTAAAAAAGCGCATGACCTTCTCGTAAAGAAGGAGATAACCGCTCGCGAACTCGCTGAGCAGTTTTTGAAAGTGGCGCATGATACCGCTGACCTAAATGCATATCGAGAGATTTTTGACGATGCATTGTGCGCCGCAGACGAGGCACAAAAAATTATTGATGCGGGTAAGGCAACGATGCTCACGGGTATTCCGCTGGCATTCAAAGACAACATTTTGATCAAAGGGAAAATCGCTGGCGCATCATCAAAAATGCTCGAGAACTATCGCGCAAGTTACGATGCTGGTGTAACAACCAAACTTCGCAACGCAGGTGCTATCTTTTTGGGAAGGACAAACATGGATGAGTTTGCGATGGGGAGCTCTACAGAAAATTCTGCATATGGTGTAACAAAAAATCCTCACGACAAAAGTCGTGTTCCTGGTGGATCATCGGGTGGTTCGGCTGCTGCGCTCGCTGCAGGGACGGTGCTTGGTTCGCTCGGCTCAGATACCGGTGGTTCGATTCGCCAACCGGCAGCGTTCTGCGGAGTGGTAGGGCTTAAGCCAACATACGGAACAGTCTCTCGTTCTGGACTCATCGCAATGGCGTCGTCGCTTGATCAAATCGGTCCACTCACAAAAACGGTTGAGGACTCTGAGATTCTTTTTGATGCAATGCGTGGCCACGATCCGCTCGATAGCACTTCGTACCCTGATGAATTTCAACGTCCTACATACAAAAAACCAAAAGTCATCGGTGTTCCTGTCGATTTCGTTCACATGAAAGGTGTCGATCCTCGTGTTCTGAAAAACTTTGAGGACTCAATCGAAAAAATGAAAAAAATAGGATACGAGATCCGGGAAATTTCGCTTCCTTCGTTGGCTCACGGCCTCGCAGTGTACTACATTTTGATGCCCGCTGAGGTTTCATCAAACCTCGCTCGCTTGGATGGTATTCGTTATGGATATCATGCGGACGGTGCAAATCTCCTTGAAGACTATGCTCGTTCACGCGGAGAAGGGTTTGGTCGAGAAACGCGACGCCGTATTTTGCTCGGTACGTACGTGCTTTCGTCGGGATACTACGATGCATATTATGGTCGCGCGCGTGCTGTTCAGGAGCTGCTCCGCACTGACCTTGAGAAAGCATTTGAAGGAGTAGACATTATTGCAACCCCTACAACACCTACCGCTGCTTTTAAAATCGGCGAAAAAGCCGATGACCCGCTTCAGATGTATCTTGCTGACATCTTTACGGTTCCAGTGAATATTGCTGGCGTTCCCGCCATCTCGATCCCGTCAGGTTTTGTAGAAGAGGAAGGGGTAAAACTGCCTCTCGGCCTGCAGTTTATTGGGCCAAGTTTTGGAGAGGCAGCACTTTTCGCTGCTGGGAAAGATTTTGAGAATGCAAGAGGATTTTAAACCATGAAAGATTTTTTTACTTTTGATGAGGTGATGCGAGATTTCCTTATCTTTGTAGGTATTTTCTTCTTTATTTATTTTATGAAAAATATTGCACCACTTTCGCCAACTGCAATACAGTCAGGAGAAACGTGGGCAGCATTAACTGCGTACTTTGGTGGACGTGTTGATTTTTCAAAAGTGCCGGCGCTATTTACACCACTCTATGATATTCTTGGCGTCCTCGCGATGGTTCTCTTTGCTGCGGTGATTTGGATTTCTTTACGCACGAGTGATTTTAAAAAGCAGGAGCAGGATAAGTACAAGCCGATCCCCGTTGAGAAAAACGAGAAGAAGGCACTAATGACGGAATGGGAAGTAGTGGTTGATCATGTGAACTCTGCAAATCCTGCAGAATGGAAGCTCGCAATTCTTGAGGCAGACAGCATGCTCGATGAAATTCTAAATAGGGAGGGGTATCAAGGCGAGAGCTTGGGAGAGAAACTAAAATCAATGAGCCCCACTACGATCGGCTCATATAATGATCTTTGGGAGGCGCATAAAGTGCGTAATCAAATCGCGCATGAGGGTGCAGGTGTGGAGCTCACTCAAAAGATGGCACGCGACACGATCAACCGTTTTGAAATTGCGTTTAAAGAACTGGGACATATTTAAAAATCAATGAAGTCAATTGAAAAATTTTTTTCAGCGCTCCTTGTTTTTGCTCCTCTCGCATTTATTGGATATCTGTTTGGATTGCCACCTATTGTTCTGTTTGTGCTATCAGCACTCGGAATAATCCCGCTCGCAAAATATATTGGTGAAGCAACCGAGGAGCTTACTACCTACACAAATCCAGCACTTGGTGGATTTATAAATGCAACGTTTGGCAATGCTACAGAGCTTATCATTGGTGCTCTGGCTCTTCATGCCGGGCTTATTGAGGTCGTTAAAGCTTCGATTACTGGCTCAATCATTGGCAATCTTTTGCTCGTGCTTGGCATGGCAATGTTTTTTGGTGGTCGCACCAGGAAGAAGCAAGAATTTAATGCGACTGCCGCAAAGGCAAGTGGCTCTATTTTGCTCCTCGCCGTCGTTGCCCTGGTGATCCCTGCAATATTTATTCAAACTGCACCTGGCGTAGCGCAAGATATCGTTGAAGAGCTGAGTGTGTTTGTTTCTATATTTATGCTCATCGCATACGGCGCAAATCTGTTGTTTTCTATGTATACGCATAAACATTTGTATACACAAGACGTGGCGGAGGTTGAGGCAAGGTGGAGCAAAAAGAAAAGCATGCTCATTTTGTTTTTCTCTACCGTCTCCGTCGCGCTCCTGAGCGAGATTCTCGTCAGTTCAATCGAGCCACTCGTTCAACGATTTGGATGGTCAGAACTTTTCATCGGCGTTATTTTTGTGGCAATTATTGGTAATGCCGCAGAGCATACTTCTGCAATTACGGTTGCCGTTAAAAACAAGATGGATCTTGCGCTACAAGTCTCTATTGGTTCAGCGACACAGATCGCCATGTTTGTTGCACCAGTTCTTGTACTTATGAGTATGTTTTTTACTACGCGCATGAGTTTAATTTTTAATACATTTGAGCTTGTCGCGATCATCTTTTCTGTCTTTATCGTCAACTCCGTTGTGGAGGATGGGGAGAGTAATTGGTTCGAGGGGGTGCAGCTACTCATGGCGTACGCCATCATCGCCGTGGCATTCTTTTTCCACCCATAATCAAAAGGCCCGAGAGTAAACTCTCGGGCCTTTTGATTATGGCGCAGCCGACCGGGCTCGAACCGGCAACCTTCCGCGTGACAGGCGGATGCTCTAACCAGTTGAGCTACGGCTGCATATTTCTATGACTTGCGCATTTTAGCAGTATTGTCGCCAAAATACAATTTCGCCCTGTGCCGATGAGTGGAATCGGACCACTGTCTAAGGCTTATGAGTCCTTCGTTCTACCATTGAACTACACCGGCTTTTACCACATCTTTGCACATCGAATGGTTGCAAAAATGCCGACAATCGGCCGGCACCTGTGCAAAATTCTTGTTGCGGGGGCCCGAATCGAACGGGCGTCCTCAGGTTATGGGCCTGATGAGATACCGCTTCTCCACCCCGCTATAGGATTCTCAGTATACCACTTCTCTGGATTTTTACAAGGCAAGAACCGAAACTAATTGAAACTTGTGGGGAAATAGTGTATCGTGTCGTGGTGATAATTGCGTAAAAGCCAATGTAGCTCAGTCGGTAGAGCATTTCCATGGTAAGGAAAAGGTCATCGGTTCGATTCCGATCATTGGCTCTGGTTTGATAAAATTGAATATGTGCCACCTTAGCTCAGTCGGTAGAGCATCTCACTCGTAACGAGAAGGTCCGCAGTTCGATTCTGCGAGGTGGCTCCTGAAAGGAGGCAGCGAGCAGAATCTTCTGCGAGGTGAGGTGCGAATGCCTGGAGCACCGCAAGGCCGGAGCGCGACGGTGCGAGGCGGGGTCGCGGAATTTTTCAGCAGAAAAATATCTGTGATGCGAATTTACTAAATAGACTAAATGTAGCTATCCGCGGCTGGTGCCAGGGTCGGCGCGTGCAGTTTTTCTGTTATACTCACTACTATGAACAAAGAAGATATTTCTCAAAAAATCGCGGAACTCGAAGCAACTATGTCGGCTCCAGACTTTTGGTCGGACAAAGCGAAAGCACAAGCCACGATAAAAGAAATTGGCGAACTCAAAGAAAAGCTTGCGGGTGTAGGGAAGTATGATCGTGGCGATGCGGTGATGACTATTTTTTCTGGAGCAGGGGGTGACGACTCAGAGGATTTTTCTGCGATGCTCCTCCGCATGTATTACAAATTTTTTGAGAAGCAGGGTTTTGAAGCGCGAGTTTTGCATGAAAATAAGAATGATCATGGGGGGTACCGCAACATCACGATAGATATTCATGGTAAAAATGCATACAGCACGCTAAAAAATGAATCCGGCGTGCATCGTCTCGTGCGCATCTCGCCGTTCAATGCAAAACAACTTCGTCATACATCGTTTTCAATGGTCGAAGTAATCCCAGATTTTAAAGCACATGGCGATGACGATATCGTTATCGCAGAAAAAGATCTTCGTGTTGAGTTTAGTCGTTCATCGGGTCCCGGAGGTCAAAATGTAAACAAGCGAGAGACGGCAGTTCGTGTGGTGCATATTCCAACAGGTATTGCAGTGCATGTCGAGACAGAGCGCTCGCAGGAAACAAACCGTCAAAAAGCAGAACAAATTCTCAAAGGAAAACTTTTCAAAAAGCAGGACGATGAGCGCAAAGCTGCTGAGCGTGGACTCTATGTTAGTAAAACAACTGATATTGAGTGGGGAAATCAAATTCGATCATACGTTCTGCATCCATACAAAATGGTCAAGGATCATCGCACAGGAGTTGAAACAAGCAACGTCGATGCAGTTTTGGAAGATGGCGAGCTCGCGCCATTCATTGAGGCTGAAAAAGATCTCTAGGTTAAGGGAAAATATTTTTCACGACAAGTTTTTTTTGATACAATAGGTAAATGATTTATTTCGACAATGTCACAAAGGTCTATCCTGACGGAACAGTCGCGCTTGATGGCGTGACACTCTCAGTAAAGCAAGGTGAATTTATCTCTATCGTGGGGCACTCTGGCGCAGGAAAAACGACGTTGATGAAACTCCTCCTCGGTGAAGAGCGTCCCACGAGCGGTGGCGTTTCCTTTGACTC
This sequence comes from bacterium, assembly GCA_021812665.1. GTDB lineage: Bacteria > Patescibacteriota > Minisyncoccia > Phycocordibacterales > UBA1550 > UBA1550. The sequence goes on from JAKAMX010000003.1 coordinate 9,984, forward strand.
GGTAAATATTCACAAAGTTCGCGCAAAGGATATGCCCGAACTTCGCCGTCGTATCGGCGTAGTGTTTCAGGACTACCGATTGCTTCCACGCAAAACGGCGTATGAAAATGTTGCGTTTGCACTCGAAGTTTCCGGGAGAACAGACGAGGAAATAGCTTCAGATGTGCCCCATGTACTTGAGCTTGTTGACCTCGCTCCAAAGATGTGGAACTTCCCCCGTCAACTTTCAGGGGGCGAATTGCAGCGTGTTGCCATTGCCCGCGCCATTGTGAACCACCCCGATCTCATTATTGCAGACGAGCCTACCGGCAATCTTGATCCAGTAAGTACATATGAAATTATTCAAATTTTAAAAAAGATCAACGATATGGGCACGACTGTTGTCCTCACTACCCACAACAAGGGCGTCGTTGAGATCTTGGGCAAGCGAGTGATTACTATGGAAAAAGGAAAAGCTGTTCGCGACGACCAAACAGGGAAGTACGCACTTTAATCTGTTCAGTGATACAATATATATAACACTATGCGCTGGGTAACAACACAAAGAATCATCAAAGCAGGTTTCGTGTCATTCTGGAGAAATGGCAGCGTTTCACTTTCGGCAGTATTTGTGATGATCGTTGCACTCTTTATGATCGGCTCGACGCTTCTCGTTACTGCGTTTTTGGGAACAGCACTCAAGGATCTTCAAGACAAGATCGATGTAAATATTTATCTCGACGCAAATGCGAGCGAGAGTTCGATCATGGCGCTCAAGACTCAGATCGAAGCGCTCCCCGAGGTGAAAGCCGTTACGTACATTTCTCGTGAGGACGCTCTTGCTGCATTTAAAGATCGTCACCAGGATGACCACCGCATTATTCAGGCCCTCGATGAGATAGGCGACAATCCGTTGACGGCTGTGCTTACCGTGAAAGCAAAAGAGCCATCGCAGTATGAGGGCATTGCTGTATTCTTGAGTAACAAGTCAGAACTTTCTCCTGACAGCACACTTTCTATTGTGAACAAGGTGAACTTCAACGACAACAAGATTGCTATCGATCGTTTGTCGAAAATTATCACTGGCGTGCAAAAACTCGGAGGGCTCATCACTGCAGTCATGATCGCACTCTCGATTCTTATTACGTTCAATACGATTCGGTTGGCGATATTCATTGCGCGAGATGAGATCGGTGTTATGCGTCTCGTTGGTGGAAGCAATCAGTATGTGCGTGGACCGTTTGTAGTCGAGGGTATTTTGTATGGTCTGGTCGCCGGAGTCTTAACCTTGTTCCTCATGTACCCGATTACCTACTGGCTAAAGAATACAACGCAGGCATTTTATGGCGGAGTCGACCTTCTCCACTATTTTGTTGCAAATTTTGTCCAGATTTTCTTTGTCGTCATCCTCTCTGGTGTGGCGCTTGGCGCGGTATCGAGCTATCTTGCGGTACGCAAGTATTTGGCGCGATAGTGCCGGGGGAGGGGCCATCGCCTTGAAAATGAGCCGTTTCTCTGCTAGTATCGCTATGCATTACCAGCTTCGTTTTGACTAAATGGTTGGCATTGCGGGATCGTCTAATGGTAGGACACAGCACTCTGGATGCTGGTATCTTGGTTCGAGTCCAGGTCCCGCAGCAATATTAAAAACCCGCGAAGGACCGCCCTTCGCGGGTTTTTAATGTTGCTCGGAGAAGCAAGTACCCTGCGGTACTTGCGCCCTGGACTCGAAAGCCGCAGCTATATCGAGTGTAGCGAGATAGTGAGGCGGGGTCGAGAGCACTTTGTATTTTGCGAAGTATGATTCAAAGTACTTAGTGACTCGTGACCGACGCCTGTCCTGCAGCAAAATATAAAGGGCCGCACAATTTGTGCGGCCCTTTATATTAGAGAGTATGGTGCTTGACGCCCATTTGCGATTTGTTAAGATACTTACATATCTTGCTTTTGACATGTCTGATCGAAAAAAGAAAATTGAACAGCTTGCTGAGAACATCCAATCTTTAAGGCGGCGAACAGTGATTAATTTTGCACATTGTGCAGAAGGTCCTCGCGTTACCCCTGCGCAGTGGGGGGCACTCATGCTTATAGAGCAGGGTTCGAATTGCACAATAAAAGATATTTCTACTTCACTAAAGATCTCCAGCAGTGCGGCAACGCAGCTGGTTGACGCACTGGTTGCAAGCGGTTTTGTTACCAGAGAGGAGTACGCTGTTGATAGGCGAAAAACGATACTAGCGCTTTCTCGTGCAACCAAAAATCATATAGCGAAAATGAAAAAGCAGGTGGTAGGTGGGCTTGAAAAAACATTTGATGTTTTGAGCGATAGGGAGTTTGATCAGTTCCTTGCCCTCACACAAAAGTTGGTTACGGGACTTTCGAATAAGAATTAATCGTTTTATACTTAATACATTATGCACAACAGAATTTCATCAATCGCAAGCGTTTCAAAGCAGATTTTGCGCTCAAAAGCCGTAGTTGCCACCCTCCTTTCTCTGGTGGTGATTGTTTTGGCGTATGCCTATTTTTCTTCAGACAAAAGTGATCAGACAGAAACGCTCGTAGTACACCCGGGTCAATTCGTCCAGCAGATTTCTGTTTCTGGAACGGTGAAGGCTGCGCAGGATGTTGACCTCGCTTTTTCTCAAGGAGGAAGAATCAACCGCGTGTCGGTTTCTGTGGGGAATTATGTTAACGAAGGCCAAGTCCTTGCAGAGCTTGAGAATGGCGACATTCGTGCTCAGGTATTACAGAAAGAAGCAGCTCTTGAAAACGCAAAGGCAAAACTCGCTACACTACAGGCTGGCTCACGTCCAGAGGAAATCGCTCAGGCTCAGGCTGCAGTTACTCAGAGCCAAACAGCACTCATGAACGCCCTCAATACTGCATATACTGTTGCGGACGATGCGGTGCATAACAAAACTGATGAAATCTACAGTAACCCACGCACCAATCCTCAAATCAATTTTAGTAGCTCAAATTCTCAGGCGCTGACGAATGTTGCTGCCACACGCAGTTCCCTTGAGTCCATGTTTGCTTCTTGGCAAAAGAGTTTACTCGGCCTTTCACTTATCAACTTAAGTGATGTTACTGCCACAACACAGCAAAACCTCACAAGTGTTTCTCAATATTTGGGAGCCGTTAACTCTCTCCTCAACACAGCGTTGCCAAATGCGTCAGTTTCTCAAACAACACTCAACACCTACACAACAGATGCGGGCGTTGCGCGCTCAAATGTAAACAGCACGATTGCGAGCGCTGCGAGCGCTGTATCGGCTCTCGATGCGGCAAATCGAACCCTCACGTTGAAACAGGCGGGAACAACACAGACTGATATCGACGCGCAAGCAGCACAAGTCAAAGCAGCACTGGCTGATCTGGCAAACATACAAGCACAACTCCAAAAAACAATAATCGCTGCTCCATTTACTGGTCTTGTTACAAAAGTTGATGCCAAGGTGGGAGAAACCGCAGGAGCAAACACGGCGCTCATCTCGCTCATCAGCGCAGGAACATATGAAATTGAAAGCTATATTCCGGAGATTAATGTTGCTTCTGTTCGCGTTGGGAACACGGCAGTAGTGACACTCGACGCTTATGGAGAAACAGTACCATTCAATGCGAAAGTGATCTCTATCGATCCAGCATCACAAGTCAGGGACGGAGTATCGACCTATCGAGCGTTGCTTCAGTTTATCAACAATGATTCGCGAATACGCGCGGGTATGACTGCAAACGTGGTCATCACTACCGATGCGCGATCGGGGGTAATAAGCGTTCCACAAAAGATTGTACAGGTGGATGGTGAGACTTCGCATGTATATGTGCGAGAAGGGAATAAGGATGTGAAGCGAACAGTTGTCACCGGGAAATCTTCATCGGTTGGTGGAGTAGAAATCGTTTCAGGGTTAAAGGACGGTGACGCCGTCGTGCTTACTCAATAATTAACTATGCTCAACCTACGCATCGGTTTGTATTTGGCGATTCGTCAGCTGCGACGCGCAAGCTTGTGGACAACCAGTCTCATCATTTTTATCATGGTGTTGACCTTTTTAAACCTGGTTGTGGTGTCGGGTGTTCTTGTCGGACTTTTGCAAGGATCGATCAACGAGCATCGAACCGAATACACCGGAGACGTTGTTGTTTCAACGCTGACAGACAAGAGTTACATCGACAACAGTCCAAATATTATCTCGCTCATATCTACACTTCCGGAGGTGGATTCATTTTCAGCACGCTATCGAGATGGCGCAAAGCTTGAGGCAAACTACAAAACAAGAAAGGAAAATGATAAACCCAACATTGCCTCAGCGCAAATTACAGGAATCGATCCCGCGAAAGAGGACAAAGTTTCTGGTCTGGCGTCACGAGTGAAGTATGGTTCGTTCCTCGAGCAAAGTGATTATGACAAAGTATTGCTCGGTAAATATTTGCTTTCGCAATATGTTCCCGTAGACAGCCCCGATCTCGCCGCTTTGCACAATGTGACCGTAGGGACGAAAATACGCGTTACGGTAAAAGGCATCACTCGTGAAGTCACCGTGAAGGGTATTCTCTTTAGTAAAGTTGATCAGATTTCCCGCGGTATCTATATGGTTGATACAGAGTTGCGCGATATCATCGGAAGGAACGATGGCAACGTTGCGATGATCTCTATTAAGCTCAAGCCAAACGCAGATCCACTTGCAGTAAAGAGCGCGCTTCTTCGCAATGGTGTGGACAAATTTGCAAAAGTTCAAACGTACGTTGATGCGCAGCCGCAGTTCCTCAAAGATATTATTGCTACGTTCAATATGCTCGGCAACGCATTCTCGTCGATCGGACTTGTTGTTGCGTCGATCACTATCTTCATTGTCGTTTTCATTAACGCAATTACACGACGTAAGTACATCGGCATCCTCAAAGGTATTGGAATTCGTGGGCGTGTTATTGAAATTTCTTACGTCTTTCAGTCGATCTTTTATGCAGTGGTCGGTTCAAGCATCGGACTTGCGATCGTGTACGGACTCCTCGTGCCGTTTTTCTTGGCTCACCCAATCAATTTCCCATTCAGCGACGGAATCTTGGTTGCGCCGGTTGGTACAACAATGATCCGTATGGGGCTGCTCGTGTTTACAACGGTCGTGGCTGGTTTTATCCCCGCATGGATGATTATTCGCAAGAATACCTTGGATTCGATTCTCGGCAGAAATTAATACTTATATGATTGAAACAAAAAAATTAGTAAAGACATTTGTTGACGGCGACAAGATAACACCTGTCTTGAAAGGTATTGATTTCAAAGTAAATGATGGAGAATTTGTTTCTATTATGGGACGATCGGGTGCAGGAAAAAGTACATTCTTGTACCAACTCAGCTTGCTCGATGATCCAACTGATGGTGAGGTTATTATCGACGGACACGATACGCACACGATGACAGCGGAGCAAAAAATGAAATTCCGATTGATGAAGTTTGGGTATGTATTCCAGGACTATGCGCTTTTGCCTGAGCTTACTGCGCTCGAGAATGTTGCACTGCCGCTTCTCATGCAGGGACACAAAAAACACATAGCATATAGAGATGCACGGAGCGCACTTGACCGCGCAGGGCTCGGCCACCGCCTCGACAACCTCCCTAGCCAGCTTTCCGGCGGAGAGCAGCAGCGTGTTTCCATTGTTCGCGCAATTGCGCATAGGCCCAAAATTTTGTTTGCCGATGAGCCAACCGCAAACCTGGATAATCAGTCATCGATGATAATCATGGATATTTTTAAAGATCTTCACAAAGAAGGGCAGACCATCATCATGGTTACCCACGAGGAGCCTTTTGCAAAACTTGCGGAGCGCTTGATTCGGTTTGACGATGGGAATATTATCTCAGACAAGAAAAATTAATAGTAATTTGAACTGATGTTGGTTGATGGAAAAAAAATCGCAAAGCAGCTCGAAGAGAAGTTGGTAACAGAACTTCTCTTTTCTGCTCATAAAAAGGTGTGTTTTGTGGTGTTCGGCGGGAACGCTGCCTCGGCACAATTCGTAAAAATGAAATCACGCGTCGCTGAGCGTGTGGGTATTGTGGTGGAAATTGAAGAATATTCTGAAATTAAAACTACATCTGACGCGGTCGCGACGATGCGCTCTTTGGCAAAACGAGATTATGACGGCATCGTTGTCCAACTACCACTCGCCAAAGGAATTGATACACGCAAAGTTTTGGACGAGATTCCGCCACTGAAAGATATCGATGTTCTGGGCACAATTGCGAAAGATAGTTTTGCGATCGGGAAGATCGACAGAATTCCGCCGGTTGCAAAAGCTGTGTTGGAAATATTTGAATCGTATAGAGTGACAGTAAAAGAAAAAAAAATCGTTGTTATGGGGCGAGGCCTCCTTGTTGGTGAGCCGGTGCATCTTATGCTCAAACGCATGAAGGTTGTTCACGATATCGTGGATATTGATACCAAGGAAAAAGAAAAGCTTGAGCTGCTTGCAAAGGCGGATATTGTCATTACGGGAATGGGGGTTCCTCACAGTGTTCATCCTGACATGATCAAAAAAGGCGTTGTGCTTATTGATGCAGGCACGAGTGAGCAAGGGGGTAAGCTTGTTGGGGATATTGATCCTGCATGCGAGAGCAAGGCTTCTCTCATGACGCCTGTTCCGGGGGGCGTGGGGCCGATAACCATCGTTAGCCTTTTACGAAATTTGATATAATAAGGAAATGTTTAAAAAATATACTGAGTACTATAAGGATAATCCTGAAGGGTATTGGTTTAAGCGTAAATTATACGGGTGGGGATGGACGCCGGTAACGTGGCAGGGCTGGGCGGTTATTTTTGGATATGTTGGCGCGCTTCTATATTTCTTTAGAGGGATAGATGCAACGTCGCACTCAGCCAGCGACACGGTCAATATGTTTTTTGCGCCGTTTGTTGTGGCGACAGGCATCCTTGTCTATATTTGTTACAAAAAAGGGGAAAAGCCACGATGGCAGTGGGGAATACCAAAAGAAGATACGTCAAATAAAAATAAATAATACCGATGAAAACTATTCTTGAAGCAATGAAGTGGCGATACTCCACGAACAAGTTTGATACCAATAAAAAACTTTCTACAGAGCAGCTCACCGAGCTCCTGGAGGCGATGACTCTCGCGCCTTCATCATACGGTCTACAGCCATGGAAATTTATCGTGGTGACCAATCCAGAGGTGCGCGCAAAACTGCAGGCGGCTGGATACGGACAAGAAAAGATCACAGAAGCTTCTCACCTTATTGTTTTTGCGGTTGAGAAAAATATTGACGATAAGCTTGTAGATACCTATATCCAATCAGTTTCAGATACCCGCAGTGTTCCAGTAGAAAATCTCAAAGGCTACGAAGACATGATCAAGGGTGCGATTGCGCGCCAAACAAATGAACAGCGCATCGAATGGGCTACGCGTCAGGCATATATCGCGCTGGGTGTGCTTGTTGTATCTGCTGCTCAAATGGAGATTGACGTGGGCCCAATGGAGGGGTTTGATCCGAAGAAATTTGATGAAATCCTCGGTCTTGAAAAGTTGGGCCTTGAATCAAAAGTTGTCGCAGCAGTCGGGTTCCGTTCTCCTGATGATCCCTCGATCCAGTATAGAAAAGTACGATTTCCCAAAGAGCAGGTTGTTGTGGAAATAAAATAGCCATGAACAAAAAAGTACTTAGTGCAGTTGTGGTTTTAGTTGCATTGTTTGGCTTAGGGTACTTTGGTGGCAGTCGTGTGCCTGTTGTGCCTACGGGGAGGGTGCAGCTCAATGCGGTTACGTTTTCTTGTGATAACAATAAAACAATCGACGCTGTTTTCTATGACACTGCAGTGCGTGCGACACAAAAAGAAGGTGAGCCGCCAGTGCCAGGGGGGAGCGTTGATCTCGCTTTTAACGACGGCCGCGCACCAATGACGCTTGCGCAGTCTATCTCTGCTGATGGCGCACGCTATGCAAATAAAGGCGAGTCATTTGTATTTTGGAACAAAGGCAATGGAGTGATGGTGCTCGAGAATGATAAAGAAAATAATTACACTGGATGCATTGTTCTCGCGCCGGGGCCAGAAGGATCTACTTTGACCCGTACATATTCAAACAGTAAGTTAGGATTCTCTGCGCGTCTCTTTGATGGTTACACAGTAGATGCAAGTTACCAATATCAAATGACCCCCGACAAATCGATAGCCGGCGTAAAATTTACCATTCCTGCATCTCTCGCCGATGGCACCAATTTGGCTCACGATACCTATATAAGTGAGGAAAATCTGCCAGCTGGAAAAAGATGCACCGCTGATCAATTTTTGTATGACAAAGTAACCCCAAAAGAAGTGACAGAAAATGGCACCACATACTCGTACGCTTTTTCGATGGGTGCAGGAGCAGGCAATAGATATGAGGAAACAGTGTATGCGCTTGCGGGCTCGAACCCGTGTAAGGCAATACGATATTTTGTTCACTATGGCGTAATAGAAAACTATCCACCAGGCGCAGTGAAAGAGTTCGATAAAAAGAAACTACTTGCTCAGTTTGACGAGATTCGAAGAACGCTGGTTTTTAGGTAATAAATGGAGTTTTGAAACAGTAGCAAATTTGTGCTATAATATTAAAATAATGAAATTGGCTTTCATTAACAACAAAATCGCCCAAATAGCTATATTTTTTGCCGCTCTGCCATTTTTGTGGCTCGGTGCTTTTGGCCTTATTTTCCACTCTGGTGGCATGAAAACAGCTATGGCTACTAATGGTTGCCTCTTTGACGGCGGGCATGAAGTTTGCGCCATGGATGTCTCTGAACACGTATCTGTGTGGCAAGGGATGTTTACGGGCCTGCCTCAAACAATCGACCTAACAACATTGATGCTTCTAGCACTGGCTTTCGTCGTTGGTGTCACATTGGTCAAGAAATTATTCTCAGGACCTGCTGAGTTGGCCATTGATCGCGCAAAACTCTATTTTAAATCACACGAGCGATTACCTTTTTTTTACTATCTTAAGGAGATATTTTCTGCGGGGATACTAAACTCTAAAATTTACGCGTCAGTAGCAATATAAGTCTTGCGAATTTGCCGGGCCTTTTGGTCGTTTTGGTAAATGCTTATCGCAAGGCTTTTTGTTTGCATTGTTAATAATTAATTCACTAACAATATGACGAAAAGTATTATTGTAACCATCTTAATCACCACGGGTCTTATTGGGCTTATGTGGTGGGGGCGAGGGCTCCAAAGACCGGTTGCTTCTGCCGGTGCGCAAAGTTCCAGTGCAAAAAGTGACCTCACGGCCTCAGAAAAAATTTATGACTTCGGCACAATCTCGATGAAGAATGGTGTAGTCACTAAGGATTTCAAGATAACCAATTCAACCAACAAAGATATCTTTGTTCCATCACTGGTTACGTCGTGTATGTGTACCAAGGCATTCATTGTTGAAACCGACGGCACCACCAAGGGGCCATTCGGTATGCCGGGCATGGGGTATGTTCCGCCATCAAACGAAACAATCAAAGCCGGAGAGGCGCGTATTATTCGTGTGGAGTATGATCCAAACGCGCATGGTCCGGCGGGGGTCGGATCGATAGATCGATTCATCACCCTCACAGACGATTCAGGCGGCGTGCTCCAACTAGAAATCAAGGCAGTTGTAACACCTTAGTAATTATGAAAAAAACAATAATTACACTTGCTGTTCTTGCTTTTGCAATTTTAGGAATTATTTTCCTAAAACATAGCTCAGATACCGCTTCGTTTATTTGGGGCCTCAGCAATAAGGGCTCGTGGCTCATGCCGCTCGTTCTTGTTTCTGCGCTTCTCGATAGCGTGCATCCATGCTCCTTCTCGATCTTGCTCATTACCATCGCATTTCTCTTTGGAATGCAGATGACAAGGAAAAGAGTGCTTCAGGTCGGAGGAATGTATATTGCAGGAATTTTCGCGTCCTATCTATTGATTGGGTTAGGGATTCTTCGTGTATTGCACCTGTTCAATACTCCGCATTTTATGGGGAAATTGGGCTCGACACTGCTCATTGTTTTTGGCCTCGTTAACATCCTAAATGAGATTTTTCCAAGTTTCCCTATTAAACTGAAAATTCCTTCATTCACTCATACGGCAATGGGAAAACTGATGGAGAAAACATCATTCATTGCAGTGTTTGCGTTGGGGTTGCTTGTTGGCATCTGTCAGTTTCCGTGCATGGGTGGTCCATATCTTATGGTTATTGGGCTGCTTCGTGATCAGGTGACGTATTTCAAAGGGTTCGGTTACCTCGTGCTCTACAATGCAATTCTCATCATTCCACTGGTCTCCGTGCTTTGGGTTGCTGCTGACAAGACAATTGTCGACAAAGTTCAAGAATGGAAGAAGGCAAACACAAAAGGTGTGCGCTTTTGGGCAGGCCTCGCGATGATCATTATTGGTACCTTAATTTTCTTCATATAATCGTATGAATTCAAAAATTCCAACAATCGAAGAATTTCTTGCAAAGGTCGAGAATCTAAAAGAAAAAGCAGGAGTTGATCTATCTACGGCCGAGGATCAAAGTCTCGCCGTAATGAACCTCATCAGTCTTGAGGAGCATTTCTTTTTTACTGGAGTAAAGTTGGGGAAAGACGAATATTTTGACAGTGTTCAGGAGGTGCGAAATATTCGGAAAGAACTACTCGCCGAGCTTATGCCAAAAAACGAAGGAGAAACATGGTGCATTGCAAAACATCTTCTTTCTACAACCATGCGTCTCATTGAAGTGGGGAACAAACTGCAGTCAGAAAACAAAAAGGTTGAAGCAAAAAAAATGTTCGAAAGAGCATATAAGGTGTACTCGATCTTTTGGGCGCTCAAACTCAAATTGATAACTGCTACAAGTATAAAAGAGACTGCAAAAAATAGTTCGCAACTCGAGGATCTTGTGACGAAGCTTGCTAATTGCTGCGACGAATAAAACACAAACAAAATTATGGAAAATGAAAATCAAACAAACATCGCGCCAGAAGAGCAGAGAGTGAATGCCGAAAATCAACCCAAGGTGAACTACCTTATTTCCGCAAGCATTGTCATTTCTTCTGTTATTCTTGCGGGAACATGGATATACACTACAGGCGCTAGTGTTGCAACCTTGGGTAGCATAAGGACTGCCACAAGCCAGGCGAGTGCTAGTGTTTCTGGCATCGAAGAATCTGTTCTGCCATCTGCTGGAGTAGAACTACCGGTAGTTTGGGGCGATCTTGGTCAGCAGATGGTTCGTGCGGGGGTAATAGATAAAGATAAGTTCGAGGCCCTCTATGTATCGAAGGGGTCCTATATAAGTGAATATAAATCATTACTTCTCGGTAAAAATAACGGGAAATTAAAAATTACACGAGAGAATTCAGGGTACTTACTTAATTTACTATGGGCCCTTGGTCTCGGTAATAAAAATGTGATTCTGGAAAAAGGGGAAATGATGAATCCTGGATATGGCGGAGCTCAAAACTTCGCATCTACTGGTGGATGGACCATCGCACAAGGTAACCCAATGGATCATTATAGTCACCATGAATTCGTAACATTAACGCCCGAACAGCAGGCGCTTGTTGAGAAGGTTGCCAAAGGAGTCTATCGACCGTGTTGTGGAAACTCAACACTTTTCCCTGACTGTAACCATGGTATGGCAATGTTGGGACTCCTCGAGCTCATGGCCTCACAGGGCGCAAACGAGCAAGCTCTGTGGAGTACTGCACTGACAGTAAATTCATATTGGTTCCCTAATAATTATTTAGCAGTGGCAACGTACATGAAAAGCAAGGGGATAGAGTGGAAGGACATAAATCCTAAAGAAATTCTTGGGTCAGAGTACTCAAGCATCCAAGGAAACACAAAAATTAGTTCACAAATTTCTGCGCCTCAGTCATCGCAAAGTGGCGGCGGTTGTAGTGTTGGGTCGAGCGCGCCAGTACCACAAGTAAAGCAACAGGCATCTGGTTGTGGGGTATAATGAAAGCGAGACTATGGAAAAATCACAATTTAAAAAAGCAAAATTAAAAATCTCAGGAATGCATTGCGCAAGCTGCGAGGTGCTTGTTGAGCGAAAATTCAGAAAGGTCGCTGGCATTGAAAAAGTGCATATCAATCATGCAGACGGAAAAGCTGAGATCGTCTACTCTAAAGAACCCGATCTTCGAGAGTTAAATGAGCTGGTAAGAGGAGATGGATACTCTGTGGCTCGTTGGGACGATCGTGGCACTGGTAGTGTGGGGATAAATGAGAGCAAAAATACCGTAGTCGATTATTTGCAGATGATCTGGATCGGTTTGGTCTTGATTTCCTTGTACTTTATTCTAAAAAGAATTGATTTCTTGCCGAGCTTTTCAATTTCGGAGCACATGAGCTATGGCGTGATCTTTTTGATTGGGCTATTTGCTGCAGTTTCGTCATGCATCGCTGTTGTTGGTGGCCTGCTCCTTGCTCTCGCAGGGAAATACAACGAGGTGAATCCTGGTCTTACCGGGATCCAAAAACTGAAACCACATCTCTACTTTAATGTTGGTCGAATCATTGGATACACGCTCTTTGGCGCGCTGGTAGGAGCGTTTGGTTCAGTATTGGCCCTTTCGCCCAGAGCGAACGGTTATTTGATGGTGATAGTAAGTGCCGTCATGCTCATGCTTGGATTTCAGCTGCTCAACTTGTTCCCAGGCCTACGACGTTTTGGGCCGAAAATGCCAAAATTTATTAGTCATAAAATTCATGATTTGAGTTCGGTAGATAACAAGGGTGCACCGTTTACATTGGGCGCACTGACTTTCTTTTTGCCGTGCGGGTTCACTCAAGCGCTGCAACTTTACGTTCTCGCTATTGGTGACTGGAAAGTTGGGGCACTTACAATGTTGACGTTTGCGCTGGGTACAATGCCAGCTCTCTTCTCGCTGTCGGCGATTGCAAGTTTTGCGAAGGGCGCATTCCAAAAATACTTCCTTCGATTTGCGGGGGTCGTTGTTGTTCTCCTTGCCGCTTTCAACATAAACAATGGATTAATTTTGGCTGGATACAATATTGACCTTGCTACAATTTTTTCTACCAGTACAAGCGGAGTATCGGGGGGCGGTGCGGTAGCGCCGATTGTAGACGGAAAACAAATTGTAAAAATGAAGGTTGATGGTTACACATATTCACCCAACAAATTTGCTGTTATTGCAGGTGTTCCAGTCGAGTGGCAAATAGATGGGGCGGGTGCCGCAGGTTGTGGTCGTGTGGTTGTTATGCCTACGTTGGGCATTAGTAAATACTTATTGCCAGAAGGAATTACTACGATCACTTTTGTCCCTACCCAAACAGGAACTATTCCATTTAACTGCAGCATGGGGATGATGACACGCGGGTCGGAGTTTACGGTAGTACCAAACACGACAGGGGTTGTTGGGGCAAAAGTTGAGAAAGAAAATACCCAGGCCCCATCGTGTGATCCCTCAGTCGCAACATGCGCAGAAGCACAAAAGCTTAAGATTGAAGTTTCTCAAGAGCGAGGCATTTACCCTCGTGAGCTTACCGTAAAGAGGGGCGTGCCTGTCGAGCTCACCATCGACGACAAAGTAGCTCTTGGTGGGTGTATGTCCGTCTGGGTGATACCGAAATATGGGGTTACCATACCTATGAAAATAGGTGTTATAAAAAGCTCGTTTACCCCTACGGAGACCGGTGTGCTCAACATTACCTGCAGTATGGGCTCAATAATGGCGCAAATTAATGTAATTGATTAAACCTATGAAAACTATTGCTATAATAAAAGGAACTCATTGTAATTCGTGCAAACTGCTGATCGAGGACGTTTGCCGAGATATGGAGGGGGTGCAGTCGTGTGAAGTTGACCTGCAGACTGGGGCAACAGTCATAGAACACGATGAGCGTTTCCAGCAGAATCTATTCAAGCAAGAAGTTGAAGGGTTGGGTGAATACAAAGTTGAATTTAATTCCTAACATCATGAGCATTGATAAAATAATTGTTGCCATTGTCAGCCTACTCAGTATCGGTTTCACGTTCTGGTTTTTTCTGGCAAAGAAAGAAAAAGAAATAGAAGCTGGTGACTCTGTAGACATTGCGGTTGAAGGCGGTTTCTCTCCAGAAGTAATTTCAGTGAAAAAAGATAGAGTGACTCAGCTGAAATTCTTTCGCACAGATCCTTCTAGTTGTCTTGAAGAAGTCGTGCTCGGGGATTTCAAGATTCGCAAACAGTTGTCACTCAACGAAACGGTCGTCGTCGAGATTAAGCCCGAAAAGAGTGGTGAATTCACCTACACTTGCGGCATGGGAATGTATCACGGAAAGATAATTGTAAAATAGTTATGGAACAAACAAAAAAAACATTCTCGATCAAGGGTATGCATTGCGCATCGTGTGTAGTGATGCTTGAGCGTGCGCTTACCAAGGTGGATGGCGTGTCGGAAGCTACGGTAAATCTTGCTACAGAAAAAGCAACGGTCACCTATGATTCTAAAAAAGTCAGCGATGAAAAGCTGGCATCAGCGGTTTCTAATGTCGGATACCAGGCGCTCATTAGTGAGGAAGTAAAAACAGAGGATCAAGAAAAAATTGAAAAACAGCGCGAGCTCAAGATCTTGCGCACAAAGGTTGTCGTGAGCTTGGTGCTTGGGGCCCTCATCCTGTGGGGGAGTTTTCCAGGCCTTATGCAAACTGCACCAATGATTCTCAGGAATTTTTGGGTGCAGATGCTTCTCGCCGTACCGGTTCAATTTTGGGCAGGATTTGAATTCTACAGAGCGACGATTTCATCTCTAAGGCATAGAACTGCAAACATGGATACGCTGGTTGCAATCGGTACTACCGTTGCATTTGGGTACTCTGTATTTGTGACTGTGTTTCCTGAACTTGTTACAAAGATCAATATCGAACCAATGCCGTACTTTGATACTGCGGCGATAATCATTGGACTCATTTTGCTCGGCCGTTATTTTGAAGCAAAAGCAAAGGCAGGTACTTCGGAAGCTATTAAAAAGTTGATTGCCATGCAGGCAAAAACTGCACGCGTGCTTCGTGATGGTAAGGAGATCGATGTGCCCATCAGTGATGTTCTTATCGGTGACATTATTCGTGTTCGCCCTGGTGAGAAAATTCCCGTGGACGGAATAATCATAGAAGGTGAATCTTCGATTGACGAGTCGATGATCACGGGAGAAAGCATGCCAACAGACAAGGGTGTTGGCGCTGTGGTTGTGGGTGCAACGATGAATAAGACTGGCACCTTCACTTTCAAAGCAACAAAAGTTGGACAGGAGACCATGCTCGCACAGATCATCAAGCTTGTGCAGGAGGCTCAGGGGAGCAAGGCGCCGATTCAACGTCTCGCCGATCTTGTATCGTCATACTTTGTGCCAATCGTGCTTATGCTTGCGATTCTTACCTTTGCGCTTTGGTACATCTTCGGGCCAGCGCCGACGCTTTTGTTTGCGCTTCTCAATATGGTAGCCGTGCTTATCATCGCATGTCCGTGCGCCATGGGCCTCGCAACACCGACTGCTATTATGGTTGGTACAGGAAAAGGTGCAGAGCACGGCATTCTTATCAAAGATGCAGAAAGTCTAGAAACTGCACACAAAATCAATACGATTATTTTCGACAAAACGGGAACTCTTACCAAAGGGCAACCAGGGGTTACAGATGTTGTTGCGTTCGGCGATATCAAGGAAGATGAATTGTTGCAATTGGCTGGTTCAATCGAAAAAGGATCTGAACATTCACTTGCTGAGGCGATCGTAAAAGCTGCGGAGATCAAACAACTTAGTTTTTCAAAGACAGAAAAATTCCAAGCAATTCCAGGGCATGGAGTTGAGGCGCTTATTGACGGCAAGCGAATTATTTTCGGCAACAAACGTCTGATGGAAAAAGAAAAGATCGACACCACTCAGGCTGATCAAGAAATGAGTGGCATGGAAACCGCAGGCAAGACCGTGATGATGTTGGGAGTCGAGAATAAACTCGTTGGCCTCATTGCTGTTGCAGACATTGTTAAAGATAGCGCAAAAGAAGGAGTCACTGCCCTAAAGAATCTTGGCGTCGAAGTTGTCATTCTCACTGGTGACAACCAGAGAACAGCAAATGCTATCGGCGGAAGTCTCGGAATTGATAGAAT
>JAKAMX010000045.1 GCA_021812665.1 bacterium
TTTTGCGCGCGCTTTCGATCAAGGATGATGAAGCAGAATTGCTCGGGATCACCGACGAGAGTGAGAAGATATTTACTGGAGAGCTTGCGAAATATCGCTGGCAAAATCTGCTTGCACTCAATGCTGAAGACCTTTTCAAAACGTTAGAAACCTCCTTCGATCTTCTTCAAAAGAAATCAAAAAATCCCACAGTTAAACTTCTTTTCCGTAATGCTCACATCAAGATCTTCGACAAGCCGACACTTCGCCGAGTTCTACACGAGATCGAGACTTTCTCAAAAGAGCTTGACGCGATTGCCCACGAAGGAAATAAAGACGTATTCGGCGACATGTATGAGTATCTGCTTTCAAAGCTCTCATCAGCCGGCACAAACGGACAATTCCGCACACCACGACACATCATCGACTTCATGGTTAAGGTAGTTGATCCAAAGAAGAACGAGACGATTCTCGACCCTGCTTGTGGCACCGCTGGCTTTCTTGTTGCCGCATATCGCTACATCGCGGGTGAATACACTAGCGACAAACTGAAGAAAGCTGGCAGCCCTCGCGCAATGGATAAACTATCTGCTGATGAGAAAAACTTCCTGTTCAATCACATGTTCACCGGCTTCGACAGTGATGAAGACATGATCAAGTTCGGGATGATGAACTTACATCTTCACGGGCTTACTAAGTCGCGCCTCGTCCGTCAGAACTCGCTCACAGACACAACAGGAATGAAGGATAAGTTTGATGTGATTCTCGCCAATCCTCCATTCAGCGGAAAAATTGATGAAGAAAGCGTATCAGAAGATCTCCGCATGGGCACTAAGGCAACAGAGCTTCTGTTTTTGCGCTTCATGATGGAACGCCTTTCACTGAAGGGTAAATTGGCGGTGATTGTTCCGGAGGGGGTCGTGTTTAATACTACGAATGCACACACGAAGATCAGGAAGATGCTTATTGAGAAAGGCCTGTGGGCTGTCGTTTCGCTTCCGTCTGGGGTTTTTAATCCTTACGCTGGAGTAAAGACCTGTGTACTTTTTCTTGATAATGAAATCGCCAGAACAAAAACCGAGTTGATGTTTGTAAAAATCGAAAACGATGGCTTCAGTCTGGGTGCTCAGCGTCGACCAATCGAAGCAAACGACTTACCGATAGCAATGGAAACACTCCGTAGTTGGAGAGACGGGAAAAGAGCAGAAAATGCAATGGTATCTTATGTCGAGAAAGAGAAAATTACAGACAACAAGGATCTTATTTTATCGGCTGATCGTTATCGCATGAGTACTAGCCACACAGGAAACAAGTGGCCGATGGTTAAGCTGAAAGACATTGCAAGTTTTATTGATGACGGAGATTGGGTTGAGTCAAAGGATCAATCTGATAGCGGCATCAGGCTTATCCAAACAGGCAATGTTGGTAACGGTGAGTATCGCGATAAATCAGGCAAGGAAAGGTATATCTCGGAAGAGACATTCAAGCGATTAAGGTGCACTGAGATTTTTGAAGGTGATGTGCTCCTTTCTCGTCTGCCGGATCCTGTGGGGCGAGCATGTGTGCTTCCAAAAATGGACCAACGAGCAATTACCGCAGTAGACTGTACAATTTTTAGATTTAACAGTTTGGTTGAAGCAAAGTATTTTGTTTTGATAACGTTATCAAAGGAATACCAAGATAAGGTAAATTCCCGTCTATCTGGGGCCACTAGGCAGAGGATAAGCAAAGGAAATCTGCTTGAGATTGAAATACCCCTTCCTCCTCTCGAGGTTCAGAAGAAGATAGTGGCAGAATTCGAAAAAGAAGATAACCAGATTAAAGCAAAATTGGAGGAGATAACCCAACTGAAAGAGTCAATAAAACATAAGGCCTCCCAGATTTGGTCCGCCTAGTGTTTTTACATTGACTGAATTATTTATCAAAATCTCATGAGCAAGAAAAAACAAACACAAGAAATCCTGCCGTGGAATAACGGTGAACTTGAGACCTTGCTCAAGGGCATTATTTCTCATGGGACGGAAGTCGCAAAAATCGACTTCAAAACTGAAGTTGAAACAGCCACCAATGAGCAAAAAGCTGACCTGCTCAAAGACATCATAGCGATCGCCAATACGTATGACACCAACTACGATGACCACGGATTCATCATCTATGGAGTAAAGGCAAAAACAATTACGGGAATTACTCAAATGGAGTCTGACACAGATAAATTTCAGAACCACATTGAACAGCTTCTGAAGACGTACATTTCTCCGATGCCACAGATTTACGTCTTGGGTTTTGAGGATGCTGGGAAAAAATGGGGTGTGATCGTCATTCCTCCAAGAAACAGCAAACCGCATATGTTCTTCAAGGATTTATTTTGTGCGGACCGCTCTCGCTCAAGAAAGAAAGGAGAGTGGTTTGTGCGACGTGGATCGACGACAGACCCGGGGTTACCAGAAGATCTTGCTGTCATTAGCCAAAGACAAATGGAAGTGTTACTCGAGCCACTCCGCGAGAGCATCAGGAGTCTGCAATCGCGCGTAGGCAAAACTGAAGATCAGTACAATAGCGCACTGTTCAAGCTCGTAGAGCGGGCCGTCTCAGCTATTCCTGGGAATGTCGAACGAAAAGCTGAGATGCCAGCTGACTTGGAGATAAATGTTAGCGATACGATTGATGTAGGAGAGTCACTTGGAATGGATTTGCCCGCCCGTATTAAACAGAAGCTACGAACTCCAAAAAACGCGATTGCAGAAGACCTGATAGCCGAGGCAAAAAACCTGCGAGAATATCTCGATAGTGCAAACTCCGGACTCCCATGGACACCTCAGCTTCAGAATCCAGAGGGAAACAAAAAAATCATTTCTGATATTGAGGATAAAACTCAATCGCTCCTGTTATCAATAGCAACGATAATGCTCAGTGATTCCAAAGGAGAGTACACAGATGCGCTTTTGCGTGCACTAAAAATACTAGCGAAAGCCACAGACGTACCGAGCGGTACACAATACAATCGGATTGGTGTTGCTCTACGCTACTATCCACTTATGTTGCTTTTGTATACGATTTTTATCTGCGGAGTCGCGGCTAATCGTGGCAGTGTATTGAAGCAAGTTTTGGAGATACCGGTAAAGCATCGACAAAGAAATGCCACATCGCCAATTACAGATGTCTATTTTTTCTCATACGAAGCCAAGTCCCTAATAAACGACGCCTATACTCAAAGGTGGTGTGAGCCAATAGCGCAGAGAGTACGGCAGGTTATTGGTGACAAAATTGGTGAAATGATCACAGAGTTTTCAGAGCCGGAATACTTCTTCAGGGCAGAGTTTGTCATGGCTCTCACAAATATCGATAAGGGTATGAGCCAGGGAGAGGCTGTAGAGCATCGAACTCCTCTCGGCGGTTTATATCTCTACATGCACGAGGCACATGATCCAATTATGGATTTTATCGCTGAAAATCCCGACTGGTTTGCAAAACTATACGATCATCCGCTCAATGAGATTCTGGATATGTTTGATCGAAACGCCCACAAGATGGCGGGATCAGGATGTATTGCGATTGGTATGCACGACATTAAGACGTCTCAGGCCTACCAAGAAATGCTTCAGAAAAGAGCCAAGAAACCGTAAAAGTCACAGGGCAAAAGTGATAAAAGTCGGAGCCCCATCTCTTGAAAGAGGTTATTTATCAACGTATTTTAGAAAAGCTCTCCCGACTTTTCTACCATAAAACACAGGTACTTTTACGGGATAAAACACGGTCTTTGTGGGGTTCGTACAGGATCAGTCCGGAAAACACGGTTGGGGTAAAAGTCCCAAAAGCCAAAAGTGTAAAATTCGAGGTCAGTTCCTCAAAATAGCTTGTGTTATCAATGTGGTTTAGAAACCCCCTCCGAATTTTACACCATATAACACACTGACTTTTACACCATAAAAACAGGGTTTTCTAGCTCGGAATTTGTTGGACTGCCGGCTTCGGTATATCGGTGGCGACCGACCAAACCAGGGCAACGACCCAGCCCACCAGGGTCCACCCAAGAAACAGATTGAGCACGAAGATCGCCATCGTGTTTGTGCGCCTCCGGATAATTGCGATCGTTGTAGGAAGCAAATAACCTACAGTAAATATACTGAGAAGCACAGCCAATGCTATGCGTATAAATTTCATAATTTTCTAGCGGGTTTTAATCGACGGAGTAAGCCCAGATAATCAAAAGGCTCCTGGCCATCGCGATCCGACCTTTCGGCCGAACCCGTACCTGTTTCCAGATACGACCCGCTAGAGTGACTCTGACCAGGAGTCCTTTGATCTCTAGCGGGTATTTAGTGCCATGCCTGCCGGAGTGAACCGACAAGTTTAGGCGTTGTGACTAACGAATACAATTTTAGCATTTTTTTGATCATCTTGAAAGAGCTTTTTTGATTGGTAATCAATACGAAAAAATATAATAATATAAATATGAAGGATGCTGATTCAATGGAAAAACACGTCGAGCGGAAACTGCTCATTGCGCAACTCACGCGTCGCTTTTTTAATGAGAGCCCGGGCAGCAAAGACGTAATCATTTGGGAGTTTCAGATCACGGATTTCGATCCTCTACTGAAGGATAAAAACACTTTTTTGATTGCAATGGATCGTGTCGTAGAAGAACTTGCTCCTGGTTTTGAAGTAATTACCACGGAGTATCTCAATCATACTGACGGTCCCATTTCTATCACAATAGACGATCCCAAGAGGTTGAAACGATACATTGCAGAAAAGGAAGTGGAGCTAGCGGAGGTCAGAAAAGAAACCAACCGCCGTTCTTTTACCTTAGACGAAGAAGCAAATTTATACTTGGTAAATAGCGAGCTCCCTGCGTATCCGATTGAGCGTGGTTCCCTGAGACATAAAGTAATTTATTATCTTGCGAAGCATAAGGGATTTATGTCTGCCGCACAGCTTGCTGAGAAACTCAACTCAAATCCAAAGAGAATTCGTACGACCGTAGGTCAGCTACGAGATCAGGTGGTCAGTCGGTTTAAAGTGTCCGGATCGGATTTGATTCAAAGTAAAGAAACAGGATCCTATCAAGCTGGCACAGTTACACTACGGGTACCGAAGGGGTACACCCCTTAGCATCCGTTCACGCTGTACCTGTTAACAACTCAAAATTGATTCCAAAAAAACAAGCCCACCCCGGGCTTTTTTATTTTGCGGAAAACGTAGCGGGTAGGTGCAGAGTAGACGGCCTCCACGATTTGATTAATGGGTGGAACGAATTTCAATCGACAAATGCAGAGAGATCATCGGCAAGGAAGCCGAACAAATGTCTGACACTCAGATTGAGGCATTTCGTGACGCGATTTACACACTTGTAGAAAGTGCGCTGGATAATTTAGGTCAATTGAGTAATGTTGTGTGTTGTAACCATGAATAACGAAACCAAAACGAAAGCATTAATTTATTGTCGCGTGTCATCTGAACGACAGGCGAAGGAAGGTCACGGTCTTGATAGCCAGGAGCACCGATGCCGCGAATACGCGCGCACAAAGAACTATCACGTAGTCGATGTATTCCGTGACAGTTACAGCGGAGGAGGAGATTATACGCATCGACCTGGCATGAGCAACATGCTCGCCTTTATCGATAACCGTCCACTACAGGAATTCGTAGTAATTTTTGATGATTTAAGTAGATTTGCCAGGGACGTGGTTTTTCACTTCAAGCTACGCCAAGCTCTG
>JAKAMX010000046.1 GCA_021812665.1 bacterium
CTGTAGTTGTTGTGTATATTGTGACCGCAGAGGATGGAACGACTCAAACATACACTGTTACGGTGAACATTGCGCCCGATGCTACTCCTCCTGTTGCAGATATTGTTGTGCCAACAATATCTAGCTACACGCTCAATGGCGGAGCTTCCGACTTAACAATGGATGCCACAACAACTACAGCGATCATTACGCTGACGGCCAACAAAAATGTTGATTGGGTTTCGATAACGATAGAAGATCAAAATGATTCAACACGATACAAGAGATTTTATTCTGGCGCGGGATGTGTTGATGGCACAGCGGCATGCACAAAAACATGGACGGGAGATTTGTCACATGGCTCTGTCGGGGTAGGAACGACATATAGAATAAAGGTCAATATCAAGGATTCAGCAGGAAATATTTTCCACGATTATCTCATTCCATACAAAATTACTACTAATCAATAGTCAATAGGTGAATTGATTTTGCAAGTTGCGAAAAGGGATAATTTTGCTAGGATATAGGGATGACAAACAAGAAAAATCTAGGGATTTTGGGGCTTATTGTGCTTGCGGTGGCAGCAGGCGCACTGATTTATCGCGATCGAAAAATGAGCGTAATTCAAATCACTGAGACATCTCCAAATTCATCAAGCACGGTCGGTATCAACATGACGGGCGATGGCAAAGTTCAGTTGCAGCAGCTAGAGCAAAAGCTTCCTCCTGCTCCATCTCTTGTTCGCTCAACAGACTTTGGGATAGCGCTTAACCCAGAAATTAAAGCTGCGGTTATTACTCGCCTCAACACTACTATTGCAGCAATACAGAAAGAGCCTACAAATATCAGCAACTGGATTGATCTCGGACTAAACAGAAAAACACTTGGTGACTATGAAGGTGCACGTCAGGCGTGGGAATATGCAAAAGCGTTGAGCCCAAATGGCAACATCGTTCCTTACAACAATCTCGGCGATCTCTACCATTTCTACTTGAAGGATTATCCAAAGTCAGAGGAAAACTGGAAAAAAGTAATCGCGCTCAAGCCTGACTATATCCAAGGATATCGCGGCCTCTATGAGCTCTATACCTATTCATACAAGGAAAAAGCTGCAGAAATACCAGTATTTTTGAAGCTAGGGATAGCAAAAAATCCATCATCAACAGACCTAAAGCAAATGCTTGCGGACTACCAGAAGACACTCATTAAATAATCGACATTCAACAGAGTTTTTATAAAGGACAACCCGAAATTTCGGGTTGTCCTTTATAAAAATACGAACACCGCAAACTTGTGTTATAATCACTTTATGCATGAAATTGTCAAAAAAATTATGGGATTTGTGGCGATTTTACTAGTGGGACTTGCTGGTGTGACTGTTTCAGAGATCGCGAAATTGGGTAATGTGAATGCGACGATCATGACAGTTGACAATATCTCCCACGCACGATAGGATATCTCCGAAGCCCGAAGAAGTAGGCAGCCCTAGAGAAATGGGGCACAAGTCCTGCGGAGGTCGACTCATAGCTTTTATAGCTAGGCTTTACGGCTTTCGCGCAACGCGCGGAAGCCGTCGAATGTTAATATCGCTTCAATATGGCAATTACAAAACAGAAAAAACAAGAGATCATTAAAACAATGACGGACCGCCTTACCGGCACAAAGTCAATCGTTTTTGTAAACTTCAAAGGCCTCACTGTTGGTGAAACAAAGCTGCTCCGCAGAAAACTTTCAGAAAACAATGTCGGATACTTTGTTGCAAAGAAGACACTCGCAAAGCGCGTACTTGGAGGTCTTGGCACAAAAGGTGAAATGCCAGAACTCTCGGGAGAGCTCGCAATTGCATACCTCTCTGCGAAAGGAGAGGGAGATGATGTTTTGGCGCCAGCACGTGATACCTATGCTTTCCAAAAGGCTCCTCACGACAAAGGATCAATTGAGATTCTCGGAGGAATTTTTGAGGGAGAGTACAAAACAAAGGAAGAAATGATGGCTATCGCAACGATCCCATCACTCTTGGGTCTCCGTGGAATGTTTGTCAACATTATCAACTCACCAATTCAGCGTTTTGTTATCGCGCTCGAGGAGGTTCGCAAGCAGAAGGAGGCAATCGCCTAATTCGTTACTAAATTATTTAAATTAATCATTATGACTGAAGAAAAAGTAGTATCAGTTCCCGCAAAGTTCAAGGACATTGTTGAGAAAATCGAGGCAATGTCAGTACTCGACCTCAACGAGCTCGTTAAGGTTTTTGAGGAGAAATTTGGTGTTTCAGCTACAGCAGTAGCAGCAGCTCCAGCAGCAGGTGGCGCTGGCGCAGCAGAGGAGAAGGATTCATTCAACGTTGAGCTCACCTCAGCCGGCGATCAGAAGATCGGCGTTATCAAGGTTGTAAAGGAAGCTCTCGCAATGGGCCTCAAGGAAGCAAAGGACCTCGTAGAGGCAGCTCCTGCAATGCTCAAGGAGGGCATGAAGAAGGCAGAGGCAGAAGATCTAAAGAAGAAGATCGAGGAAGCAGGAGGCAAAGTAACTTTGAAATAAATTTCAAAGTTACCCGACTGCTTGGGAAGGGGTCGGGAAACGGTAGTTTCCCGTGTCGGAGAGCAGCGAGCTTTGCGAGCGCTGAGGACCGAGGGTCCTCAGGGAGGAGCAAAGCGACGACGGCTGGTGGAAAAGTTACCCTAACTCAAAAAAAGCCCCACAGGCCTTGCCTGCGGGGCTTTTTTCTGCCTCTGGATAGTGGTATAATCGCCCATATGGAATCACTCGGAAAACTATTTGGAAGCCAATCGCGCGTAAAAATTTTGCGTCTTTTCTTTTTAAACCCTGTTGATGTATTTGATGTCTCAGCTGTCGCAACAAAAAGTAAGGTGCGTGAATCTGACGCGCGCCATGAACTCGCACTACTTAAATCTGCCGGAGTTATCTCAGAAAAGACCTTTACGAAAAAAATAGGATCAAAATCAAAGCGTATATCGGGGTATCAACTCAAAGGGACATATCCGCTTCTTGCAGCACTCAAAAATCTTATCGTCTCTGATACGCCACTTGATCGCAATGAGGTAGCACGAAGAATCAGAGACACGGGAAAAATAAAATTTCTTGCCACGTCGGGTGTCTTTTTGGGTGAGCCGGAAGCACGTCTCGATATTCTTATCGTTGGTGATGAGCTTAAAAAGCGCTCGATCGAGTCAGTTTTGCGCTCTATCGAGGCAGAAATAGGAAAAGAGCTTACCTATGGCGCGCTAGAGACAGATGATTTTCTCTATCGACTTGGCGCATACGACAAATTTGTGCGCGATGTCCTAGATTTTAAACACGACACTATTATTGATAGGATTGGAGTTGAGTAGAACTAGCAAAGCGGCCGACGCCATGCGTCGGCCGCTTTGCTAGTTATCCACAGCGTACTTTTTTTGCGTTGTATAAATGGTACAATGTAGGGAGGAATCAAACCCCTGCTCCTATCGCTCGTACTCTACACTGTGTAGTTGGTCGAGTATGGCGCGGGCAGGATTGATGACACAATTATCAGTTAATAGTTTTAATACAAATGTTTACACAGGGTTCGCCCTGTATGACAGAAAAAAAGATATGCCTATTATTTCAGACTGGGGAATTCGATTGAGCGATGCATTTACCCTCATCGGGGTACAGTTGCTTCAGTTTCTCCCTAAACTTGTACTTGCCATCATCATTTTTGCAGCAGGTTGGGTTATCGGCGCAGTTCTTGCCGAGGTGATCTCAAAGGTTGTAAAGGCGATTAAGATAGACACACTCCTTCAGCACGCAGGAGCAGGGGATCTTGTACGTAAGGCAGGATTCAATCTCGACACCGGTGCTTTCTTGGGCGGCTTGGCAAAGTGGTTCGTCATCGTTGTGTTCTTGGTAGCAGCACTCGGTGTATTCCAGCTTGATGCAGTAAATGCATTTTTGACGAATGTTGTTCTTGGATACATTCCTCAGGTGATTGTTGCAACACTCATTCTCGTTGTTGGGGCAGTACTCGCTGATCTTTCAAAGAAACTTTTGACTGGCGGCGCTCACGCGCTTGAGTCACGTTCAGCAGAGTTTGTAGGAGGAGTAGCACGTTGGGCTATTTGGATCGTTGCAATTCTTGCAGCCCTCAATCAGCTTGGTATCGCAGGTGGCATGATCCAGACACTCTTTACTGGTCTTGTTGCAGCACTCGCACTCGCTCTCGGCCTTGCATTCGGCTTGGGCGGAAAGGATGCAGCAGCTCGCTACGTAGAGAAACTCCGTGGAGATATTTCACGTCGCGACTAAAACTTTGTTTTTAAAAGGCTAAAAACCCTTTGTTTTAAGGGCGAAAACGGTGTTAGGCAAATTTGCTTGACACCGTTTTCTTTTTGTATATAATGCTGTCTATTGTTGCATATGAGCAAAACAAGGAACTTTAAGCGGGAATAGGGAGGCCGTCTTGGTCCCTCTGGCCCGCTTTACGCGGGTTTTTTGTTTCTCATCCGATTGCATTTTGACAACTTCATTCCGTCACACCTATCCGTTCGTGGGTCTTATAGGATATGTGGAGGCGGGCAGGTAAAAAAGTACACATTACTAGCAATAGTAGTGTGTTGTAAGTAAGCGAATAATGATTGTGGTTTTTAAATTTCCTAGTAGGAAATTTAAGAGCACATGGTGGATGCCTTGGTTCTAAGAGGCGATGAAAGACGTAGCATGGCTGCGATAAGCTTCGGGGAGGTGCCTAGCAACCTTTGATCCGGAGATCTCTGAATGGGGAAACCCCACTGTTGTCATAGACAGTGACTTCACGCAAGTGAAGAGTATACCCAGGGAAGTGAAACATCTCAGTACCTGGTGGAAAAGAAAAAAAGCTGCCGAATGGCAGAACATTTCCTTAGTAGCGGCGAGCGAAACGGAAATAGCTCAAACCTTGCCTTTACTGGTGAGGGGTTGTAAGGCAGAAGCGTCGTATTTATACGAGAGAAGTTACAAAATGTATTGTTAGTTGAATATGCTGGAAAGCATAGCCCTAGACGGTGATGGCCCGGTAGACGAAAACTTTACATCTTCTTTGCTTCTGATCTTGAGTACTTCGAGACACGAACAGCTCGGGGGAATCTGGCAGAACTAACTGCTAAAGCTAAATACTCTTAGAAACCGATAGTGAACTAGTACCGTGAGGGAAAGGTGAAAAGAACCCCGGTGAGGGGAGTGAAATAGAACTGAAACCATGTGCTTACAAGGAGTCGGAGCTCTCAAATTTATTTGGGGGTGACGGCGTGCCTATTGAAGAATGAGCCAACGAGTTCAAGTATACAGCGTGGCTAAGTCCTTGTCGGATGGAGCCTTAGAGAAATCGAGTGTGAATAGCGCGTTTGTTGTATGCTTGAGACCCGAAGCCAGATGAGCTTGCCATGAGCAGGGTGAACTCTGTAGAAATATGGAGGGAGGCCCGAACCGGTTGGCCGTGCGACACCATCGGATGACT
>JAKAMX010000004.1 GCA_021812665.1 bacterium
GGGTTGGGAAGTTTGAGCAATGCAGAAGTTGTTTTGATGATATTTTTTGGGACCGTTTTTGCGTTAATAGGGTTTGTTATTGCAAAATTATGATCGGTTC
Source organism: bacterium (assembly GCA_021812665.1). GTDB lineage: Bacteria > Patescibacteriota > Minisyncoccia > Phycocordibacterales > UBA1550 > UBA1550. The sequence goes on from JAKAMX010000004.1 coordinate 101, forward strand.
TATGGATTTATGCCATTAGTTCCTATGGTCATTGAAAAGTCTCCTTTGGGCGAGCGAGCGTACGACATCTACTCCCGCCTGCTGAAAGAGCGCATCATTTTTTTGTCGGGACCGATCGACGACAACGTTGCAAACATAACCGTTGCCCAGCTCCTCTTCCTTGAATCTGAGGACCCGAAGAAAGATATCTATCTCTACATCAACTCTCCGGGTGGTTCAGTTTCTGCGGGCCTCGCCATCTTCGATACGATGCAACACGTCAAACCTGACGTCTCGACTATTTGTGTCGGACTCGCTGCATCGATGGGTGCAATCATTCTATCAGCAGGCGCAAAAGGAAAGCGTTTTGTTCTTCCAAATGCAGAAGTGATGATCCATCAACCATGGGGTGGTGCTGAAGGAAAAGCATCCGACATCGCAATCTCTGCAAAGCAGATCTTGAAGCTTCGCGAAAATTTGAACAAAATTATTGCAAAGAACACGGGCAAACCACTCGCGCAGGTCGAGAAAGATACCGATCGCGACTACTACATGTCGGCCGACGAAGCAAAAAAATACGGAATCATCGACGAGATCTACAAGCCTAAAAATCCTCGTTCGTAAAATACGAAGAAATCGAACGCGAGCAACAAAAAATCCAAGGTCGGACCTTGGATTTTTTGTTGCTCGACATATTGGCAGAACGGGGGTAGTATGAGAATGTTCCACTTAAAAATTTACTTTTGACACGTTAACGTTTACTGAAAAGGTTTTAGAATTATTAGTTTTAATCACCCAAACAATCACGGAAGTCCAGAAAAGGTAGAAATTTCAAGGTTTATGGGGTTTTAGTATGAATATCAACATTGCCCTCACACTTGGCGGTGTGGTAGCGATCCTCATTGGAGGAGCTCTTGGCTATCTCGTACGATGGTTCGTTTCAGTGAGTAAACGAGAATCGGTAGACATAGAGGTCAAGCAGGTCCTTTTGTCCGCAAAAGAAGAAGCTCAAAAAATTATTGCGGAAGCGGGAGAACTTGCCAAAGAACGCGAAGAGGAGATTCACAAAGAAGAACGCGAGCGCGACGAACGATTCAAAAAGACCGAAGAGCGACTTATCAAAAAAGAAGAATTTCTTGATCGTCGACAAATCGATATTGACAACGAAGCTGCTCGCATAAAGGAGAAGACAGAAGAGGTTAGAATCCTAAAAGAGAGAACAGCAAAAGAGCGTGACGAAGCAACGCAAGAACTACAACGCATTGCACGTTTTGATACAACAGAAGCAAAAAACGAGCTGTTGCGGAGGACCGAAGAGCAATATTCAGAGGATATTGCAGTCCGCATGCACAAACTTGAGGTTGATGGCGAAGAGCGCCTCGCTAATGTTGCGAAAAGCATTCTTGCGACTTCAATCCAACGCCTCGCAACATCAACCGCAGCAGAACTCATGACGACGTCGGTCTCGATACCCTCTGAAGAAGTAAAAGGCAAGATCATTGGAAAAGAAGGAAGAAATATTCGCGCTTTTGAGCGCACCGCAGGCGTGGAGGTCATCATCGATGATACACCGGGATCGATCATGATCTCGTCATTCGATCCTGTCCGTAGACAAACTGCGCGTCTTGCCCTCGAAATGCTCATCGAGGACGGCCGCATTCAACCTGCAAAAATCGAAGAATTCATTGAAAAAGCGAAGCTTGATATTAATAGAACAATAAAAGAAAAAGGCGAACAGGCCGCATATGAATGTGGTGTGTTCAACCTTGATCCGCGCGTCCTGGCTATTTTGGGTCGCCTTCACTTCCGCACGAGTTACGGCCAAAATGTTCTCCAACACTCAATAGAAATGGCACATATTGCCGGAATGATTGCCGAAGAGCTGGGGGCAAATGTTGCGGCGGCAAAAGCAGGAGCGCTTCTGCACGACCTTGGTAAAGCCGTAGACCACGAGGTTCCCGGAACACATGTCGAGATCGGACGCAGACTCCTCCAAAAATTCGATGTAGATCCAAGAATTATACAGGCAATGCAATCGCACCACGAGGAATACCCCTACGAAACACTGGAATCCGTTATTGTTCAAACAGCAGATGCAATCTCGGGTGGAAGACCCGGAGCTCGAAGAGATTCGGCAGAAAACTACATCCATCGCCTCGAAAACCTTGAAAATATCGCTAAATCCTTCCCTGCTGTTGAAAAAACCTATGCGATTCAGGCCGGAAGAGAGCTTCGTGTGTTTGTGAAACCTGAAGACGTTACCGACCTTGAGGCGCATAATCTCGCGCGCGAAATAGCTATACGAATCGAAAGAGAACTAAAATACCCGGGTGAAATAAAAGTTGCTGTGATACGTGAATCGAGAGCGATCGAATACGCTCGCTAGCTGTCAATATCCATAAAACCCTTGCCCCCGCACCAATATTGGCATCGCGCTTTTGCTTCCACTACACAAGTAGGCCGGAACATGTCCCAGCAGAAATTTGGTAACCTCAAAACCCCGACAAACGCTCCAAAAAAATGCCAAGATTGGTGTAGGGGCTTGCTATTATTGCATTAAATGGCGGTGGAGGGTATACTAATGGCAAGGAGATCTGACCCGCGTCGAGGGGGTTCCGTAGCTCCACCTCCGCTCTTTTTTAAAAAGCGGCCGGAGAGAAACTCGTTTTCGTATTAAAAGTTTAAAGGTTAATCAGAAATTATTATGAATAAAGCAGCTATCGTTGAAATTATTCACGAGAAAATGGGCGGCACAAAAGTATTAGCAGAACAGACACTCGATGCAGTTCTCGAGTCAATGGTAAAGACACTCAAGGGCGGCGGTGAAGTATCTATCGCTGGTCTTGGTATCTTTTCTGTAAAGCCACGCGCAGCACGCACAGCACGCAATCCAAAAACTGGCGAGACAATTCAGGTTCCTGCAACAAAGGTTCCAAAGTTCCGCGCAGCAAAAGCATTGAAAGATGCAGTAAAGTAAACCCAGACACCAATTTTGCCATCGTTCTGTTTTTCAAAACAGAAACCCCCTTGTGCTGATTCTAATCTTACTATCGATTTTTGTGATATGCTTGATTAGAACGGAAAAAATAATGGCAAATTTGGTGTAGGGGTAAACTCCCTCCACTAAAAAACCCCGGCTCATGCCGAGGTTTTTGTATGCTTGTTCTCACTGAAGCTTTGGTATAGTATGCAATCAGAAGCACACTCAACTCAATAAATAATTTCTCCAAAGGAGAACACATGACACCGAGAGAAGAAGTTCTCTGCAGCACGCTCGCCATCTTGATCGACGAGATGGAGTACAATATTGTCGAAGGCACAAAGTGCGCAGCTGCCGTTTCCACCATTCTCGAAAAAGGAAGCGGTATCGGCACAACAGTCGTTAATTTTGCGACAGAACGCTACTTGATGCTTTATACTAAGGGCCGGAAACTTAATCATCTCTTCCGCAACTCTGATGCGCTCAGGATGGCAATAAAGACCGCGGGCCTTGGCGCATCCAAGGCTACCGCAGAAAGAGTCGTTCGAGAGGCCGCTAAATTTGGTTGGAATATTGCAGCACAAAATCTTGCCAAACTGATTCTTGGCAGAGATCTGAACGCACAGGAAGTAACCTGGCTCGTCGACGCTTATATAGAAGACAGAGCATGCCAATCTGATGAAACGGAAAGAGAGCTCGTCCTGCTTGCACGAAAGCATTTATCAAAGGAAAAAGCTACATTAGTTGAGAAACGCTTAGAAGAATTCAAAAAAGAGTTTCAAGACTCAGACTAGCTCTAAGCAAAACACCGTCCTAAAGCGGTGTTTTTATTAAATGTTTAAATTTATACTGCTGCTATTTCCACCATTCCTTCCAATTTTGTGGCCAACCAATAAGGTAGAGAAGCGCAAGAGGTGCTGCCCTAATAGGACGAACTAAAATTATGAGTGCAATTACTAAATCGAATACGCCAATTGCTGTTAAAAGAGTTGCTGCAACGGTTGCCTCAACCCCTGTCATCTGACTAATCTATTTGATCCAATCGGCCTTTCCTCCCACAGTCAATAATCCGTGACCGATAAACTCACCCGCAACACCAATTCGCAAAATCCATTCAATTTTTTACTGTTTTCCATACTCATATTTTAGCATCACTATTTCAATTATTGTGAAAGGTTATGCACAGCACTTACTGCAAATGAAATTTATACGACAAATCGTTATATTCCTGCGTATCGTATAGTTTCACTCCAGTATCGTGAAGCAAAGCAAAATGCTTAACACCATTATCCAAAGCAAGTCGACTGCATACCGTACAATACGGCAACCCAGAGCGTAAAATGTTGCCATCATCATCTACTCGTGCAAAACAGAGAGTGCTTTCGCGTATATCCCACGCATTACGGACTGCATCAATGATCGCTCGCCATTCAGAATGAAGACAACAAGTTCTATCTGATTTTGGTTTGGATGAAGCGGTTAAATCGAGGTTACACTTTAGATCTTCGAGGTTGTCGCAAGCGGGACCATTATACCCTTCTCCTATTATTTTCGAATCCAAAACAACAACTGCACCGCATTTGTCGCGCAAACAGAGAGACTTTTCGGCAACTTTTGCTGCTTCTTTGAAGTAGACTTTGTGGTTCATCAAAGTCAGTATAGCAAAGGTGCGGGATGGGAGTCGAAGCCCAGATAATTTGCTCGCCGTTAGGACGGGAGAATCGGTCACAGATAATTTGCCATTGAAAGAAAACTTCATTTGGTATAGTCTCAAGTTAGAGCCATAGGAGCCACCAATGAAGATTTACCGAATATGGAAGCATGGTAAAATTGTCGAATCACCGAGTCCGGGATTATTTGCCGGCATAACAACGATGAAGATTTTCGGTCGGCTCACATGCAAAAGTGGAATGCGAGCAAAGAAAGAGCACCGAATTTTCTTTCTCACGTGGGAAGATGCAATTGAAGCCGGGTATCGGCCCTGCAAAAATTGTAAGCCAGAAAAAATTGATTGATTGCCCGCAGTTGCGGGCAATCTTTGTGTGGGGTGGAAGTCGAAGCCCCAGATAATTTGTTCGCCGTTAGGACGGGAGAATCGGTCACGAGTTACTAAGTCTGCTCATGCGATTACGCATTGCGCGGACTAAGTACTCTCGACCCCGGCTCGCCATCTCGCTTTGCTCGATATGTCTGCGCCTTTCGATTCTCCACGCAAGACGCACCAGCGTCTTGCTCATCCCGCACAGCAAAACGCCGCCAAAAGGCGGTGTTTTTTGCTGTGCGGGATGGGAGAATCGAACTCCCAACCACAGTTTGGAAAACTGTTATTTTACCATTAAACTAATCCCGCAAATCGCTCGAGACATACTAGCAAGAGCGGAGAAATTTCGCAAATTATGCGAGCGTGGCCTTTATTTTTGCGACAATTTCATCCAATGTGAAATTTGCCTTGACCATGAAATCCTTTGCGCCGAGAGCCATCGCCTTGTCAGTGTCCTCCTTTTGACCAAGGTTGCTCAAAATGATAACAGGGATATCTTTGGTTGCAGGATCACCCTTTATCTTTGCCAAAATTTCAAATCCGCTTACTTCAGGAAGAATGAGATCACAAAGAATGATTGTCGGCTTTCTCTCAGCCAGTGCAGCATACGCAGCGGTTGCGTCAATTGCGTTTCGCACGTCAAACCCTTCGCTTGCAAGCTTTCGTACGAGAAGCTCACGAAGGAATTTATCATCCTCGATCACCAATACAAAAGTTTTCCCACCAGCTGGGGCAGTCTGCACTCCTGCAACAGGGGCTGGAGTAGGTGCGACGTTTGGTGTTGGTGTAGGCGCTGCTGTTGAAGCAACTGGAGCTACAGGTTGAGCAGGAGTTGGTGTTGGTGCAGCTGCTGCAATTTGCTTTATACGCTCCACGACTTCATTAGGATCTACCACGGCCTTTATCACAAATTCTCGCGCGCCCAATTCACGCGCGTGTTTAACTTCATCACGATCCTCTGACGTCGCAGTGAGCAGAACAGGAATATCGCGAAGGGTAGCATCACCCTTCAACTGGGCGAAAAAATCAATGCCGGTCTTTCGAGACAAAAGGATATCGAGAATAATACACGAGGGCTTCTCCATGCGTACTTTCTGCATTGCCGATTCGCCGTCTCGCGCCTTATCCACGAGGTAGTCAAGCTTCTTGAGCTTTATTGCAATCACGTCGCCCAAGATGACATCTTCTTCAACGACGAGGATTTTCTTTTTTGAGTCCATGGTAGCTACTCGTGTATTATATTACAAATTAATTAGTTCAACTAGGCCTTCCAGTTCACTCCCCCGATCTGGCTTGCCTGCTCTTTCCATGTAGACCCCTCCGCCTCACCTTCTTTCGGGATAAGTTCGGCTTTTACTGGAACATCAACCGTAATTGTTGTTCCCTTTCCCTCTTCTGACTCGACCCAAACCTGTCCTCCGTGTCTCATAATAATACTCTTTGAGATAAAGAGACCGAGGCCTGAGCCATCTGTTTGCAAATGGATAACATTTGATGCTCTAAAAAATTTGGAAAAAAGTTTTGCTGTTTCTGCTTTTGGGATACCCACACCCGTATCTTTGACTTTAATTTCTGCATAGTCTCCCGCTCGCTCGGTGGTGATAGTCACATGTCCGCCGGGCAAAGTATATTTAAGTGCGTTATCAACGATGTTCTGGAGCGCCATAAGTAATTTCTCCATATCAAAAACAAACTCAGGAAGCGGATCTCCGTGGTGCTCGATATGAACTTCGATGTTGTGCTCTTTTGCAGGAAGATCAACATTTGAAATAAGGGATTTGAGGAGTTGGTTGAGATCATTCTTCTCGAGCTTGTATCCAAATCTCCCGTTCTCAATGCGCGAAACATTGAGCAGGTCGTTCACAAGCTGAATCATCTTTTGGTTAGCTTCAAGGCCGCGATCAAGCATTTTTTTCTGATATTCGGTTATTGGCCCAAGATCGCCACCCAAGAAAAGTTTGAGAACCCAGTTGAGCCCAGAAAGTGGCGTGCGCAACTGATGCGCAGCGACCGAAACGAAATCGGACTTCAATTGATCAAGCTCACGCAAATTACCCACCATGAGGTTGAACACTTCACCGAATCTTCCAATTTCATCATTCGAACGATGCTCAACTTGTTGTTTCAAATCTCCTGCCGCAACTTTTTGCGCAACCAAGGAATATCTGCGGATCGGTCCAACAACTTGTCGCTCTAGAATGATCGCAAGCGCGATGACCACGACGGCAGTAAAGATAATCCCAACACCCAGCATTCTAATACGAAGGGCATTGACGCGATCTTGAAATGCATTTTTTAAATTGTGAGTTTCAAGCACACCAACGATCCGCGTGCCCTTCTTTGCGTCATCAACAACTACTGGCTCGACGTGTACCACCACAACATCTCCGGCATCAATACGCTCATAATCTGCGCTTGTTTTTGCTCCGCTTGCTATATCTTTGCGAAGTTTTATGTATAGAGGATCGTCTTTTGAAAAATCCTCCATCATTTTTCCGTTGACCACAATAGCGTCAAGGTTCGTATTAAAGATAATGATGCGATGAAAAAAACCAAATGCGGCATTTTTTTGAGTTTTTCCAAACGAAGCAGCTTCGTCCACTACGTTCTGGAGATATTGCATATCCTCCGTACCCAAATCTGTTTTAGAGCCCATCTGCCCCAAAATACGCCCAGCGTCTTGTCGAACAAGACTCGTGACGGTGCTCGTATCACCCAATACCTGATTCTGCATATTCCCCGCCTCAATTCCAATAATCACCCAAAAACCGATAGTAAGAGTCACCGCAACAACCCCAACAAGAACGAGGTTAATCTTTGTGCCAAGTTTCATTTAATAATAGTATACACCAACTATAAATATTCTCATCGCAAATTGTGTGGAAAAGTGCAATAAAAAACCGCGCAACGTTTTGTTGCGCGGTTTAGATTTCAGTGGATCTCGGGCTCAAGACCGAGATGCGGAACAAATCGCGTACGCGCAGAAGGGTTTTCTACGGTCGAAAGCGCCCGAATGTGCCCTCAGCAGGAGTCGAACCTGCGTTGCAAGCTTCGGAAGCTTGAGTCCTATCCATTGAACGATGAGGGCTTTTAGTATTGGGGTCCATTAAACGACGAGGAGTTCCATTAATAATTGTCGGGGAGCCAAGGAATCGGCCACGAATCACTAAGTATTTTGTTTCGGTTACTCACAAAATACAAAGTGTTCGCGACCCCGGCTCGTGGTTTTTGGATACAAAAACAACACTGCGCCCTTCGAATCCCGGGCGCGATCAAAACAATTTGCTCGCTCGCCCCTGCACTCACTGCGTTCGTTGTCGGGGTGCCGGGATTCGAACCCGGAGTCACCTGTACCCAAAACAGGCATGTTAGCCGTTACACCACACCCCGATCCTCATAAATTCACCATAAGATACTAGCACACTCCTTCTTGTTTACAAATTAATTCACCACAATATTCTCAATAAATTTCACTTTCGCTTGCCGCGAACCCACATCTAACTTTACAGTAACTGCATCGACCTGCCATTCTGGGTTATTGTTTGTATATTTCTCTGCAAGAAAAATCTGGATCGTTCTAAAAATACGCTTAAGTTTTGCGGGGTGAATATTGTCCTCGGGCCGAAAAGAGTCTGTTTCACGAGAAACATCTGCCGATACTTTATTAGATATTTCACATGAAACACTCTTAACCTCAACAAAGTGCAAAACTCCCCGTTTTTCGCAAATAATGTCAATTTCGCCGCACTTCTTCCTATAATTACACTGAACGACCGAAAAACCCTTATTTTCTAGGTATTCTGAGGCAATATCCTCGCCAAGTGGTCCAATTTTCAATTTATTCTCCTGTTCCATGAAACTAAGTATATAGTATGTTTCATGAATAACATATCGTTACTTAGTAACAATTACTAATTTATCTTCAATTTTCTCAAAAACCTTGCTATATATGGGTATATTTGCAATATCTAGCAATTATTTAAAATATTTAGGACTTGGTTTTGATCAAATTTGTGTCCTTTATCAACACTATGCACATAGTTATCCACAGTTTTGAGCATTTTTATCCATATTTTTCGGTATTTGAGTGTTGACGGGGTTCGAGGCGCTGTGTGGATCTGAAATACTGTGTCCTTGACCAAGATGAGGTATTGGGGGTAGGGAGTCGAAGCCCCAGATAATTTGCTCGCCGTCGCTCGCTAATTTCTGTAGGCCCATCTCGCGGCCTCGTATGCTAGCTCGGAATCGCTCCGACCAGTTCGATTCTCCCTACTTCCCAAGCCAAAGAAAAACACCCGGGCGCATGGCCCGGGTGTTTTTCTTTGGTGCGGGTAGGGAGAATCGAACTCCCGTCTCGTCCTTGGCAAGGACGCATTCTACCACTAAACCATACCCGCAAATGTGCTAAATACTAGTATACATTTTTTTCTAATTTTTCAAAGTCTCGACAGGCAGGATTCTGTCACAGATAATTTCCAAGCCGTCGCTTGGAAATTTCCGCGACCCCGCCTCATCATTGCTCGTTGCTACTCGCAACATATTCCGGCCTTCGAATCCTGACGCAGGGCGTACCAACGCCCTGCTGCGAGGGCACCAAATCATGGAGCCCTTCAGGGTTTCATGATTTGGTGCCCTCGCCAGGATTCGAACCTGGAACGCCGGTTTCGAAGACCGATATGATATCCATTTCACCACGGGGGCGTGATGCGGTAACTCTACAGTAAAAATAGGCAAAAGGCAAAAAAAGAGCTATCATTTGCATACAAATGAACGAGAAAACTGTAATCTCATATCCGATTCCTCCAGAGGTTTCACGAGTAACAAGCGCACTTCGAAAAGTGGGGTTTGAGGCTTACCTCGTCGGTGGCTGCGTTCGTGACATCCTCCAAGATGTGAAACCAAAGGATTGGGATATCACCACCAACGCAAAGCCGGAGGAAATTCAGGAATTGTTTGAGAATACTTTTTACGAAAACGACTACGGAACAGTCGGCATCGTAAGCGAGACAGAGGATCCAACTCTCAAGGTAATTGAGATTACGCCCTATCGTTCAGAGGGAGCATACACTGACAAGCGCCGCCCAGACTCTGTCTCGTTTCACGGGAAACTTGAGGATGACTTGAAACGCCGCGATTTTACAATAAACGCGATAGCATATGATGATTCTAAAGGACAGCTCAAGGACATTTTCGAGGGCTTAAAGGACATTCAGGATAAAGTTATCCGCACCGTAGGAGATCCGCACGCTCGTTTCGGCGAGGATGCCCTCCGTATTCTTCGCGCTGTTCGACTTTCTACAGACCTTGGTTTCACGATCGATCTTGCAACGCAAAATGCCATCATTGAGCAGGCAAGCGACCTGAAACATATTTCAATGGAGCGTATTCGAGATGAATTTAGCAAGATGATCATGACGAAAAACCCAATGATCGGAATCGTTATGTGCCAAAAACTAGGGTTGCTCAAATATATAGCTCCTGAGGTCGAAAGTGGTATTGATGTTGAGCAGAACGGTGACCATATATATTCAGTATGGGAACACAATTTGCGTGCACTCCAACACTCAGCAGACCGTGGCTGGCCACTTCACGTCCGCCTTGCTGCACTGTTTCACGACATTGCGAAACCAGAGACTCGTCGCTGGTCTAACGAGAAGAAAGATTGGACATTCTATGGGCACGACGTAGTCGGGGGGCGTGTTACACGAAAAGTGCTTGAACGCTTGAAGTATCCTCAGAAAATCGTTGATTCAGCTTCAGCGCTCGTCCGTTATCACCTTTTTTTCTCAGATATCGATAAAATAACCCTTTCTGCGGTTCGTCGTATTGTAAAAAATGTTGGCCCAGAAAATGTATGGGACCTTATGAATGTTCGTGCTTGTGATCGTATTGGCATGGGCCGCCCAAAGGAAGCTCCGTATCGTCTCCGAAAATATCAATCGATGATTGAGGAAGCTATGCGCGCGCCAATCTCCGTTGGCATGCTTAAAATCGATGGCGACAAACTGATGGAGGTTACACATGAAACACCCGGACCAAAACTCGGTTACACACTCCACGCACTTCTCGAAGAAGTTCTTGATGATCCAGAAAGAAATACTGAGGATTATCTAGTGAAACGCTCCATCGAACTTATAAAACTTCCAATTGAGGAGCTCAAAAAATTAGGAGAAGAGGGGATGGAGAAAAAAGAAGAAGCTGAAGAAGGCGAGCTTGCCATTATTCGCAAACGACACGGCGTAAAATAGTTTTTACACTAAACCTCAATATCAAGGACAATAGGGCAGTGGTCTGATCCTTCGTAAGAAGCCAAGATCTCTGCCTTTTTCACTTTTGCTTCGAGCTCAGCGCTAATAAAGAAGTAGTCGATACGCCATCCGACATTTCGAGCACGGGCGCCTGTTTTCATATCCCAATACGTATACGCTTCTTTGGTGTGTGGGTGCAGGACACGAAAAATATCTATGTAGCCGTGATAAATTACTTCGTCTATCCACGCGCGCTCCTCAGGCAAAAACCCTGTATTCTTCTCATTTTCTTTCGGGCGCGCAAGGTCGACTGCTTCGTGCGCAGTGTTTACATCTCCACAAAAGATCACGTGTTTACCGTGCTTGCGCAATTTTTCAATAAACTCCAAAAATGCATCATAAAAATCGAGTTTATATTGCAGCCGTTCTGGTCCGCCTCCGCCATTTGGAAAATAAATATTAAGTACAACAATATTTCCAATATAAACAACAATTATTCGTCCCTCGTCATCAAACTGTGGAATTCCTATACCATACTCAACTTTGTCAGGCTCAATTTTTGTGTAAACCGCAACACCACTGTACCCCTTGCGTCCTTTTGAGTGCGTAAAATAAGAATGATAGCCTGCAATGTTTCGAACTTCTTCAGGAAGCTGCTCTGCTTCCGCTTTAACTTCCTGCAAACACACGACATCTGGCGACCCTTGGAACAACGGGAAAAACCTCTCCTTGCGTGCCACCGCGCGCAATCCATTTACATTCCAAGAAATAATTTTCATGTATCTAGTATAACTTAGCGCCCTTTTCCGTGAAACTTTTTATGCACATTGCGAAGCTCGCTGTCAGTAACGTGGGTGTAGATTTGTGTTGTCGAAATGTTTGAATGACCAAGCATCATCTGCACCGAGCGGATATCAGCGCCATTATAAAGTAAATCTGTTGCAAAACTGTGACGCAAAATGTGCGGTGTCACTTTGTCCATTATGCCCGCTTTCGCCGCATAATGTTTCACCATACGCTCAACAGAACGCGGTGTTAGACGAATTGAGCCGTCCTCGCGCGTGCGCTTGCTGTCCTGCACAAAAAGCGCGTCATCCATGTCCTTTCTATTTTTGAGATATGCAGCAATTGCTTTCTTTGCTTCATCAGACAAAAATACAACACGCACTTTTTCACCTTTCCCACGCACCGAGATTTCATCTCTTCCGAGATCAATATCACGAGAAAGGGAACAAAGTTCTGACAATCGCAGTCCTGTTGAAAAAAAGAGTTCGAGTATCGCTTTATCACGGAGTGCTTTGAGGCTGTCTCCGTCGGGTGCAGCGAGTAGTCGCTGTAAATCTTGAGTAGTGAGCAAATCGATGGTTCGTTCAGAAACCTTTGCGAGCTCAATGCGCTCGGGGGCGTATGATTCAACTCCTCTCTTGCGCAAATACTTTAAAAAACTGCGTAACGCTATCAAATAATAGTTCTGCGTTTTCTTTTTCAGTGTTTCACGGCGACCTTCACGAATGCCCGCCTCTTGTCGATTGAGCCACAGGCGGAAAGAGCGAATCATTTCGTCGGTGATGTCTTTGGGATCTTTGGCCCCACTTGCCATCAAAAAAGAGGCGAGGTAGTGCCCATAATTTTCAATAGTTTTAAGGCTACGGCCCCGTTCAATTTCGAGATATTCCAAATATTGCCTTGTGTAAGAGCCCAATTCAGTCAAAGGAATATTGTGCGACATTCATTTCATTATGTGCGCAGTAAATCCGAAAAGCAAGGAGACAGCTGTCACCCGACTAACCGAAACTCGCATTATTCAATAATTTCAACAGTTGGTGGCAAATCCTCTTTAGTCACCGTAATTATTTTAAGTGGGACAACAGGCAAAAAACTCCGATACTCCACCCCACCATCGCTTCTTTGTTGAAATTTATGCTTGTCAAAGACATAGACAAACCCTTCCGACTTTTCGTCCAGCTGGCTATAGGCTTTTTTGTTCATTTTTAATCTCAGTGTAACACTCCCGTCGACACCTCTTGCCGCGCCCGCCGAGGAGTAGAAACCGTGAGGGCAATTTTTTTTATTTACCAACGCCATTAGTATTGCATACGCTGGATCCGACGAAGCAAATACTGCCGGGTCTCCGTCCGGCTCCGGTGTTCCACTTCTGTAGTTGTAGGCCTGCTGTGGCTCAAAAAGTTTGAGATCTGGGTTTTCAGAGCCATGAAAAACATACGCGTGCTCCTCCATGAGTTCTTCTAAAAGATTTCGTCCTGATTGCATCCACTGAATAATATCAAACTATTCGAAGTGTCCTAGCTTTATTGCTATTTCTTTAATCGCATTTCTAAGCTACAATCTACACATGCCACCTAAAGATGACGACATTCTCTTCACCGAATCCCAAAACCTCAGCGACGATGCTCCTGTAAAAAACGGAAATAACCACAAAGAGACCGAGGATGCTTCCGTTCGTGCTCTCGAAAAACACGGGATTTTCCTTGAAAACGAGGACGGCATGCCCCAAAGAGCTACTCTTCCAGACAATTTCTCAAAAGAGCTCTCCGACATCGGCGGAATCGAGATAATTCCTAACGGAGACAAAGAAGTATAAGTAAAATAAGCCTCAAAAGGCCTACCACCCAGGCCGGGGCGGGCGTATTGCAATTTTCGGCAAGATATGCTACAGTGTCGCTAATGGTTACTACAAAGCAAAAGCACAATATTATCAAGAAAGTACAGATTCACGCCAAAGACACTGGTTCTCCAGAGGCGCAAGTAGCTGTTCTCTCTAAGTCAATCGACGAATTGACGACCCACTTGAAGAAAAACCACAAAGATAATCATTCTCGTCGTGGACTTCTTCAGATGGTGGCAAACCGTCGTACACACTTGAACTATCTCAAGCGCAAGAACAAAGACCGCTACGAAAGCCTTATCAAGAAAATTGGCCTCAAGTAATCTTTCAAAAGCCCCGAGAAGGGGCTTTTGTTTTTCAGTCTGTGTGCGATAATTAAATTGGGGTAACCATTTTATAAATAAATAAAAGCGCAAAATTTTTCATAGTATATGGCAGTTATTAAACAAAAGGAGCAGCGTGTTGCGATGCTCATTGATACACAAAATCTTTATCACAGTGCACGAAATCTCTATGGCACAAAAGTTAATTTCGGTTCAGTTTTAAAAGAAGCACTCGCGGGCAGACACCTTGTACGCGCAATCGCATACGTGATTACCACAGAGACAGAAGAAGAGAAACCTTTCTTTGATGCGTTGAATAACCTCGGCATTGAAACAAAAACAAAAGATCTTCAAATTTTCTTCGGTGGTGCAAAAAAGGGGGATTGGGATGTGGGCATCACTGTTGACGCTATTCGTCTTGCCTCAAAAGTAGATTGCGTTGTGCTTGCTTCGGGTGATGGTGATTTTGTTCCGCTCGTGGAATACTTAAAATTTATGGGAACACAGGTAGAGGTGATCACTTTTGGTCGCTCGGCCTCTGGGCGACTGCGCGAAGCGGCAGATGACTTTATTGACATGTGCGATGATCCGCGAAGATATTTGATGGGATTTCGTGGAGGTAGTCAGGGTAATAGTTCGCGTCGCAGCCGTAAACAGGCGCCACATCGCCCAAGAACTCAACAACCGGAAAAAGAATAATTTGTTTGCGTAAAAGCCGGCAGCGAACTGTTGCCGGCTTTTACTATCCACACATCTTTCAATATAGAAAAATAAAAAGTGATATACTGTAGCAATGGAACAGAACTCATCTCCTCGTCCTCCCGCACAACCAATGGGCGCCATCATGGCAAAAGAATTGGGTGAAAAAAATATTGTTCGTACTATCCATTCAATGAAGGACGACGTTGAGGAAGCGGTCACGAAGCAAAAGGAGACCGCAGCGTCAATCGCACTCGCTGAAGTGCGCAAACAAGAACGTGAGCGCGAGGCGGCACTCGCTGCAGCGCGTGCCGCAGAAGAAGCTCGTCTCCTTGCTCTTGCCGCAAAACCAAAATCGCACGCTGGAATGACCATCTTAATAATTTTTTTGATTCTACTCATCATAGGTGGGGGAGCAGGCTACTTATATTTATCGTCACGTCAAACAACAATCACCGTGCCACTCCTTGGCGACTTGCACTTTGGCCAAAAGAAACAAGCTGCGCCCGTCGTTCCCGTCACGCCGCCAAAGCCATTTTTAGCTCCGGCCCTTATTCAGCCTCAGTCCGAAAAACGATTTGCTCTTGCCGTAGAGAACCCAGAACATATTTCAGCAGCTATCGCCGTGGAGCGCACTGCTGGGCTCACGCAAGGTACCGTTAAAAATTTTTATTTCACGGAACAGGTACCGCCAGAGGGGGCAGCGTCTCTCGTAGCGTCGGTTGGTACCAATCGACTGCTTTCATTTATGGGTATAAATGCTCCTCAGTCGATGATTCGCTTCATTGATCCTCAATTTATGATTGGGCTTTTGGGTGAAACAGGGTCAGTAGCAGTGCCATTTATTATTATTAAAACAACAGACTACGGGGCTGGCAGGATCGGCATGCTCCAGTGGGAATCTTCATTGCCAGGAGATTTTGATAAAATTTTTGGTACAAAACTCGCATCAACCCCTCGTCAATCAGACAAATTCAAAGATATAATCGTTGCTGGAAAAGACGCACGCATGATGGATACAAACAGTGACACAGGGCTTGTTTACGCAATCGTTGACGCGCAGACAATCGTGATAGCAGGTAGTCGCACATCAATCAGTGAAATAGTTCCGCTTACACTCGGTAATAAATAACAAACACAAGACCACGCGATATATCGCGCGGTCTTGTGTTTCATAATGGTCCGCGTTACACTACACTCATGAAAAACGTTTCAGAATTCGAAAAATTACTTCACGCAGAAAAAACACGCATTGAAAAAGAGCTTGCAGCGATCGCGCACAAAAATCCAGAGATCAAGGGTGACTGGGAACCATCAGCCCCAGACCTCAATAATCCCGCAGCTGATCCAAATGATGTAGCAGATAGTATCGAAGCATTTGAAGAACACGCTGCTGTTGAGGTTGAACTCGAAGCTCGTCTTATGGAAATCGATGCAGCGCTAGCGCGTGTTGAAGTTGGAACGTACGGACTTTGTCGCGTTTGTAAGAAAGAGATTGAGGAAGCTCGTCTTCATGCAAACCCTGCAGCAAACACTTGTATAGGGCATCGCGAGGGATAATTCGCCATGCAGTTCTCAAAACTGTTCTCTGCACAGATTGTTGGACTTGCTGCGCACATTGTTGATGTTGAAGTAGACCTGTCAAAAGGCCTTCATGCTTTTTCTCTTGTTGGGCTTCCGAGTGCTTCGGTGGACGAATCACAAGACCGTGTCAGCGCGGCGCTTAAAAATTCAGGGTTTACCTCTCCGAAACAAAAGAATCAAAAAATTGTGATCTCTCTCGCTCCTGCTGAGCTAAAAAAAGAAGGTTCACATTATGATCTCGCAATAGCGCTCGCCTATTTAGCAGCTTCTGGCGAAATTTCTTTTGACCACACCGACTCTCTGTTTCTTGGCGAGCTCTCGCTTGATGGAATCGTTCGTCCGATTAGGGGCGCTCTTCTCTTTGCACACAAAGCAAAAGAAGTGGGGCTCTCAAAAATTTTTGTTCCACAAGAGAATGCGCGAGAAGCAGCGCTGGTTTCCGGCATTACTGTCTATCCAATACATACTCTCCGCGAGTTAGTTGATCATTTAGCTCCTGAGAATAAAATTACTATCACTCCGTATACTCAAACAGGAGAAGGGGCGGAGACCGTTTCGACGCTGGAACCAATCGTTGATTTTGCACACATAAAAGGTCAGGAGTTTACCAAACGCGCACTTGAGATTGCTGCCGCCGGAAACCACAACGTCGCAATGTGGGGGCCACCCGGCACAGGAAAGACAATGCTCGCTCAAGCGTTTCCACATATTTTGCCAAACCTTCGCGAGGAGCATTCGCTTGAAGTTACGGGTATTCACTCGGTAGCAGGAACGCTGCGTGAAAATATAATTATTCGACCACCATTACGCGCGCCACACCACACCGCTTCGTATCCATCTGTTATTGGAGGTGGCACGGTGCCGAAGCCCGGGGAGATTACCTTGGCGCATCGTGGTGTTTTGTTCCTCGACGAGTTTCCAGAATTCGACCGCCGAGTGATTGAATCTCTTCGCGAACCGCTCGAAGAAGGTCATGTTCGTATTTCTCGAAGCAAAGGGTTTGATCGATTTCCTGCTCGCTTTATTTTGATTGCAGCAATGAACCCATGCCCCTGCGGGAAATATGGGAGCGAAGAGCGTTGCACTTGCATGCCAGTAACGCTGGCATCATATACGCGGAAATTGTCAGGCCCAATCGTAGATCGCATTGAGTTATGGTCAAAAGTTTCTCATTTGAGTCACGATAAACTTTCAGAGGCGCGTGAAACAGAGACGACTGAATCGATCCGCGCTCACGTTGCACAAGCACGACAGCGGCAGGCGATACGTTTCAAGGATCACGAGCGCTCAATCACCACAAATAGTGAAATGCGCGCAAACGACATTGAACATTACATTAAACTTGAACCGAAACTTCGTTCACTTTTTAATATTTCCGCAGAGCGACTGAAGCTTTCTCCCCGTGCACATCACAAGATGCTCAAAGTAGCACGTACTATTGCCGACCTTGATGACGCAGATGAAATTTCTGAAGGTCATTTGCTGGAAGCATTGGCATATCGACCCCAAGAAATAAAGTAGCAACAAAAAAACCGCTGGTTTGAACAGCGGTTTTTTAAAATGGATTTTTTGCTCCGTGAATCTCGAAGTGGAGGTGTGGCCCTGTAGAGTGGCCGGTGTTGCCCACTTCACCAATAGGCTGCCCCTGGCTTACGCGCGCGCCAACAGCAACATACACGGCGCTTAGGTGCGCATATCGTGTTTGCGTTCCGTTCGGATGGTTAATGTCAATATAGTTTCCATATCCTCCAAACCATGGATCATCAAGGGGACGGAAGTGGCTGGTTACAACAACTCCATCTGCTGCCGCATACACCGAGCTACCCTTTGGAGCTCCAATATCTACGCCATTGTATCCATGAATACCCTGCGTCTTATGTCCTTCCGGAAGTGGATTCTGGTAGTACCCAGCCAACGAAGGAAATGATGCGATCAAACGCGCTCGACTATTTATTATTTTGCCACCTCCTGAAGTAGACGATGCTCGTTCTTTTCCGTTTGGTACAACAATATTGTCTCCCACAACAAGAGCTTGCCCCGCAACAAGATCGTTAAACTCTAAAATATCTGAAACATTCGCAGCGTATTTTCTCGCCAACCCTTGAAGCGTATCTCCCTTTTTAACTTTATGGAGCACTCCGTCTACTGGAAGAATGACTAATGTATCTCCTTCTTTAACGCTCGCACCACCGGTGAGCGAGTTTGCCGAGAGAATTGTGTTTACGCTTATTTGGAACATCTTTGCGATCTGCGGCAACGTGTCCCCACTGCGAACAACGTACATTGTCATGGCGCCCTGATAGTCGTTTGATTGAATATCAGCGATTGTTCCCGAAGGGCCGGCGTCCGGCAAGAGGGCAGCGTCATCCAAAATCGTTATATCTCCGCCTCCACGAGCGACCTTGGGGTCTGTGTTTGCTGCAGCTTCGAGCAAATCCATGGTTTGTGAATTTTGAGGCACAAAACGGAAAAATTGCCCCCACGAAAAAGCTGTTGCCCGAGCAACCCCCTGCACAACGATAGTACCAACCAAAAGAAGCGCGATGAGAACGAGCCTTGAAAAATAACGATATTTCGTCCATCCTGCGCCAATGCGCCTTCGGATGAAGTCCTGTAATTTAGTAGAAATAGGTCTTATTGTTAGGAACCGTTCGGTGAGGCAGTCATGGCGGAAATGGGTCTTTTCTGGAGCCGTGGGCTAATCCCTATGGCACTCAGAATAGTAGCATAAAACGGTCAATTTGTGGAGTCTTTTAGTAATGCGCTGTGGATAATAAATGGTGAGTAGTTTTTTAAAAAACCTTCAGAAAATGTGAAGAAGTTCTGCAATATTCGCATTTTAAAATTGTATATTTTTAAAAATATGTCATACTGTATTAATAGTATGGCTGATCTTGAAAAGGACGAGATAAAAAATGAGAGCCCCGCTTCTCTGACAGAAACTTCTCCAAGTGCTCAGGCGCCTGCACCAGCGGGAGGAGTGCTAAATCTTGTTCCGCCATTTATGCGAAAGCGTTTCTCTCATCGCCCCAGAAAGCCTGGTCAAATTCGTATTGCAAAAGCAAACCCAGAACTTAAGCACGCTCTTCACAATATCCAAATCTCAGAGGATCGAATTGAACACGACCTCGCGCGCCTAGAAGGAGACAAACAAGCACTCGTTGATCAAATTAAAAACCTCGAGGACCAACGTAATTTCGCCGAAAACCAAGGAGCAACGAAGGCAACAATTACGCGCATTCAAACATTGCTCACCGAGGCGCAAGATCGACTCAAAATGATCTCGGGCATCATTCCAGAGCACTCAGTTTCTCGCGATCGCGTTTTAATGGAAGAGATTCTCAAAAAGTGGCGCGAGTATGATCATGAGCGCACGCACCAGGCTGTTGCTGAACATAAACTGAACGTAAACCCTGAGGATAAAAAAGCAGAGGGTGATTTCAATAGAGCGCGCGCAGCTGCCCACGCTCTTAATGAAGAAATTGCAACACTCGTTAAACAAGGCGAACAAAGAGTTGAAAATGATACACCCAACCCAGTTCGCGATGAAAGTATTTCTTATACACGCGCACAAATGGAAGCGGATGAGGAGCTCCGCGCGCAGCATACTGTTCAAAAGCAAACACCCGCATGGGCATCATCTCTTATTACACCCGAACCAACGCCCGCAATAACTCCGGAGGTTCCTAAAGTAACGGAACCAGTAGTGGCAGAAAACCCTGAACTTATCGAAACAATCCCAGAAACAAAAGAAGCAGGCGCAATACAAAATGAAAATGCGCCAACAGATGTCGATCTTGATCCAGTTATTTGGGAAGACGTTCATCCGTCAACAGAAAACAACGATCAGCACACACCCATTCAGGCTCCCGAAACCGAGGCCACATCCATTGAAACAGTTCCAAAAAAGCAAGAAACTGCCAAGGCGATAGAAGAGATTACACCAACCTTTGCGACAGCGCCGTCTGAAAATGAGTCTGGAGCGCAAGTCGTTTTACAAGATCTTGCTCCGGCCCCAGAAGAGATGTTGCTCTTTACTCCAAAGCAAACACTTCTTGATGATAGTCTTGCCCAAGAAATAACACCGGAGAAGCCAACGCCCATTATTGCCAAGCCTGTTCCAGCAGTAGTACCGGAAATCGCCCCTGAGACCAAACAAGAACTTCCAGAGACAACTACATCACCACTGCCAGAAATTGCTCCCGACATCGTAAACACTACACCAGAGCAACCTCCAACGATACAACCCGAACCCGCGCCTCAGACGCAAGTTGACGAGTCGCCGCAAATTGAGGAGGCGCCAAAAGAGGAATCAAAAGTGGCTGATCAGTTAATGCCTCAAGAAATTGCACCGAGGAATCCTCAAGTGATCGCCTACGCAGATGCGCAAGTCAAGGAACACCTCGATTCGCTCTTTGGCAAGAAGGGGATATTCGGTATCGGCTATGTCAGTGGCGAAGATTCACCACACTGGAAAGACTCTTTGTTCGGCTTTGCAGGGAAAACGGTTGCACAAGTAATGGAAGCAGAACCCAAAAAGGAAACGACACCAGGCGCAAAACATTATGGTATCGAGAATTTTGACGCGACAGAAAAAATACAAGACTACCTTGTGTTGGCAATGAGTGAAACAGGTGTTCATCCAGAGCCCGAAGAAAGTACTGATGATTATTTGCGACGCGCTTCGGCGGTCACTATTGATAAATACTTGCAGCAAAATAAAAAATTACCGTAATTATGGACAATCAAAGTTTTCGTGAAACCCTTATCAAAGAACTTGGCATCGACAACCTATCGAGCGATGCGCAAGATGAAATTGTTGCAAAAGTTGGTGAAATGGTTTTGCAATCATTAACCGCCACTATCCTCAATAAACTAAACCCTGCAGCCCGAGATCAGTTCACTCTTATCAGCGAGTCTGGTGATCCTACACAAATCCAACAATTCCTCGAAGAAAACGCTCCAGGCATCAAAGAAATGATGAGTGTGGAACTTAAAAAAACCTTAGACGGCTTTAAGAAAGTAAACCTATAAAGACGTTTGTGTGCAGTCAAATTTAGGACAGCGATGCAAAAAGTTTGCATCGCTGTTTTTTATGGTACAGTGACATGGATGAGTCACCTCGAACACCTAAACGATAAGCAACGCGAAGCGGCACAACATAAAGACGGACCCATTCTCATCATTGCTGGTGCAGGCACTGGAAAAACCAATACACTTACCCATCGAATACTTAACCTCATCAAGGAGGGGATTGCGCCGCAAAGTATTTTGGCGATCACGTTTACCAACAAAGCAGCAAAAGAAATGCTTGAGCGGGTCGATGCGCTCCTCCTCAAGCACGGATTCTCTGCCGGTTTTCGTGATGGAGACGCACGGCCTTTTATCGGCACGTTCCATTCTCTTGGTGTATATATTTTGCGCAACAATGCTCACACTATCGGTTTAAACAAACACTTTGCGATCCTCGACAAAAGCGACTCGATGGCACTTATTAAAGAGGCAATAAAAACGCAGGGGCTTGACCCGAAGCAATTTCCCGCAGAACGCATAGCAAGTGTTATTTCAAAACAAAAAGGAAACCTGGTGACTGTCGCCGAGTATCGTCGCCTAGCAAGCAATTCTCATTTCGGGGGAATTGTCGATTCGGTGTGGACACGGTACGAAGCACTCCTCGCACGCGAGCAAGCGCTCGATTTTGACGACCTCCTTCTCAAAACAGTAGTTCTACTTCATGACCATACCGACATCCGCGCTTCTTATCAAAAACGCTGGCACTACATACACATAGATGAGTACCAAGATACCAACGCAGTTCAATACGAACTCGCACGCCTACTCGCGGGAGATTCTATGAATATTTGCGCTGTCGGTGATGGTGATCAAAATATTTATAGTTGGCGCGGCGCAAATGTTCAAAACATTTTGAATTTTGAAAAAGATTATGCGGGTGCACAAACAATTCTTCTAGAGGAAAACTATCGCTCAACGCAAACGATCCTTGCAGCAGCAAATGATGTCATAAAAAAGAACACCATTCGCAAAGAAAAAAATCTCTTTACCAGAAACACTGAGGGCGAGAAAATAACGTTGCTCCAGAGCTATGACGAAAATGGAGAAGCCCGCACAATAGGAAATCAGATCAAAGAGCTCCTCTCTTCGGGCACAAAGGCGCAGGATATTGCTGTACTTTATCGCGCAAACTTTCAGTCACGAGCACTCGAGGAAGCGTTTCTCACAATGGATATTCCGTATCAAGTGCTCGGCGTTCGCTTTTTTGAACGAAAGGAGGTGAAGGATATTCTTTCTTTTATTCGTGCGGCCCTGAATCCTGAAGGTCTTTCTGACATCAAGCGCATCATCGATGTCCCACCGAGAGGTATTGGAAAATCGACATTGATGAAAATGTTCGCCAAAGATGAAGAGAGTTTGGCTCCTGCGGCAAAAAAGCGCGTTGAGCAGTTCTGGCAACTGTTGGCATCCATCCGCGACTATGCGCTCAATGAAAAAACCTCAAAGCTGATTAAATTCGTTTCAGAAAAAACGGGAATTGAGGCATTACTCAAAACCGGCATTGATGAAGACAGCGAGCGTCTGGAAAACATTCACGAGCTCGTAACCCTTGCAATGAAATACGATTTCCTGCCGCCGGATGAAGCAGTGGAAAAACTCTTGAGCGACGCAGCACTCGCTTCCGACCAAGACTCTCTCATCAAAAGCGAAAGCGCAGTGAAACTCATGACAGTACATGCGGCAAAGGGATTGGAATTCCCCTTCGTATTCATTACCGGCCTCGAGCAGGACCTTTTCCCTCATCGTCGCATGAACAGCGAAGGAGTTTCAAAAGAAGATGCTGAGGAGGAACGTCGGCTTTTTTATGTTGCCATCACACGCGCAAAGAAAAAACTTTTTCTTTCCTATGCGTCAGTGCGAACCATTTTCGGCAAACGACAAGTAAATCTGCCTTCAGAATTTCTTTCAGATATTAGTGACGTCTATCTTGAGGTAGAAGAAGGGGATACGAATGGGGAGCCGATCATAAGACTCGATTGGTAAAAGATACGGAGGTCGCACCTCCGTATCTTTTACTCGAAAACCTTGAAAGAATCATCCGCTGATCTGGACGTAATCCAATCCCTGAGCTCTTTTTTATACTTTTGTTCGTTTGTATTATACATTTCAAAAAAAAGTTTTTTGTTGGTTAAGTGCGCGAACTCTCCATTTCCTACTCCAACAATATCTCTCAAGTTGGACCAGCGATACCCCTCCAAAAATTTTATTGCCCCCTCGATGTCGCTAACTCCATTTTCCTTCCATTTTGGCTGGAATAAATCGAGCGGATTTGTGTGAATATAAAATGGCAAATGAACAAAGTGGGGATCATCCTCAATACGAATTATTTTTGTTCTCCCCTGAAATAGCACGCCACTTCTCTTGTTTTGCTCGTTGAAATACATCGTATATCCACCAATGATCTTGCGTGAAAATACTCCGGCGCTACCAATTTCTTTTTCAACAACAAGGATATGCGGGTGGTTTGGCATTAATGCCCAACAGAGAACGTCAACGAGTTTCTTTTTGGGGGCAGGCACTGCATCGTTGGGCTGTTTGCTTTGTCTTCTCCTTACATAGTATGACTGATCCGCATTTGTCTTGTCATTAAAATCTCCAAGATTATGCGCAAAACGAACATAGTCTGTATTAGATAGAAAAATTTTGCGTTTCTCTACCCCTCTATTTAGTAAATGAAAAATGCCCCCTTCTTCCATCAATAGATAGTACCACACTCCCCCTAAATACGGAGGTCGCACCTCCGTATTTAGTGAAGAATAAGTGACATATACTAATTGTAATGCGTGCCAAAAAAACTCTTGGTCAGAATTTCTTAAATTCAAAAGCAGTTGCACGCGACATTGTGCGAGCAGCTGAACTTACTCACCGGGAAACCATTTTAGAAATTGGCCCCGGAAAAGGCTTCCTCACCGCCGAACTCCTGGAATCTGGCGCCCTCGTTGTCGCAGTGGAAAAAGACGACCGGATGATCCCTCTTTTGCATGAAAAATTTTCTGCCGAAATTCTATCATTATAGTCTGGTAAATCTATTGGCCCAACGGACGATAGAACGTTTGTCAAAAATGGGACGTTTATCGCAAACACTCCATCAACCACTGTCCCCGACTCTT
>JAKAMX010000047.1 GCA_021812665.1 bacterium
AGTTGCAGTGCTTGAATACGAGAGATTGATTGGTGTTTGCCAAACTGATATTTCGGATGCAGATGCATACCCCGAATTTCCTTTTATCGCTTCAAGTTTTACATAGTTTGAGAACGTCGGGAAAAACGCTGCAGTTTTCGGTGTTTGATCGTCAGCCCATGTCCCCGTTGCCACAGGCGAATAGGTTACTCCGTTATTACTCACAGAAACTTTGTAACTTGTTATATTCCCCACAGGAGAGCCATCTTGGCGTGGAGTATAGATAATTTTGGAAACGGGGAAAAGCCCACCGAGTGCAATTTTTATCGATTGCGGAGCCGGGTCATACGGGCTCCATTCACTATTCCAAAATGTTGCTGTGTTGTTATCGGTTACCTTTGCCGACTCATACCCCACATGTTGACTTGAACCAACAGCGGAAAGTTGTGAGGGTGCAATCTGAAAATAACTCGTAGTAGATGTTGGAGTGGCAGTAGGAACAGGGGTGGGTACAGGTGTCGATGGCGTTCCAACATACCACACAGCAAGTTCGGAAGCTGATGCATAGCCTCCGTGTCCTGATGTTACGACGAGAGATACATACTTTGCATCGACTGGAGTAAAAGTAACAGATTTGAGCGTTGTATCATCAGCCCATGTTCCCGTTGCAACAGTAGTGGTACTTGTACCATTGGTACTCACCAGAACTTTGTATCCAGTAATCGTTCCGTTCACGGCATCTTGTCGAGGTAAATATCCAATCTTCCCCACTTTATATATATTGGGAAGCGTCATTGTTATTTGTTGTGGAAGAGCAGCCAGCGGGCTCCATTCGGAATGCCATATCGTTGAGGTATTGGTGTCCAATGCTTTTTGTGGTTCATAGCCCACATGGTAACTGGTGGCAACAGCAGTTATTTGATCTTTTGGAACAAGCAAGTAGCTAAGAGGTGTGGCTGTGGGGGTTGGTACTGTTGTAGGCGTTGGGGTACTCGTAGGACTGATTGATGGAATTGGGGTTGGAATGGGGGCTGGTGTGGTTAATGGGATGGTGAAGGGTTTCACATTTAGATTGGCACATGTGTAGCTTTGTGGTTGCTGTTTTACGGTTTTCCACGATAACGTTGTACTTTGATTATCGTTAACTCGCTGAACCCCGCCACCAATTCCTGCCCATACGTTTGCAATTTGGCCAGTATCAAATTTAGGTTGCTCAAATTTCCATAACTGCAAAGTTCCAGGATTCGCAGTTGCATTGTTTGCACTGGGTGGATTTGATTGTTCTGAGTACAGTGCATAGGTACACACCATTAAGCTGTCCTTTGGCCCGGTAAGTGTGGCACTAATACTTCCCGGAGTTGCCGTATACGGCCCCGAAAATCCACCAGTGGTATTTGCACCTACAGGGTTTACTTGGTCGATATTATTAAAGATTGTGGTAGTTACAATCCTCTGTCCTGGGTCGGCGCTAAAACGTACGGTCACCGGACAAACTCCACTTTTTGGTGCAAGCCGATACCACATTTCAGTCTTCATTCCCCCACCATTTGAGGGGCCTGCTCCTACTCGAGTCATAGCATCTCCACAAAAAGTAATATTAGAAACACTAATAGGATTATTTGTGCCATATGCAACAGTCACCAGCGCAATATTGTCATACGTGGTTGCTGCCAAAACCTGATTGTTCTCGGTGTGAGTCCCGAGCACAGTACTACCTGGTGTATAGGTACAACTTGAATAATAGCCAGAAGTGCCAGTGCATACTGCCGTTTTGGTTGCCGCCACCGGAGGCCATAAATCTGGGTTCATCCAGTAGGTGCTATCACTTTGATATTTAATAATTTGTGCATCTGTATTTGCAACAAAGTCCCACCACGTTGGAATCTTTTTGCCATTAAAATAAACCTGATTACTTGAATGAGGCATATTCTGCATCCACCACAGATAGTAATTTTCACCATTGTTGGTAATGAGTCCTGAAGGAAGTTGAGGTGTTGGCATACCTATCCACGTCTGTGCACTCACAGAGGTTGCTGTTCCAGAACCATCGGGAGTCCAATTCCAGCACTTGTTATTGGTAATTTGATTTGCGTTTGTGTAGTCATACCCCGCATACCGTCCAGTTGTTTTATCAAGAGGAATATTTGGAGGTGTGTGAACCGTTCCGCAGCGCTCCGACAAAATATAGGGATCTTTTGGTATGCCATATACCGTGTCGTTTGGATAGTAAGCTGCCCCCATGAAACGTCCTACAAACATATCGTCACCTTGCATATTATCGAGCAACGTTTCCAAATAATGTCCAAATGAGTGGACTGCATTTTGTGCAGGAGCATGGTAATCAAAAGCCATAACAACAAATGTTTGGGTGCCATTTGGACAGGTATCGGCAGGATACCGGGCTCCGTAGCTACTGGTATTGTTCATAATGACAAACTCTTCCCCTGGTGCATCATCCACAGTGGGATCAAACCACAACCACACCTCATCAAGATGCATTCGATTCACCACAGAACAAATGCTTTCTGCGTTATTTTGAGTGTCATTGAGAATAGCTGTAAGAGTTTTTTGTTTTCTTACTTCATCGGTTGAGCCATCTATATGAGGACGCTGTTCGTTTCTTGTATACAGTGGGCCAACTTCGTCAAATTGTACAACTTGTTTATTTAAGTCGTGGTGGTAAGCAGAAGCATACCCTAAGAGCATTCGTACCCCATCACGAAGATTTTTTAAGTAGGTAGTCTTACCAGCATAATTGCTATTTGAAGGAATGTAATAAACATTCATAAAACGTACTGACTGAAGCGTTTGAGCTGAGGAATTTTGTGGCTGAGGTGTTTGTTTTGTTCTGTTTGCAAAATACAGTGAACTTATTGCAACTACCCCAAGAACAAAAAGTGATAGAGCACTTCGAGCTTTTTTGTATGACTGACTACCTGATAACGTTCGAAACAGATGAAGTTTTTCCTGAAGTGTTTTTTGTGACTCGTCAGTAATATTCATAGCAATAAATAGGCACTTTAATCTAAGCAAGAAAGCTGAGCTGAGTCAACGATGAATAAGACTCAGGATTACCCAAATGTAAACGCAAACAACTGAGCATTGTTGTCTTGAAACTCAAGGCGCAACGTATGAATACCTCGATCCGGAAGTTTCACGAGTTTATATAAGCGGTCCGCTTCAAGCGTTACGATGCCGTTTTTGACATCTTCGCCAGGATATTGCACTTTGTCATCTATAAATACTTTTATTGAAGAATTATTATTTGTTGGTTTCATTACCAAATACACTTCTTTTGCATCAAATTTAAAATTCAGTATTGCCCCTTTTTCAGGGTTTGCATATTCGCTCATAACCGTCCAGTTCCCCACAAAACTCATTTGATTATTTCCCAAAAAAAGAGGGGCACTATATGTACTTCGTTCATCCGGCTTCAGTTGCGTACTATTTGCAAGATATTCAATTCTTTTATATCCCAAATATGACTCTGGCGTACCAACACTAACGGTATAGGTTGGATTGTCGATGGTAGTAGGAAGTTCAGCTGCTCCCGCTTCTTTAAGTAGTTCCTGAATGACTTGTTCACTCTTATCATACTCACCCTCACCGAAATGGGTGTACCGAATAAAACCTTCTTTATCAATGAAATATTTCGCAGGCCAATATTGGTTTTGGTACGCGCGCCATGTCGCAAAATTATTGTCTTGCATGACCGGATACTTGAGTGCAAAGTCTTTTATTGCTTTTGATACGTTTACTGGGCTTTTTTCAAACTCAAATTCTGGCGCATGAACACCAATTATTTCGAGTCCTTTATCATGATATTTTGCATACCAATCCTTCAAATACGGCAGTGTTCGTTGGCAGTTGATACAGCTATATGTCCAAAAATCAATGATCACCACTTTTCCTTTTAGTTGCGTAAGCGTAAGTGGATCTGAATTAAACCATTGGCCGCCGGAAATAAGCTCAGGCGCAGTAATACCTTTTTTATTCAGCAAACTAAACATTGGCTTCCCCATGTCTTCGGGCTTTACTTCAGTATTTTGTTTTTGTCCCAGCTGATCACGAACAAGTTTGTTGTCTTCTATTTGAGTAAGCCCCAAACCGTAATTGGGAAACTTATTTAAAATAAATGTCTGAAATGTTCTGTCAAAATTAAAGAAAATTGCGACTGCAGTAAGTATCATGAGAATTCCAAATATTTTCTGAATATTTGATAGGTTTTTCAGAAGCCATGGTACGTTCTTGAGGGCGCTCTGCCCTCCTCGAATTATTGCAAACATGGGTATCGCCGTTCCGAGTGAGTACGAGAAGGTGATTAAAACAGCTTGAATGGTTACTGTTCCTGTTATCGCCAAAGAAATAACAGATGCCAAAATAGGGCCAACACACGGTGTCCATAGCAGTCCGATCGATAGGCCAATAATAAGACCGCCTGTGAAACCTGTTCGGCTTTGGCCACTGGGTATCATCGAAGACATTTTTGCAAACAACTGCTCAGTCATTGCCTGAAATTTGGGTACTAAAAGTGAAACACCAAATAGAGCAATTACAAATACAGAAAACAGTCGCAAGCTATCGGCAGGTATCCCCAAAATTCGTACAATTGTAGACAAAAAAAGAGTAAAAAAGGTGAAACCTAAAATAAATCCCATGACAACCCCATATGGGCGTGATCGTTCAACCTTCTTACTGGTACCAAGAGATGAAGTCAAAACGATTGGAAGAATTGGGAGAATACACGGTGACAAGACAGTAATAATTCCTGCTAAAAATGCGAAAGCAAAAAGTAATATCATGCTCGTGTTATATTCCATGATATATTAAAACCTATGACAAAGCATGAAAAAGTCCTCGCCGAGGTAGCCAGTAAACTTCAACAAAAAAATCGGGCAGTTATGGTAACTGGAAGTGTCGCCCGAGGAGATGCCACCAAAGACTCAGATTTGGATATTTTAGTAATTACTAAAAAGGGGCACTCATTTAAAGAAAAAACGATAAACGGTGTAACCGTTGAAATTAAAAGTAATTCACTTATTGGTTTTAAAAATAAAATGAAGAAAGATGCCATGAATATTTATCAATGGATGGATGCAAAAGCCGTGTACGATCCTGAAGATTTACTCATTGAATTAAAAGTGCTGGCTCAAGAGATTTTTGACGGGTATGTTCCTATTACTTTTCCCCGAAAATGGCTTTCGAGTGCGAAGTCAAAAATACGCGCTGCACATGAATCGCAAAATCATGCTTTTTTAAGCTTTCATGTATCAAGTAATTTATGGA
>JAKAMX010000005.1 GCA_021812665.1 bacterium
GATTGCATTTTGGTGTTGTGGAAGGGGGAAGTTGCGATAGGTAAAAGAAATGCGATCTTTGTACTGCTCATATACCGACTCAAGCATCGGGTAGTAAGCGGCGCAGGCAGGACACTGGAAGTCGCTGTATTCTGTCACTGTCACCTTGGGAGTTTTTGAACCTTTCGTGTGGTCGACCTGCTCAAGTGGAGGGGTCATAAACCCATCTTTCCTTGGAAGCTCTGCTGGCTTTGTTGTTGCTACTGAATAAGCGCCTATGGCAGCGACGGCCGTCACCAAGACCGCAGATGCCCAAATAATTATCCTTTTCTGTGTATCCATAGGCCTTTATCGTAACAGGATTCCTTCTTATTGGAAAGTTGCCCGGTTCGCCCTTGGCGGACATCTCGTGTAGAATACAGAAATGGAATACAGAACGAGCCGCATCGCTTTTAATAATGCTCTTGGGGCGCAGGGAGAAGAATGCACAGAGACACTGAGTCGGGCGATTGCTGACGAATCGTATGTGTTGCCTGAATCGTCGCTCCATCTGCCGTTTGATGAACACTTGTTCGCTTTTTCACGTGCGTTGGCGGAAACATTAGTGACTCCAAAACTCTCGCATGTTTTACATATTGGAATCGGCGGATCAAATCTTGGCGCTCGTGCTCTCTATGAAGTGGCCAAAGGAATATCGCCTGCGTCTGCCTCTCGCATGCCCACCATGCTTTTTGCCGATACGTGCGCGCCGGAACTCATCGAGAGTATCTCAGAAATTCTATTGAGAGAGATATCAGGAAAGGAAGAAATAATCGTTATTATTGCAAGCAAGTCTGGTACAACAACTGAAACGATCGTAAACGCGTCTATTCTCATCAATGTGCTCGAGAAAAAAGTTGGACCGCTCAACGAACGCATCGTTTGTATCACCGATGAGGATTCAAGTTTGTGGAACGTCGGCAAAAAGTTTGGGTACCATTGCTTGCCCGTGCCAAAAATTGTTGGCGGAAGATATTCAGCGTGTTCCCCGATGGGTGTATTTCCACTTCTTTGTATGGGGGTAGACGCTGAAGCATTTTTGCGCGGAGCAAAATCGGCCGCGAATAATTGTATAACGCGAGGAGTGGAGAGTGATGCGTTTAAATTTGCACACGATGTGTATTTGTGGCACGAAAAGGGAACATTCATTTTTGATTTTCTTGCATTTCATCCGGAGCTCGAGGGTATGGGGAAGTGGTATCGACAATTGTTCGCTGAAAGCCTAGGGAAAGCAATTACGACAAATGGCGAAGCCACATCGCATCACATTGTCCCGAGCGTTTCAATTGGTTCGACCGATCTTCATTCGGCTGAGCAGCTTTATATGGCGCAACCAAAAACCGCTGCAAGAATATTGGTGCGAGCAAATGAGCAAAAAGAGGAGCAGGGGCTTGTTGTGTCAGAAGGCGCACTCGCTTCGCTCGCTCAAAACATTAGCAACCGCCCACCAAGGGAAATTATGGAAGCAATTTATGCAGGCGTCCTGGGTGCGTATCGCGCGCACGGAGTTTCGTTTGGCGAACTTGCGCTCGGGGATCTTGGTCCCGAGGAGCTCGGGGCGATGATGCAGTTTTTTATGTGTGGAGCGATGCATATAGCAAATCTGTTTCACGTCAACGCTTTTGACCAGCCCGATGTCGAGGCGTACAAAAAAGTTATGAAAACTATTTTGAGCGGGGAGACAAATAATTCTTAAACAACAAAGATGACAAAACAAAAAATGATAACAATGTTCGTGCTTCTCATCGCGCTTGCTATCAGCGTTGTCTT
Source organism: bacterium (assembly GCA_021812665.1). GTDB lineage: Bacteria > Patescibacteriota > Minisyncoccia > Phycocordibacterales > UBA1550 > UBA1550. The sequence goes on from JAKAMX010000005.1 coordinate 1,789, forward strand.
TCTCGCAAAAAATTACTCACAAAAACAAAATGAAGACGATGCAAAAAAAATACACGTGGTGGCAAGTTTTTATCCGCTCTATTTTTTTGCGCAGCAGATCGGAGGAGACAAAGTGTCGGTAGTAAACATGACTCCAGCCGGAGGAGAGCCGCACGACTACGAGCCAACGCCGCAAGACATCATGAAGATCAATAAAAGCAAGCTTCTCATTTTGAACGGTGGCGGACTCGAAACATGGATCGATAAGGTGCGAGATATCATCGATCCTACCAATACGCGTGTTGTAGTTGCCGGCGAAGATTTGATAAATCAAACGATGACGGAAAACGAGAATAAGGTTTCTGACCCTCATGTGTGGCTTGCGCCAGCCCTCGCAGAAAAAATGGCTGGCAAAATCATGAACGGGCTTCGCATGGCAGACCCTGAAAACGCTGCGTACTACGAATCGCGTGCTCGTGAGTTGAGTGCGCGATTTGCAGATCTGGACGTTGCATATAGAAACCGACTCGCATCGTGCGCAAATCGAAATATTGTGACCGCGCATGCGGCATTTGGATATTTAGCTGCTGCATATCAGCTGCACCAGATTCCAATTGCAAATCTTTCGCCTGACGCAGAACCGTCACCTCGACAACTAGGGGAAGTGATTCAAGCAGCGCGAGACTACAAAGTGAAATATATCTTTTTTGAGAGCTTGGCGAGCCCAAAGTTGTCAGAGACAATCGCGAGAGAGGTTGGAGCGAAAACCTTGGTACTCAATCCAATCGAAGGATTAACACCGAGTGAACTATCTCAGGGCGGCGACTACTTTACCGAAATGAGCAAGAACCTCGCCAATTTGGAGCTTGCGTGCAAATAATTTTTTCTTCGTGTGGGTGTGATACAATAAATATATTAATAGTTAACTGCAAAAGTTTTACTTATGAAGCATCTTGGAATATACGGAGGAGTGTTATTGGCATTTATTTTGCCCGTAATGCTTTTTGCGCAAATGGGCGGTCAGTCGAGCGCGCTGCAAACGCTTATTGGTATTGAGGACAAATCAAGCATCTTTGAATTACTTTCACTTTGGTCGGTAATTATTGTTTCGCTTTCAACATGCGTATTGATGTGGATCGGTGGACGCAAAATGCATGGAGGGGTGTTTGGAAAAGTGCTCAACTATTTTAGTATCGGCATGACGCTCATTTTTTTGAGCGCCGTTGCTGAAATTCCTGCAGTACGGGCCCTGTCCTCACTTTACGCAAAAACGGCACATGACCTCCTTTTCATCGCAGGATTTATTTTGATGGGGTTTGCGGCGAACAAGCTTCTCCAGGTAATTAAAGGCGAATAATTGATAATCATATGGAACAACAGCAAGAACAATATACGGCAGTTATGTCCGAGATTATCGCAAAGCAAAGTGTCATTCTCGGACCAGAAGTTGCGATCATGCGAGCAAAAAAGATTGCAGAAATTGAACTAGATGAAAAGGGTGTCGTAAAAAGTATCAAAGGTGATCCTGCAGATGCGCTCAAGCATCTTATCGATAGCTATGTGGAATTGTCGGGGCAGATCGTTAGAAATGCGCTCGGTCCGATTTTTACCAAATACCCCGGCGTAATGGAAGTTCACTAGACTCATGGTTTCGAGCGACACCCTCACACTCGTTTTAGTTTTTGGCACACTCTATATTGCAATGGGAGTGTTTGCTTTCTATAGCGTTCATCGTATCCGAAAAAATCTCGAGGACCGCGAACGTGATGCGAAGCATCGATTATATGAAATTGCCATTTTAAAGGAAATCGCAGACCGCACAGGATATTCACTTAACATCGAAAAGATCCTCGATGTTATTACCGGCTCTTTGAATCAGCTGCTCGAGTATAGCGCTGTTTCTTACATGCTCTTGAAGCCTTCAAAGATAATTTTTAAAACCGACCTGCAGCGGTCTGTTTCGCCTGAGTTCATAAAAGATGTAAAAACGCGAATGCTCTCCTCGCTTTCAGCGCTTCTTGGGCGCGACATGGGCGGGGTAGCGGTGGAGGAATCGATCACGGGTGCAATCACGCTCGACGACATAAAAGAACCAATCCTTTCATCTTTCAACATTCCACTTGTTATCGGTGACCAGCTGGTGGGCGTGCTTACGGTTTCTCATACAAAGGCAGGTCTGTATAAAGAAAATGAAATGGAAATCTTGTACAAGATCGTGAATCAAGCTTCGCAAGCAATGACGCGACTCGAAGACGTTATTAAAACCGAGCAGGGGAAGGTTGCTGCAATGCTTGAAAGTATGGTCGAGGGTGTCATCATGACCGATCGCGAGTACAGAGTCGTCGCAGCAAACCCTGCAGCAAAGGAGATCATCAGCTACAAAAAAAACACGCCACCAACAGTTTTTGATTTTATCGAAGGACTCAAGAGCGTCCTTGATGTGCAGGGCAAGCTCGAAGAAGCAATCAAGCTCGACAAAACGATTGTGGTCAAAGAAGTTCAGGCGGCAGGGAAGTATTACCAGGTTATTATTTCGCCCGTAAAGGCAAGCACCACGAGCATTAAAGGCCAGATTCTAGGTGGCGCAATTATTTTCCATGACATTAGCCCAGAGAAGGAGGCAGAAAAAATGCGCAACGATTTTACTTCAATGATGGTGCATGAACTTCGCTCGCCCCTTGGAAATATTAAAAAAATTGGTGAGCTGCTCAAGAGTTCAAAAATTTTAGAGAATAAACAGGAGGCGAGCGAATACGCATCAATGTTGTATTTAAGCTCGTCCTCAATGCTTGATCTGGTTAACGATCTGCTTGACGTTGCGAAACTGGAGGCCGGGAAACTTGATATGGACAGAAAGCCAGGGCGCCCGGCAGACACCCTCCGCGAGATTGTGGCGTTTTTTGACACGAAAGCGCGCGATGCTACAATTGCGTTGAAGTTGTTCATTGCACCCGATTCACCGGAAACGATTACATTTGATGCAAAGAGAGTCTCGCAGGTTCTCAAAAATTTGCTCTCAAATGCGATTCACTACACTCCGAAAGGAGGCACGGTCACCGTCGCATCATTTTTACACAAGAGTGGGTCGTCAATCACGAGCGAGGCCCAGGCGCTTAACATCCCGTGGATCGGAGATCAGATGACGACCGATGGAGCGCAGGTTCCCGACAGCATTGTGATAGTAGTTTCTGATACGGGGACGGGAATCGAAGCAGAACATATTGAACAACTCTTTAACAAGTTCGCGCAGTTTGCAACCAGCTCTCGACAAATGGATCATGATGGCACGGGCTTAGGGCTCGTGATCGTGAAGGGCATTGTGGAGGCGCATGGTGGAACAATCGACATAGGATCCACCGTAGGAAAGGGAAGCACGTTTTATTTCACATTACCATTATTAACAAAGTAGAGTTCAGATAAGGATTAACACCGCTTTTATGACCAAAAAAATATTAGTAGTTGACGATGACAAAATCTTCTCGAAAATCCTTCGAGATGGCCTCGCAGATGGCGGAGACGGAAAGTACGAGATTCTTGCCGCGTTTGATGGCGAAGAAGGATTTGAGACAGCGGAAAAAGAGCGACCAGACCTTATCTTGCTCGATCTTGTAATGCCTAAAATGGGCGGCATCGAAACGCTCAAAAAGATACGTGGCGAGGAGTGGGGGAAAGACATTCCGGTAATTGTTGAAACACAACTTTCCGATATCGAAAGCATGGGTGAGGGAGTGGCGTTGGGCGTGCGCGGGTATCTGGTAAAGGCAGATTATTCACTTGAGGATATTCTTCGTCAGATTGAAGAGATATTGAAATAATTTAATACTATGGAGGAAAACAAAGAAAAATTTTACAAAGCACTCGTTATTCTTGCTGTTGCAAGCTCTGTTCTTGTTGCTGCAAAAATAATAACTGAAGTAAAAGGCTACCGTTTTATCGGCGGCGGAGTATCGGCGACAAACACGATCTCTGTTTCTGGGGATGCTGATGTGTATGCTTCGCCCGACATCGCAAATATTTCGTTTACTGTTCGCGAGGAAGCGCTCAAGGTTTCTGACGCACAGACAAAAGTAAGCACAAAAATTGCTACCGCGCTCGCAAGCGTACGCAAGCTTGGCGTAGATGATAAAGATATCAAGACAGAGAATTATAGCTCTAATCCGAAATATGAATGGCAGGAAGGCAAGAAGGCTGTTTGCCCAAATACTGGGGTATATTGTCCACCACCACAGCCAGGGAGGCAGGTTATCGTAGGTTTTGAGGTCTCTCAGTCGGTGAGTATAAAGGTCCGCAATCTTGATATCGTCAACAACCTCGTGCAAGGTCTTGCAAACGCCCAAATAACTGAAATGCAGGGACCAAATTTTGCCATCGATAAGGAGGACGATCTAAAAGCAGAAGCACGCAAAGAGGCAATTAAAAAGGCAGAGGAAAAGGCTGAGGTTCTCGCAAAAGACCTGGGCGTGACGCTCGTAAGAATCGTTTCATTCTCCGAAAACAATGGTGGTCCAATTTACTACCGCGCAATGATGAGTGAGGCAAAAGTCGGACTCGGAGGCGCAGCACCAGCACCCGAGCTACCATCAGGTCAGACAAAGATCACATCGAACGTAACCGTAACCTACGAAATTCGATAAGTACTTTGCGTGTGTAAATTACAAGAGCGGACACCCCGGGGTGTCCGCTCTTGTAATTTGCGGCATCGAGTGCTAGTTTCAATATCAGCAAGATTTCCTTGCGTCCGTTCCGGCGGCGTTCCGGAAATGCCTGTGAGCAACGGGCAAGTTCTTTTCAACGAGGTGTGTCATGAGTAATGACAATGACAAGATTTTCGCACGGCTGTGGAAGCTGTGGGCTATGATCTGCAAGATGATCATGGATGGCAAGCGCGACCCGCGCTTCGTCGCCACGATCCTTCAAAGGATCGTCGACGGCATTCCGGATACATTTACCCATATTTGGAAAACTATCAAAATCGGCAATGGTCCGCTAACTGGCGTCGGTTTGCTTTCTCGCCTTGTGCGCGGGGGCTGTTCGCTAGAAGAAGATGTCGGTCTTGTTCTTGGTTCTCCTAACTTTGTTGTATCATCAGTCGCTCAGACAATTGATCTTGTGCGGGTGTCGGTTGAACAGCTCGGTTTCGCTAAACGAACTACCTATGCTGCAATTTGCAAGCGCGCGCTAGAGTTTGGCCTCGAGTTGTGCCCAAGTGATGTCGGCCTGCAGCTACTTCTACAATACGAAACGCAGCCGATCAACGACTACTTCTTTGTAGCCTCTAAAATGATTACTTGCGCCGATGGACACTCGAGAATTTTTGGTCTAAATCGAGAGAAAGATGGGCGGCAGGTCCTGCTCACTTTCAGGAACCACCCCCACTGGCATGAAGGGCTTGACCCCAACCAGGAACTTGTTTTCATGCTCCCCAAGCAGGGAAGCGACGGTTAAATCCCAGCCCCGCACGGCATCGTGCGGGGCCTTTATATATAGGGGCAAAGTTGACTTTTGCTGCATGAAGGAGTATGGTAATAAAAAGCCCCGCGGGGCGGTTTTTTAGATAGGAGACCGCTTTCGCCTCGCTCGATTAATAAAAATACCATGCAATCATTTATCGAATACATCAAAGACGCAAAGGGTGAGTTCGCGCACATTTCGTGGCCAACACGTCGTCAGGCGGTAGGTTTTACTATCCTTGTTGTTGTACTTTCAGTTGCAACAGCGCTTTACCTCGGCGCGTTTGATACGCTGTTCACAACTATTATCAAAAAGTTCATCGTTCGCTAACTTCTTTTTCTATGGCAAAACAAGAAACAACTGGTGAGCGCAAATGGTACGCGATTCACACCTATGTGGGTTATGAAAACGCGGTGCTCCGTAACTTGAAGCAACGTATCGAGTCCCTCGGCATGGAGGACAAGATCTTCAACGTGCTTATTCCAATGGAGAAAAAGATCAAAGTGAAAGCAGGGAAGCGTGTTGAGGTTGAAGAGAAAATTTACCCAGGATACATCTTGGTTGAAATGATTGTGACGGACGATTCATGGTATGTGGTTCGCAATACGCCTCGCGTGACTGGTTTCGTTGGTGCTGGCGTTGTGCCAGTGCCTCTCGATCAGGCAGAGGTGGACATGCTCTTCAAGCGTATGACTGCGGGTACTCCAAAGCACAATATTGATCTCGAAGTAGGTGACCAAGTGACCATCGTGGACGGCCCATTCAAGGACCTCGGAGGCAAAGTTGCAGAGGTGGACAACGAGCGTGGTCGCGCAAAGGTTCTCGTTTCGATGTTCGGACGCGAGACGCCGGTCGAGCTTGATTTCCTTCAGATTTCTAAGATTTAAACACTAATACTTGAAAAATCCTCCAGAGTAGGGTAGACTCGAGGAACTTACAAACATGGCAAAGAAAATTACAAAAAAGGTAAAAGTAGTCATCCCTGCAGGGAAGGCAACCCCAGCGCCACCTTTGGGCCCAGCGCTCGGTCAGGCCGGAGTGAACATCGGTGAATTTGTTACCAAATTTAACGATGCAACCCGTGACCAGATGGGGGATCTCGTTCCTGTTGTGGTGACTGTATACGAGGATCGTTCGTTCACATTCGTGACAAAGACTCCTCCCGCATCAAGTCTCCTCTTCAAAGTTGCAGGTATCGAGAGTGGTTCAAAAAAGAACGCAGTCTCAAAAGTTGCAACGATCACAAAAGCGCAGCTCAAGGAAGTTGCAGAGCGCAAGATGAAAGACTTGAACGCAAACGACATCGAGGCAGCAATGAAGATTATTGCAGGCTCAGCACGCTCAGCAGGAATCGATATCAAATAATCCCCCACGCTAAAGAACTTATTGTCGCAGTAATGTACTACTTCTATATATTGCAAAGTAGTAAAGACGATAAACTGTATTTCGGATATACCAACAACCTGCGACGCAGGCTTTCGGAACACAACAAGGGCCAATCGAAATCAACAAAATCTCGCGGTCCACTTACGTTGCGCTACTACGAGGCATATATGTCACGTAGTGATGCGAAGCAGCGTGAATATTCTATAAAGAACAATGGTAGAGTTTTGGCGCAACTGAAACGTCGCATAAAAGAAAGCCTGCAATAAGTTCATTAGCGTAGGGGTAAATCTCCGAGAAAAACCCCGCATTGCGGGGTTTTTCTTTTTATGTGCAAAATAAAAAAGCCCGAGAAACTTTCGTTTCTCGGGCTTGCTATTACACCTTCCTGTACTTGGGCTTCCAGGAGCCGTTCGCGTCTTGTTCGAAGTCGCCGAAGAGCATGCCTTCGCGTTCGACCATGAGCTTGGCGATCTGGGAGAACACATAGAAGATCTCCTCCTCAGCAGATGGTTCGTCAGCGCGCATTGTGATGACGTGTCGGAGTGCGCGCATGTTGCCGGACCAGACGCCGCCAGTTGCGACGCCCATGCCGACGATGCGGCGCAAGCACGAGGTCACGCGCTTCTTGTAGTGGAAGTTGTGACTGCCTTCTTCCATGTCCCAGATGCGCAGAAGTTCGCTGTAGAATTTTTCAGTCTGACCGAACGCTTGATCGAAAACCAGGCGACTGGCCTTCTTGCGCGCAGCGAGGTCGGCGTCATCGTTTGGGTTTTCCTGCAGCGAGGTTGGCATCCAAAAGGGGATGTCCTTGTCGAAGCGGATGTACCGCATGCTGCCTTCGGAAATCGCCCATCCAGCGCGATGGCGATTCATCTCGCCGGTGAAGACACGGCTGACACCTTCGATGGCGAAGTTGTAGACCGAGTGCTCGAAGACAGAGCCGTGTCCTGACGCCAGGATGTTGTCGATGTACGCGACGAGGTCGGTACGGACCTTGGTGACGTTGGGGTTGAGGCCGGGCTCGAAGCTCTTGTAGCAGCGCTTGGCTGCGAGCGCGATGAGGAGGGCGGGGTCGGTGACGGCCTCTTTCTCGGGGATTTCATAGCCCGTGGCCTCCATGTGGTCGAGCCACCTGCGGACCTCCTCGCGGTTGACGGAGGTCTGTCCGATACAGAAAATCTTGATGGGCACATGCATTGGCATGAGCTGCTCCTTGTGAAGTTGGTTGCGAAAGTGCTACCTGCGCTTACACTACGCGCGAGAGGGTCGAGTGTCAATGGCGTGTAGTGCTTGTGTTTTTGTGATATAAAGAACGAGGATATTGTCCAAACAGGAGAATTTATGAAAGCACCGTATATCGTTGTTGACGGACTGGATGGGTGCGGAAAAGGCACGCAGATTTTGATGTTGGCCGAGCGCGCACGTGACAAAGGGGGCCGCAAGCTTCTCTTCACGAAGGAGCCTGGCGGAGTACCGCTCGCTACAGAAATACGACGATTGTTCAAGTCAAATCTTGGTATGGAGGCGAGCTCACTAACGCAGTCTCTGCTCATGTGGGCGTCTCGTCGCGCATACTTGGAAGGCTCAGTCTGGCCCGCGCTCGATGCGGGCACGCCTGTCATCTCTGATCGTGGTGATTCTTCGACGCTTGCGTACCAGGTGTACGCAAAACAAGCACCAGAGCTCGAAGGAGAATTTTGGAGAATGCGCAAGCTGATATTCGGCGAGCGCGTACCGACACTCTATATTATCATCGATGTTCCGGCGGAGGTTGCGCGTACTCGTTCGTTGACAGACAACACGCATTCGTCGTCGTTCGACAAGAAACCTCTCGACTGGTTCGAGCGAGTTCGTGATGGTTTTTCGGTGTTCGCGAAGGCGATTCCCGACAAGGTTGTTATCATCGATGGCAACCGTTCTCCCGAAGAAGTTCAAAAGGATTTCTATCAAATCGTGAGCGAAACTTGCGGGTGGTAATTCACTCTACGCGAAAGGAGGTTGGGATGAGTGTTACCGAAAGACTCTTAGCCTTCAGTGATTTTAAGACGACGGGCCCAGATTCGACGCTTCATGAAATTCTTGAAATTGGTCTGGTTGTTGTTGATCCGAAAACGTTTCGGACAACCGACCACCTGAGTGAAAAAGTCAGACCAGAACATCTCGAGACGGCAATGCCTCGCGCCCTCGCCCAAGTTTGCTACAACGAATTTGATTGGCAGGGGGCTTGTTTGCCAGAAGATGCCCTGAGGCACTACGCCGAAAAAACCAAAGGCGCAATTCTTTGTGTGTCCAACAGGGCGAGCAATCTTTTTCTTCAAGCGGCATTCAGCAAAACGGGTGTCCAGAATGAAATGTGTCTCAACAGTCTCGATTTCTGGACAATGGCATGGATAAAACTCCATCGCGCAGGCTTGGCGAAGTTTACCCTAGGAGAAGTGGCGCAGTACTTCGGTATTCCGAAGGAGCCGAGGCCTCATCGCGCACTACAGGGAGCACTCGACTTGTTCGAAATTTACAAGCGACTCACTGCTCTATGATCTTTTCCCCCGGCATCACTGTCGGGGGTTTGTTTTTTGTTTGTGATACTATTTCGAATATTGCGAAACTGCGATCCCGAAAAAAGCGTGGAGTCCTAAAAAGCACCGGCGATAATCGCCAACGGCAAACGCTTTTTGAGAAAAGTGCGTCATGCTATGATGCGCATATGATCGAAGAAAAGCTAGAAACATTGGTTCGTGAGGCCCTGTCCGTTTTGGATGTACAGGTGAACACCGTCCTTGTTGAGAGTCCTGCCGAGCCAGGGCACGGAGACTACGCGACAAATGCTGCGCTTATGTATGCAAAAGCCGCCGGGCTTTCTCCGCGCGAACTCGCTGCAAATCTCGTAAACGAAATGATGCGCATTCTTCCTGAGGAGGTCGAAGCCATAGAAGTCGCTGGTCCTGGATTTATAAATTTTCGACTTTCAGACACATATTTTTCACGTGCGCTCGCTGAGGCGCTTAATCAAAAAGGGAATTGGGGGCACAACGAAACTCTCAAAGGTAAAAAAGTCATCGTTGAATATACCGACCCAAACCCGTTCAAGGAATTTCATATTGGCCACTTGATGTCGAACGCAATTGGCGAATCGATCGCGCGTATTATTGTGGCGAGCGGGGCTGAAACGAAACGAGCATGCTATCAAGGCGATGTGGGAATGCATGTCGCAAAGGCGGTGTATGGCATGAAGCAGCTCCACTCAAACACAGAGTCAATCCAAGCACATTTGTCGCCGGTATTTCTCGGAAAGGCGTATGCGATAGGAGCAAATGCGTATGAGTCTAACGAAACCGCAAAAGCCTCGATCGTTGAGATCAATAAAAAAATATATTCGCGAGAGGATGCTGAAATCAATACGTTATATGATGCAGGCCGGGCGGTAAGCCTCAAATACTTTGAAGTCATTTACAAAAAACTCGGTACCGCGTTTGACGAATATTTCTTTGAATCAAAAACGGGGGCCTTTGGAAAACAGATCGTTATCGACAACCCACAAATTTTTGAAAAAGGTGAGGGGGGCGCGGTCGTATATAGAGGCGATGAGGCAAAAGGGTTGCACACTCGTGTTTTCATTAATGCAGAAGGGCTTCCTACCTACGAAGCAAAGGAACTCGGGCTCGCAAAAATAAAATACGATACCTATCCGTACGACACCTCAATCGTTATCACCGCAAATGAAGTAAACGCATATTTTAAAGTTTTGCTTGATGCGATGAGCAAAGTATTTCCAGAACTTGCGGCAAAGACAATTCATATTTCCCACGGCATGCTTCGTTTGCCTACAGGGAAAATGTCGTCACGCACCGGCGATGTTATCACGGCAGAAGCACTCATTGCTGATGTAAAAGAAAAGGCCTTTGAGAAAATAGATAACAGTGCGTTTACTAATGAAAAGAAAAACGAAGTTGCCGAGCAGGTTGCGATTGGCGCAATAAAATACTCAATACTCCGACAGGCGTCAAACAAAGATATTATTTTTGATTTTGATCAATCTCTTTCTTTCGAAGGGGACTCAGGGCCATATTTGCAGTACGCTCACGCGCGAGCACTGTCGGTGCTTGCAAAAGCGCATGATAAAAAAATTGATGCACTGAGTTATCATCATTCTACAAACTTGCTCCACAAACATCTTTTGCGATACCCGAGTGTCGTGTCGCGTGCAAGCACTGAACGGGAACCGCACTATATTGCGACGTATCTCATTGAGCTCGCTCGTGAATTCAATGGTTATTATGGGAATACGATTATTCTCGACGGGGCGCCCGACGAGGCATACAAGCTTGCCCTTGTGAAAGCAACCACTTTGACTCTCAAAAACGGGCTCCATCTGTTGGGCATCCCTACACCCGAAACAATGTAGTCCAGCCTGGGAAGATGTGGTATGGTGGTAGATATGGAAGACACTTCAAAAAAGACAGAAATCGCACGGCGCGAAGAAGAGATCCTCGAGCTTTGGGGTAGTGCAGATATTTTCAAAAAATCTCTTAAACAAACAGAAAAAGGGGAAGAGTTCGTATTTTACGACGGCCCGCCGTTTGCCACCGGAACACCTCATTACGGACATATTCTTGCGAGCGTTATCAAGGATGTTATTCCTCGCTATCAGACTATGCGTGGTCGTTATGTGCGTCGCGTGTGGGGTTGGGACTGCCACGGTCTTCCCATCGAAAACTTGATCGAACAAGAATTAAACCTTGGACACAAGAAAGACATTGAGGCATATGGTATTGGAAAGTTCAATGCTGCGGCGCGCGCTGCGGTGCTCCGCTATGATGCCGAATGGAAAAAGATGATCCCGCGCATCGGGCGCTGGATCGATATGGAACACTCGTACCGCACGATGGATCCTGGCTACACAGAGTCGGTGTGGTGGGCGTTTAAAACGCTTCATCAAAAAGGACTCGCGTATCAAGGTTTCAAATCGATGCATATTTGTCCTCGCTGCGAGACAACGCTTTCGAGCAACGAAATTGCGCTTGGGTACAAAGACATCACTGATATTTCGGTGACCGTAAAGTTCGAACTCAAGGACGAGCCAGGCACTTTTGTTTTGGCGTGGACGACCACTCCCTGGACTCTTCCCGGAAACGTTGCGCTTGCGGTAAATGCTGACGAGGAATACCAAAAAGTAGTTGTTGGTGAAGAAAAATATATTCTTGCATCGGCACGCGCTGAAGCGGTGCTTGCAGGAGTTGCGCACACTGTTGAAGGCACCATGAAAGGGAAGGATCTCGTGGGAAAAGCATACAAGCCGATTTTTGATTACTACTCAGCAAAAGAAAATTTGGAGAATCGTGATCACGGATGGAAGATTTACAGCGCTCCATTTGTGACCATGGATAGTGGTACCGGAATTGTTCACATTGCTCCTGCGTTTGGTGAGGATGATATGAACCTCGGAAAGACGGAGCAATTACCGTTTGTTCAACATGTTGGAATGGACGGGACCATGAAAAGCGATGTTCGTGATTTTGTGGGCATGTCTGTTAAACCTAAGGACGATCATCAGGCAACCGATATCGCAGTGATAAAATTCCTCGCGGGCGCAAATGTCCTTTTTTCTAAAGAAAAGATCGTGCACGCGTATCCACATTGTTGGCGATGTGATACACCACTGCTCAACTACGCTGCTGCATCGTGGTTTATCAAGGTACCCGCACTCAAACACAAACTTCTCGTCGAAAATGCAAAGACATCATGGGTGCCTGCGGGTATGCGAGATGGACGATTTGGGAAATTGCTTGAGGGTGCGCCCGAGTGGGCAATTTCTCGCACGCGCTATTGGGGAGCGCCACTGCCGATCTGGAAGAGTGCTGACGGCAGCGAAGTTCGTGTTGTGGGTTCTGTAAAAGAGCTTGCAGATCTTTCGAGTAACAAAGCAAAAAATACCTATTATATTGCGCGCCATGGGTGGGCAGATGCAAATGAAAAGGGGATTCTCGACAGCAAAGGAGATGCAAACAATCATTTGACTCCTCGCGGTAAGGAAGAAGTAAAAGCGAGCGCGGACGCACTACGGGGAACAACAATCGATCTCATTATTGCGTCGCCATTTCCTCGTGCTCAAGAGACTGCTGCAATTTTTGCAACAGAGTTGAATATAAAAAACGTAATAACCGATGAGCGCTTGAAGGAGATCAATGTGGGCGTTTTTGATGGACGACCAATCGAGGAGTTTTGGAACCAGAATGGTTATGGAGGCTCATTGCCGCTCTCGCATCGTACTCAGGAAGGAGAGTCATACGAAGAAGTGCAAAATCGTGTCATGGCTTGTTTGTATGAGCAAGAAAAGAAATACGAGGGGAAGACGATCCTTTTTGTTACTCACGAAGGCCCTGCGCGCATGATGCTTGCGGGCGCCTCGCTTGCGACGGAGGAAGAAATTCATGCGGACAAAGAGAGCGAACAGTCAGAGATGATACTCGAAAGTGGTGCTGTTAAAAAAGTGAACTTTTTGCTCGCACCACACGATGAGACGGGCGCCCTCAATCTTCATCGACCGTATATTGATGAAGTGGTAATGACTGACAGCCACGGAGAAATAATGAGGCGCATCCCTGATGTTTTTGATTGTTGGTACGAATCGGGCTCGATGCCATATGCGCAATTTCACTATCCATTCGAAAATAAAAAATTATTTGAGAGCAATTTCCCAGCGAACTTTATTGCGGAAGGGTTGGATCAAACACGCGGATGGTTTTCTGCGCTCCTCGTTCTTTCAACGGGCATCTTTGACGCTACGCCATTTGAGAATGTTATCGTAAACGGTCTTATTCTCGCTGAGGACGGGCAGAAAATGTCGAAGAAGCTTAAAAATTATCCTGACCCTGAAGTTGTCGTAAATAAATATGGCGCAGATGCACTTCGTTATTATTTGCTTTCGTCGCCAGTGGTTCACAGCGAGGACCTTGCGTTTTCAGAGCGTGGCGTTGATGAAGTGGTGAAAAAGTTCATTATGAGACTTACGAACGTACTCTCGTTTTACGAGCTGTACGCTACTGAAAAGGACGCTACTGATGTCGTTTCAACGAATGTTCTCGATCAGTGGATCCTTGCCCGACTCAATGAAGTTCTTGCCGAGCAAACGGAGGCTCTTGATGCATACGAACTTGATCGTGCTGTAAAGCCACTCAATTTGTTTGTCGATGATCTTTCAACGTGGTATGTTCGCCGTTCACGAGATCGATTTAAATCTGAAAATGCGAAGGAGCGTAACGAAGCCATTGCAACAACGCGAGCCGTACTCCTTGAGTTTTCCAAGATTCTCGCACCTGTTATGCCGTTCCTTGCTGAATATCTCTATCTCCATGTTCAGGGCGGAAAAGAAAGTGTACATCTTGAAGTATGGCCAAAGGTTGTGGAAGGAAAATTGAAAGAGCAGGAATCGCTCCTTTCGGAAATGGCCACAACACGCAAAACGGTATCTCTCGCGCTCGAGGCGCGCGCAAAGGCAGGGATTAAAATTCGTCAGCCACTTGCACGACTCACGGTGCAAAATTCTTCACTTGCTGGCAAAGAGGCATATCTTGAATTGATCAAAGATGAAGTAAATGTGAAAGAAGTTGTATTTGATAACACGCTGACCGAAGAGGTGTCGCTCGACACCAATATCACGCCCGAGCTTAAACGCGAGGGGCAGTTCAGAGATTTCCTCCGTAGCGTTCAGGAGCTTCGCAAGGCCTCTGGCCTCATGCCATCAGATACTGTATTGCTTCAAATCAAAACAACAGAAGGAGGCAAAATGCTCATCAATGTTTTCGCCGAAGAGCTAAAGAAGACAGCATTGGTCCGCGAAATATCATTTGAAGATGTTCCTGGCGAACCCACGGTTATCGATGATATTCCTTTCACGACGAATATAGTGAAGTAGTGTATGGCTCATCATATTTACCACACGCGAGGTATTATTCTCGGAAGTGCTGCGCGCGGAGAGTCAAATCGATCATATAAAATATTCACTGAGGAGCTTGGACTCGTCGAGGCAACGGCTCAGGCGGTCCGTGAAGGAAAGTCAAAACTGCGATATGTTTTGCAGAACAATGCGATAGTTTTTATTGATTTGGTTCGTGGCAATGAGACGTGGCGTATTACGAGCGCGAGCGAGGAAGAATCAGTAGATTTTTCAGGAAGTGAAAATCAAAAAAAACTTTTTGCGCGTGTCTGCGCTTTTGCGGGGCGCTTGTTGCAAGGGGAGGGTCAAGAGAAGAAGCTTTATCTCGACTTGCGAGCACTCGCCGATTTTTTAAAGACAGACAAACTTCCAAGAACACTTCTTCCTACGCTTGAGGTTCTGACTGCCATGAGAGCCCTTTCTTTCCTCGGGCATATTGATGCAAATGCGTTTAGTTCGTTTTTGAATGCAGGAGATTTTTCCAAAGAGTTGATTGAACAATTTGCTCATGTCTCTCCAAAGGCGCTTCTTGCGGTGAACGACGCAATTGCTTCTTCGCATCTCTAGGGCCTCCGCGTTTGTTGTGCTCCTCGTTTGAAGTTATATGAATACATATAACTTCGGCACTCGGACCCAATAAGCACTGTTGTGTTTGTTGTGCTCCTCGTTTGAAGTTATAATAGTTCTATGACAAACGATGTGAAAGATCGGATTGCTGAGCTTGAGAAAGAGTTGTATTCAAAAGAGTTCAAGCCTGAGCCTATTCAAGACGTACTAACAAAAAAAGAACCATTCGCTGCCCCTTCATGGAACCCAAAAGCAGAGGCCGTCTCTTTTCTTCAAGAACAGGAATTACAAGCAGCACACAATAAAAAAATGAAAAAATTTGTTTATATATCGATAGGATTTTTTCTCGTTGCACTTACGATTACTGCGATCATTTGGTTTTTGGGCACAAACGTAGTTTCTGGAGAGAACATCAACATTGATATTTCCGCGCCTGTTCAGGTCGCAGGCGGGGAACCTTTTGAAACTTCGTTTGCGGTGACAAACAAAAATCAGGTCTCTGTTGAAGCTGCCACTCTTTCTATTGAGTATCCTCCTGGGTTTTATTCAGTGACAGACAAGACGAGCCTTCCGCGCATCTCAAAGGATCTTGGCACGATTCTTCCTGGTCAGTCGGTTACGGAAAAAATTAACACTGTTTTGTATGGAGAGCAGAACACAAAAAAAGATGTGGCTGTAACTCTCGAATATCGCCTATCTGGATCAAATGCCCGCTTGCGAAAAACAACTACGTATTCGGTTGGTATTTTATCGTCTCCCGTAAATATCGCGCTTGATATGCTCAAAGAAGCAAGCTCCGGACAAAGCATCGACCTCACGGTGAATGTGAGCTCCAACAGCAAAGACACAATAGGATCACTGCTGGTGCGAGCGGAATACCCTTACGGTTTCAATTTTCAAAGTTCCGATCCGGCGCCAACATATGGCACAAACACATGGGCAATCTCAACTCTCGCTCCTCAAGCAAATCGTATAATTAAAATACATGGAATAATCGAAGGAGCGGAGAGTGAAGAAAAAATTGCAAAAATTAGCGTTGGAACACCAAATTCACAAAATTCTCAAGAGATAGATACTGTCTACAATGCTACCAACGAATCCATGACAATCAAGAAGCCGTTTATGGCACTTGATCTCGTTATTGATGGTGACCGCTCAACTGATCATGCAGTGACTCTCGGCCGTGGCGTGCGCGCAGATATCAATTGGAGCAGCAATAATCCAACGAATATAAGTGATGCAGTTATCGAGGTGAAACTCGGTGGTGAGGCGCTCAATCGCTACTCTATTTTTGCATCAAGTGGTGGTTTTTATCGCTCTATCGACAACACGATTGTTTGGGATGAGACTACCACGCCAGAATTAAAAACAGTAAAATCAGGCGCTCGTGGGTCAGTGAGTTTCGCATTCTCTCCTGTTTCGCTCGGTATTGATTCGGGACAAAGCCTCAGAAATCCACAAATCACACTCGATGTTCGTGTTCATGGCAGACGAATCTCTGATGTGAACGTTCCTGAAGACATCAATACGTTTGCAAGTAGAAAAGTCAAAATTGAAACAGATCTAAAGCTCTCAGCCCGTGGATTGTACTATAGTGGTCCATTCACCAACACAGGACCGCTGCCGCCACGTGTTGAAAAAGAAACAACGTACACTGTCTCTTTGACGGCACGCAACGGCTCGAATGATGTCTCTGGCGCGGTGGTAAAGACTTCGATTCCGTTATACGTCAAATGGTTGGGCAAAATATCTCCACCCGGAGAGGATGTCATGTACGACGAGGGTGCGCATGCGATAACGTGGAATATTGGAAGAATTCCTTCTGGGGGTCAGCGTGATGTTGCTTTCCAAATTTCATTTTTGCCAAGCTTGAGTCAGGTAGGGCAGGTGCCGCCGCTCACTGGACAAACATCTCTCACAGCAACTGATTCATTTACTGGCACTAGTGTTCGCGATATAAAGCCAGCGATTACGATTGTTTTGACGGGTGATCCTGCGTTTGCGCAACGCCAAGGAACTGTGGTAAATTAGCCTTTAATGACCGAACAAAATTCATATCCATCGGACATAATGGACAAGCTGGTTTCGCTCTGTAAGCGCCGCGGCTTTATTTATCAGGGTTCGGAAATCTATGGCGGTCTTGCGGGTACGTGGGACTACGGCCCTTTTGGGGTTGAGCTCAAAAATAACATTAAGCAGGTTTGGTGGCAGATGTTTGTACAGCGACGTGATGACATGCATGGCGTGGATGCTGCCATTATCATGAATCCAAAAGTGTGGGAATCGAGCGGACATGTTTCTGGTTTTTCTGATCCGCTTGTTGAATGCAAAAAATGCAAGCGTCGTTTCCGTGCAGATCAAGTCGGCGAAAAATGTCCTGAGTGCGAAGGCCAGTTTGGGCCGATGCATCAATTTAATATGATGTTCAAGACTCACGTTGGCGCGATGGAGGACGAATCATCTGTGTCGTACTTGCGCCCAGAAACAGCGGGAGGTATTTTCGTGAACTTTAAAAATGTTGTCGATTCGCTCCACCCTAAATTGCCTTTTGGTATTGCTCAGATCGGGAAAGCATTTAGAAATGAAATTGCGCCACGCGATTTTGTTTTCAGATCTCGAGAGTTCGAACAGATGGAAATAGAATACTTTGTTCGTCCTGAAGAATGGGAAGAATCTTTTGAAGAGTGGCGCAAAGAAATGCACTCGTTCATTGAAACAGTCGGCATACGAAAAGACCGAACGTATGAACTCGAAGTAAGCGATGAGGACAGAGCGTTTTACTCAAAGAGAACAATCGACTTTGAGTTCGATTTTCCGTTTGGACGAAAGGAGCTCTACGGTCTTGCATACCGCACCGATTACGACCTGTCGGCGCACATGAAAGGGTCAGGGCAAAATCTAGCGATGGCTGACAAAGAAGGTGAGCCAGCAATTGTCCCACACGTGATCGAGCCCTCGCTCGGCGTTGATAGGACAATCCTTGCCGTTCTCTCTTCTGCCTACACAGAGGATGAGCTTGGCGGAGAAGCACGCGTATATTTGAAACTTGCTCCTCGTATTGCACCGGTAAAGGCGGCAGTCTTTCCTCTCATGAAGAACAAGCCGGAGCTTGTTGCGAAGGCGCGTGATATTTATGCTGCGCTCAAAAAAGAAATTCCACAGATTATGTGGGACGACAACGGCAACGTAGGAAAACGCTACCGTCGCCAGGACGAGATTGGTACGCCATTTTGTATCACCGTTGACTTCGATACGCTGGAAGATGACACCGTAACAATTCGCCACCGCGATAGCGGGGAACAGGAACGAATCGCAGCGGGTGATCTAGAAAAATTTTTACTGAAGAATATTAAATAATTTTAAGCGCAAATTCTCTATGAAGTGTAAAAGAAAAATATTGCCGAACGGCATGCGTATGCTTGCTATCCCCATGGCGGACAACCCGACAGTAACAGTTTTAGTGCTTGTTGAGACGGGGTCAAAATATGAGTCCAAAGAAAAAAATGGCATTTCGCACTTTCTTGAGCACATGTGTTTCAAAGGTACCGCAACACGCCCTAATACAAGTGATTTGTCGATAGAGCTCGATACTCTTGGTTGCGCTTACAATGCATTTACTGGTCAAGAATTTACAGGATACTACGCAAAAGGGAAAGCTGACGATGTTGCGCACCTTCTTGATATTATTGCAGATCTCTACCAGAATCCGCTTCTCAAGTCTGAGGAAATCGAAAAAGAAAAAGGTGTCATCGTCGATGAAATAAATATGTACGACGATCTCCCTATGCAAAAAGTTCACGAAGTGTGGATGGAGCTCTTGTACGGTGACCAGCCAGCAGGATGGTCTATTGCGGGGAAGCGAGAGGTGGTGCGGGGTATACAACGAGAAGATTTTGTTGCGTATCGCAAGGCGCATTATGTTGCGGGAGCGACGACGGTTGTAATCGCAGGTGACATTGACGCTACGAACGTCTTCAAAGAGATCGCGAAAAAATTTACGGGTATTGAAAAAAATAAAAAAGTAGGCAAAAAGAAAACTGTCGATACGCAACGAGAGCCGCAGATCGCAGTTCATTTCAAAGAGACCGACCAAACACATCTCGTTCTTGGTGTGCGTTCGTTTTCTGTTGCTGATAAAAGGAACCCGATTCTTTCAGTGCTCGCGGGTGTGCTTGGGAGCGGAATGTCGTCTCGCCTTTTCCGAAAAGTTCGTGATGAAATGGGAGTCGGCTATTATGTGAATGCATCGAATAGTGCATTTACTGACCATGGTTTCCTTGCAGTGTCAGCCGGTGTGGCGAACAATCGCATGCACGAAGTTGTGGACGCAGTTCTTGGAGAATTAAAAAAATTAAAACAGGAATTGGTGAGTGAGGAAGAGCTATCAAAAGTGAAGGAGCATTTGGTCGGCATGATGTATCTCGGTCTTGAGTCCTCAGATCAGCTTGCTGAATATTATGGCATGCAGGAAGTTATGCGTCGTGAGCTCTTAGCGCCAAAGGAACGAGAACAGCGCATCCGAGCAGTTACCGCCAAACAAGTTCGCGATATGGCGCGCAAACTATTTATTGAGAAGAACTTAAACCTCGCACTGGTAGGACCGGTGAAAGACCAGGAGGCGCTGGTGTCGCTTCTCAAGGTCTAATTAGGGCGCGCGTGCGAATATCCTTTGCCCTCCGCCATAAATGGGGTATGATGTGACTATGAAAGAGCAGGACAAAAACATTATGGTGTCGATAACTGCGGGGACCATCGTCAAGGGCGTCATGGTCGTCTTGGGTGTATGGGCGCTCTGGGTGCTTCGCGACCTAACGCTCGTTGTGGTTACCTCAGTGATTCTTGCCTCCGCTATTGAGCCGGGAATTCGCTTCCTCAATAAATACGGTGTGCATAGGATCTTGGCAGTGCTTATCATCTATGTGTTGAGTGCCACAGTGTTTCTCGGTCTCATTTATGGTTTTGTCCCTCCTATCGTCAATGAAGCGGCTAATATTTCACATAGACTTCCTTCGATTTTGCACTCGATAGACCAGAGTCTTTTTGGGCAAAATGGTGTTCTCATTCCTACTCTCGCTCAAGGAGCAGATTCTACTGCTGCGAGCCCTGTGTTCCAGCAGATTTTCAACAAACTTTCAGGCATTGGTGTAGCTGCATCGCAAGGAGCCTTTAGCTCTGCGAATGCCCTCTTTGGCTGGCTGTTTGATTTTATACTCATAATCGTTCTCTCGTTTTACTTTGCAATGCAGGAGCACGGGATCCAGAACTTGCTTCAGATTGTGATTCCATTTGGTAAAGAAACATACGCAATCAATCTCTGGGAGCGTTCAAAAGAGAAGATTGGTAAATGGATGCAGGGCCAGCTTTTGCTCGGTATCCTTATGTTTGTGTTGGTATTTCTCGGGTTAACGATATTTGGGATTCCGTATGCGTTGTCGCTCGCGCTTCTCGCTGGTGTGTTTGAAATTATTCCAGTATTTGGTCCTATTCTTGCCGCTGTTCCTGCGGTTGCCATTTCCTATACTACTGGAGGCGCATCTCTAGCTATGATCATCATGGGATATTATCTGCTCGTTCAGCAGTTTGAGAGCCATCTTATTTATCCGCTCGTGGTTCGTAAAGTGGTGGGCGTGCCGCCTATTCTCGTTATTCTTGCGCTCGTTGTTGGATGGGAACTCTCAGGATTTCTCGGTGTTGTCATTTCGATTCCGGTGGCATCTGTACTCATGGAAGTTATCGCTGACATCGAAAAAAAGAAAGTGGTTCTCGCATAGATCTCATTGTTTATCAGTTAACAACTAACGGAATGGAAGAAAAAAAATTCTACGTAACCACGGCAATTTTTTATGCCAATGCGCGTCTGCATCTCGGGCATGCATACGAACTCATTTTGGCGGATATTATCGCGCGATATCATCGCGCGCAGGGGGAGGAAACCTTCTTCCTTACCGGCTCAGATGAGCATGGTGATAAGATTATTCGAACCGCGCAAAAAGAGAGTCTCTCTCCTCAGGCTTTTGTGAATGCTAACGTTGAAAAAATGAAGGAATTGGCGGCGACACTGCAGGTCTCAAATGACTTTTTTATTCGTACATCAGATCAAAAAGCACATTGGCCAGGTGCGCAAAAAATGTGGCGCGCACTCGAGGAGGCAGGGGATATCTACAAAGCTACCTACAAAGGTTTGTATTGTATCGGTTGCGAGGCCTTTATCACTGAAAAGGAGCTTGTCGACGGAAAGTGCCAGCATCACAGCACTCCACCAGAGCAAATCGAAGAAGAAAATTATTTCTTCAAGCTTTCCAAGTACGTGCCTGAGTTGCGTCGCTTGCTCGAGAGTGGTGACTTTAAAATTATGCCGCAGTCAAAGGTGAACGAAATGCTCGCGCTGCTCAACTCTGACGGAGAAAATCTTTTGAGTGATGTAAGTATCTCGCGCCCAGAAAGAGAAATCCCTTGGGGTATCCCTGTGCCGAACGATCCCGGACAGCTCATGTACGTGTGGTGTGACGCGCTTTCAAACTATATTTCTGCAATTGGATATGGGAAAGAAGACGAGAGTCAGTACAAATTATTTTGGCCAGCCGATGTGCAGGTGATCGGCAAAGACATTGTTCGCTTCCATGCGCTCCTTTGGCCTGCGATGCTTCTCTCTGCAAAAATTCCACTTCCAAAATCTTTGCTCGTGCACGGTTTCGTAACTTCGGGTGGCAAAAAAATGTCCAAGAGCGTTGGCAACGTGCTGAGCCCAGACGAATTCATTGCCGAGTATGGTGTTCCTGCACTACGCTACTACTGCGCGCGAGAAGTATCACCAACCGACGATTGGGATCTAACGAGAGAGAAATTCAAAGAGG